>JAJFUV010000125.1 GCA_021372245.1 Terriglobales bacterium
GCAACCTACGATGCGGTGGTTTCCGGTCTTGCGCTGCACCATCTGCCGGACGTTTGGAAGGCGGTGGCGCTCGAGAGGATTTACACCTGGCTCAAGCCTGGGCGACGGCTTTCGCTGCGCGACGTCGTGTTCGACTGGACCAGCGATCAGCCGGGCGTGTACTTCGACCGCATCGCCGGTCCGGAAATGCCCGAGGCTTCGCGTCACGCATTGCTGCGGCACATCTGCCAGGAGTACAGCACACTTGCCTGGATCATGGAAGGATTGCTCACGCGCGCCGGTTTCGAGATTCTCGATCAACGCCAGGACGGAGCCTTTCTGCGTGAGTACCTGTGCCGTAAGGAAGGCTAGAGGCAACGACCATGATGGACCGGCCCTCAAACGTTCGCATCACCATGGCGCAGATGCTGGTTGCCTGCGGCGAGCGCGAAGCGAATCTCAGTCGCGCCGTGCGTATGATCGAACGCGCCGCCGGGCAGGACGCGGGCATTGTCGTGCTGCCGGAATGCCTCGATCTCGGCTGGACTTGGCCCGGAGCGCGCGCCGATGCGCTGCCGATTCCTGGGCCCGCCTCTGATTGCCTGGCTGCCGAGGCACGGCGCACCGGCATCTACGTGGTGGCAGGTCTTACCGAGCGCGCCGGGGAGCGCATCTACAACGCGGCGGTGCTCATTTCGCCCACCGGCGAAATCCTGCTTCGCCACCGAAAGATCAACGAACTCGACATCGCACGCAATCTTTACGCGACCGGCGACAGCCTCGCCGTGGCCCGAACGGAATTTGGCGTGATGGGTCTTGCGATCTGCGCGGACAATTTTCCCGAATCGCTGTGTTTAGGCCGCTCCTTGGGCCGCATGGGCGCGCAGTTGTTGCTGTCGCCCTGTGCCTGGGCGGTGGACGCCGATCACGACAACGCGGCCACGCCGTACGGCGAACTGTGGCTGGGCGCCTACCGGACGCTAACGCAGGAGTACCCCATGACTGTGGTGGGTGTGAGCAACGTCGGCTGGCTCGCCGGAGGACCGTGGCAAGGGCGCAAGTGCATAGGCTGCTCGATCGCCATGGGCCCCGGCGGAAAGTTGCTCGCCATGGGACCTTACGGCGAGGACGCCGAAGCGCTTATCTTGGTGGAGACTCCGGCTACTTAGGTACTTCAGCACCCGTGAACAGAGTCACCGTGTAACGCAACTTGAGCGGCTTGCCGGGCTGGATCGTGTAGGAATTCAAGCCGGGGAAATAAGGATTCAGGAATCCGAATCCATGACGCAGCAGCCAGCCGTTGTTGGGATAGCCGGGGTTCGAGGGCGAATCATCGATACGCGCCCCCGCGGCCTTGCCCTGGAATGTGCCTGAAACGGCGGCCCAGCGGTGCGGCTCGTTGACGCCGTCTTTCTCCGACTTTCCGTTTTCCGTCGTAATCACTGTCTCAGCCTTGCCGCCATCTCGCGGCGCGAACCTCATGCAGAATCCGCCGAAGCCTTTCTTGCCGTCAGGAGTGCCCGTTATCTCTACGGGCGAGGAGACGGCTTCGAAGGTCAGTTCAAAATCGAGACGGCGGCGGTTGCCCTCAACCGCGTGTGCCACGATGTTTGCCTTCTCGACCACTACCTTGCGGTCGCCCACGAACCAGCCGTTTTCCACCTCTAGCCGGGCGGTGCTCGATTTGGCCTCGCGCGCGATCCATTTCACGAACTTCGATTTGATGCCTTTCACCGTCCACAGGTCGTAGCTCTGGCCATCCACTTTCACCACTTGCCACATCCAGGAGATGCCGCGATGATGCGCGTGGTCCGGGTTGAAGTCGTCTGTGAGCAGGGTGCCGTCCGGCGCATACACCGGATGCAGGTAGCCGGAGCGGCTCATCTCCGCCGGGAACCCGGGCTTGAGCACCATCCCGTAGTTGTACTCATAGACCGGCTTGCCGCGGTCCTCGAGCAGCAGCGATTGGTGGCCCGTGTCGCGGAATGCGAACGCGGGCAACATGAGCAAGAGGCAAAGCATCATACGAATAGGTTGCCACACGTGGTGTGGGTTTTTCAGCCGGCGCTATTACAGCGCGTGGGCGTGACGGCGCAGGGCGTCCAGTTCGCGGCGCATCTCTTCCTGGCGCATGCGCAGTGACAGCAGCACCACCCACAGCAGCAGGATCGGCACCCAATTCAGGAACAGCATGCGCCACATCTCCGGATCCATCGAGCCGCCGGCGTACACCACCGGCGCCGGGTGCTGCGTGCGCCACCACTTGATGGAGAAGAACACGATGGGCACATCGACGAAGGCGAAGATCGAAAGAACGGCCGACGCGCGGGCGCGCGCGGTCGGATCCTCAATGGCCTGCCGCAGCATCAAGTAGCCGGCGTACAGCAGCACGCACACCAGCATCGAGGTGAGCCGCGGGTCCCAGGTCCACCAGATGCCCCAGATGATTCGGCCCCAGAACATGCCCGTGATCAGGTTCACCGCGGCGAACGCCAGCGAAACTTCAGTCGCCGCCACTGCCACCGCGTCATACTTCAGCTTCTTCGTGGCCAGGTGCGCGACGCTCATCACCATGGCGACGAAAAAGCCGATGAAGGCCGTCCATGCAGCCGGCACATGGTAGAAGATGATGCGGTAGATCGCGCCCTGCATCGCCTCGTCCGGCAGGCGCAGCAGGATCACGAATAGGTTCCGAACCAGAAGAACCGCCGCGATGCCGGTCAGTATCACCAGGATTCGTTGACGCATGTTTCACCCCACGAGCACAGTGTCGGCCAGCGCCAGCGCCAGCGCTGTGTAGATGAGATCGAAGCCGGCGAGCAGCTTCAACCAGTCGATCATAGCGCCGGCGAGCGGCTGGCCGTTGATGAGTCCGGTCGAAATCTGTATGGCCGCCATCAACGCTGGAATCATGAACGGGTACACCAGCATCGGCAGCATGATTTCGCGCAGCCGCAGGTTGACGGTCAGCGCGCTGAACATGGTGCCGATCACGGTGAGCGCCCACGTGCCAAGCACCAGCACCAGCAGGAGCGAGGGCAACTGCGACGTCCAGCGCACGTTGTAGAAAACTCCGAATACCGGTAGGGAGAGTAGCTCAACGGCGAGCAACAGCACGAGATTGGCCCACGCTTTGCCCAGAAACAGCGCCGCCCCGGATATGGGTGCTGCCAGCAGCGCATCCAGGCAATCGTTTTCGAGTTCGCGTGCGAAGCTGCGGTTCAAGATCAGCGCGCCGGCGAAGGCGAACACCAGCCAGAGCAGCCCGCCCGACATCTCACGTGTCTGGTCGGAGGTCGGGTCGAAGGCGAAACTGAATAGCAGTAGGATGACCAGGGCGAAAGCGAGCGAGGCGTTGATCGCTTCCTTGGTGCGGATCTCGCTGCGCAGGTCCTTGGCCGCCACCGTGAGCGCTTGTCTGAGCAGCCGCATCACGCCTCTCCGTAGGTCCGGTAGAGCCACCCCGGATCGGCCAGCATCTCTTCGGTGCGCGGCCCGCGATGCGCCAGGCGCCCGCGCACAATCAGCGCGACGCCGTTGGCCAGTTCCAGCGCCTCGCGAAGCTGGTGCGTGGACATGACGATGGTGCGGCCCTCGGCAAGCGAGGCGCGCAGCAGGTCCTGCAGCAGCGCGATGGCGCGATCGTCCAAGGCCGTGAACGGTTCGTCCAGGATGAGCAGAGACGGCGAATGCAGAAAGGCCCGCGCCACGGCCAACCGCTGCCGCATGCCTCGGGAAAACTCGCGCACACGCGAATCCTTCACGCGCGCCAGGTCCGTATGCTCCAGCCACTCCATGGCCGTGCGCGCCGGGTTGTCCAGGCCGTAGAGCCGCGCGAAAAGCTTCAGGTTCTCGAAAGCGGAAAGCTCGTCGTATACGGCGATCCCGTGCCCTAGCACGCCGATGCGCGCCCGTGCCCGCTCGTTGCGCGGTTCATCGCCGAATATCGTCACACGGCCCCGGGATGCGTGTCCCAGGCCCGCCAGAATGCGCAGCAGCGTGGTTTTGCCCGCGCCGTTGCGGCCTAGCAGCGCCAGGCACTCGCCTGGCGCGATCTCGAAGCTGATGTCGCGCAGGGCGGGGAAGTCCCCATAGAACTTCCAGACGCCCTCCACAGTGACGGCGCCCATCTTATTTGTTCTTGCCCTTTTGAGGTGCCTCGCGCGGCGAGCCGCGCAGGTAGAGCATCACGAAACCCAGCGCCAAAATCGCCCCCGCCAGGCCGAGGGTCCAGTATAACTTGTCGTAGGCCGAAGGCAGGATCTGAGTGATGGGCGGTCCGGAGTCTTCTTCCTCCTGAGCGCCCTGGGACGTGTCCGCGGCACGCAGTTCGCCCGAGCCTTGGATTTGCACCTTGTACTCCGGCCCCTGGGCTGCGTAGATCTGCGCCTTGGACTGTGGTTCTTCGCCGACTCGCGCCACCGCCGCGCCCGAGAGCGTCACGCCCTGCGGCACCACCAGCCGCAGCGCCCCGCCCGGGTGCAGTACTTTACCCGCGAAAACCGGAGGTGTTGCGAGTGGAACCGTATAAGCCAGCTCGATGCTCGTCTCGCCGGGCTTGATCGGGAAATCCACCTTGTAGACGTTGGGCTGCTTGGTTTTCACCGCCGCGCGGGGCACCGGCATGCCTTGCGGCGCCCGTGCCATCACGCGAAGCTCATCCTTGGTTTCCCCGGGTACGTAAAGACGAAGCGTGCCGTTGACCGGGTCGTCGTAAGTGACCTTACCGGAATTGCGGAATATGACGGTCTCGTTTACCGCTACCTGGCCTGCGCCGGGCTGCAACAGCACGACGTGTTCGAGCACCTCCGCGCTGCCGGGTTTGGACGAAGTGTCGTACACCTTCGTTTCAATGCCCGACGTTGGCGCGCCTGGCATCAGCATCTGGCTGTAAGTAATGCCCGCGTGCGTAACTTGGAGCAGCACGGCGCCTTCGGCGGAACCTTCGATGCGGAACTTTCCGTCCGTTCCCGTCCGCGCCGTTCCGAGCGGCAACATGCCGCCTTGTCCCATGCTTGTAAGCAGCACGCTCGCGCCGGCTTGCGGCTTGCCGGTAGTGCCATTGATGACCGTCCCGTCGATGGCCGCCGCCAGCGTCCCGGCCACGGTGAAAACCAGTGCCAGAAGTCTCATGACCGCGCCTCCGCCATGGGCTTGCCACACTCGCCGCAGAACTTCAGCGGCTGCGCGAAATGGGCGCCGCAATGGGGGCAGACGTTCGATGTCGCCGGTCTGGGCTCAGGCCGCGGGGCAACAGACGTCGAACCGCTCCCTTCGATCTGCGCCGTTACCTGGGCCAGCTCTTTCTGCAGGATGAGCTTCGACGCTTGGTAGTCGGCCTCGGACAACTTGCCGACGCGAAGTTCGAATTGCAGGTCGCGCAGGTTGTCGTAGATCTGCGCCTTGCGTTCTTCCAGATGCGCGGTGGGAGACACCGGTTCCGGCTCGGGAAGGTCCTTGGCCCGCACAAACAGGGTGTACACGAGCGATCCGAGGACGAGGGCAACAGCCGCTGAGAGAAGGATCATTCGAGTCTCTGAAAATTCAATTCTCCACCTGGGACTTCTTTTCCGCGACTTCCAAGAGTTCGGTTCGCGCGTAATCCAATCGCACTTTGCTGGGAACCAGACAGATCAGCGTTCCTCCCAGCATCACCCAGAATCCCACCCAGATCCAGCTCACCAGCGGAAAGACGTAGGCCTGGATCACGGCGCGCTGGTTATCGTCGGTCATGCCCGCGAAATTAAGGTACAGGTCTTCGTGTAGGCGGCGGCGGATGGAGACTTCCGACGTACCCTGCCGGCTGGACTTGTACATGCGCCGTTCGGGTTCTAGCGTGTCGATCAGTTTGCCGCCACGGAAAACGTCCACTACTGCGTGGTGCCAGGTGTAGTTCTCGTTGTCGCCCTCGCGCAGATCCTTCACTTTCAGGTCGTAGCCGGCCAGGCGAATCCCGTCGCCCACTTTCACTTCGACGGTCGAGTCCTTGTTGAACGCCGCGCCGGTGAAACCTAGAAACATCAGCACCACTCCCGTGTGTACGATGTAACCGCCGTAGCGGCGCGTGTTGCGATGCGTCAGTTCCACGGCGGCCGCGAGCAGGCTCGACCCAGTGCGCGCCTTGACGGCTCGCGAGCCTTTGTAGAATTCGCTAACGATAGTCCAGGCTACGAAGAGGCACAAGCCCAGGCTCACAATGGCATAGAAGTGCCTGACGCCAGCCGCGACCAGGGCGGCCATCAGCACCAGAGCCGCCACGCCCGGCCAAAGGAAGTTGCGTTTCAACCCTTCCGGCGAACTGCGCCGCCATGCGATCAATGGGCCCACGCCCGTAAGGAACAGCAGGAACAGACCGATCGGTACGTTCACGCGGTTGAAAAACGGCGTGTCCACGCTGATCTTCTCACCCGTGACGGCTTCCGAAATCACTGGGAATAGCGTGCCCCACAGCACAGCGAAAGCGGCGGCCAGCAGGATCAGGTTGTTGAACATGAAGGCCGACTCGCGCGACAGCACGCTTTCCAGCCGCGCTTCGCTCTTCAGGTAATCCAGCCGGTCCATGATCAGGTAGATTGTCGCCGCGATGCCCAACGCGAGGAAGCCGACGAAGTAGCGGCCAATAGGCGACTGTGCGAAGGCGTGCACCGAGCTGACCACGCCCGAACGCGTCAGGAACGTCCCGAAGATGCAAAGGAAGAAGGTGGCTGAAATCATCACGATGTTCCAGACCTTCATCATTCCCTTCTTTTCCTGCATCATCACCGAGTGCAAGAAGGCGGTCGCCGTGATCCACGGCAGCAGCGAGGCGTTCTCCACCGGGTCCCATCCCCAGTAACCGCCCCAGCCGAGGACCGCGTACGCCCATCCCGCGCCCAGCAGTATGCCGACGCTTTGGAACATCCAGGTGATCAGCGTCCAGCGCCGCGTCGTGTGGATCCA
>JAJFUV010000149.1 GCA_021372245.1 Terriglobales bacterium
CCTCACCTTCATGGGCCCACATTACGCTGGGTTAGACGAACGCCAGTTTGAGCTTTTCTATCAGGCCACAGCCCCCGCGCTCCTTGCGTACATCATGCGTATTACTCTCGACGGCGCGCACTCGCAGGACATACTGCAGGAGAGCTATGTTCGTCTGCTCAACGCTCCGGCGCTCGCGGAAACGCAACGCCGATCGTTCCTGTACAGGGCGGCGACCCGCTTGGCTGTGGATCACTGGCGGAAGCACCGAAGAGAATTGCCGCTTAGGATCGAAGATCAGGAGCGATGGGCGGCATCGGAGAGCTTGGACCTGAACATCGACATGCGGAAGATCCTCGCTCGCCTGAGTGGCCGGGAGCGCGCCCTCCTGTGGCTCGCCTATGTAGAGAATGTGGACCACGCCCGGATCGCGGCCATTTTGGGGCTCCGGGCACTGAGTGTGCGTGTGCTGTTATTCCGCGCCCGCGCGCATCTCCGCCGGTTACTGAAGCAACATGGATTCAGCTGCGAGGAGAGATCGTGAGGCACTTCGACTCGGATGCCGAAATTCGCGAGTGGTTGCGAGAGATTTGCGTTCTGGACAGCCCCGTCACGATGCCGGATCCAAATGTGATCTGGAAGAGGGCGGAAATCCTCCGCCGCAGTCTGGCGGAACAGGCTGCGTTACGGCCGGTGCAGTGGATGGAACTATTTGCTGCAGTGGCCTGTGCCGCAGGCGCCTTGATCGTCTTGACAACAAGATAGATAAGAGTCCGTTCTTTGGGGCTCACGCCGAAGCTTCATAATGGGGACATGCTGGTGATTCTCAGCGGGCTGCCCGGAGTTGGCAAGACGGCCGTGGCCCGCGAATTGGCGCGCCAGATCGCTGCGGTACACCTGCGCATCGACTCCATAGAACAAGCCATTCGTAGCTTTGTGGTTGGTGACCAACCCCTGAACGATGTTGGCTATCGTGTGGCTTACGCTGTCGCTGAAGATAATCTCCGACTTGGACGGACCGTAATTGCCGATTCTGTCAATCCGCTTCGGCTGACTCGTGATGCTTGGATGAATGTAGCGGAACGCGTCGGAGTAAGGGCGTTGGAGATTGAAGTCAAGTGCTCGGCTCCAGAGGAGCATCGGCGGAGAGTCGAGGCAAGACTGGCAGATATTCCGGGTTTCACGATGCCAACATGGGCAGACGTGGTCGCGAGAGAATACCATCCCTGGGATCGCGAACATCTGGTGATAAATAGTGCGCTTCGGACAGTGGACGAGAACGTCCGCCTGATTCGTGCCGCACTTGGACGCATCACATCTTAACTACCGGTACGTTCCTCATCGCGGTAGTGGCTACAACTGCTCTCGCTCGCTGGCTTCGGGCGCCGTCCAACTCCCGAAGCGCGCTCTATGTTGGTTCAGCGTGAAATGAAGAGAGGGCGCTCTCCGCTAGTGAGTATTCCGCCCTTCGGACGGGGATTTTCAAGGCATCTGGGTCTACCGATCCGATGAGGATCTGGAGGCAGCGCAAGAAACAGGTTCCGGCGCTGCCGTTCATCGTCTCGATGAGCCCGCCAGGCTATCCCTCGGCATGGTTGCGTCCCCGCAGGGCCCGCTTGCGTTTTGCCCGGCAAGTTCATTGTAGCTTCCCCGCATCGAGGGGTCTTAACTTCCGGTCTGCCCGTTGTCCTTCCCCAATATTGGAGGATGGTGGTGGAGAAAACCATCTCATAGAATGGACTTGACTGGCAACCGACGAGTTCAATATAGGATCCCCGTGAGAATCGGACTGTGCGCACTCCTGACCATTTGTGGTTGCCTCATCTTTGCGCTCACCATGACTTTCGTACCAGTCATGCCGATGTGGGGCAGCTACGCCGCCAGAGTTGGATTCCTTGTCATCTTCGGTGCTCTGTGGTGGGTCGCACCCAATGAGCGCCCGTTGCGCCGCTTTCGGCCGGTCTTCTTTGCCTACTTCACGGCCGTTGTTGGCCTTTCGCTCGGATTCTTCTTTGGAGACTGGGGGCTTAGGCTCTTTGGCCTGACGACGCAAACACCGGCCGGGATCGCCATAGCTAAGTTCTCACAGGCGTCGCTGATCGTGATCGGGGTTCTCGCCACGGCGAAGCTCTGCGGCGAGGATCTCGCGTCGCTGCACATCCGGAAAGGTCGTCATTTGACACTAGGTCTCAGCGTGGGCTTGGCCGGCGCCGCCGCGTGTGTAGTTCTGACCTTGCAGCAACCAGCAATTAGGGCCCTCGGCACGGCCAAGCTCGTGTCACTGATCCCATGGATACTGCTCTTTGTAGTATCCAACGGCTTCATGGAGGAACTCGTTTTCCGCGGATTGTTTCTCGGACGATACGAGCCTCTCCTTGGGAAATGGTCGGCCATTGTTTCGACTGCCCTGGCCTTCACCCTGGCTCACATGCAGGTCACCTACACTGCGGACCTATTAGGTTTTCTTCTCGTGCTTTTCGGGCTCTCGATCGCCTGGGGGTGGCTGATGACGAAGACCGGCAGTTTGTGGGGATCGGCTCTGTTCCACGCCGGCGCGGACTTGTTGATTATCTTGCCCATCTTCAGCAACTTCGGCGCGGTGTGATGCAGGCAAGCGCCGGGAGATCTGAGCGCAAAATCGCCATCGACCCTTTTGGCTCTCCGAAACGCTCCGGCCGTCACTGGTGGGGCTAGTTCCTGGATCGTCCGGCAAACCGGAAGTTGAGATTTCTGCACCCCTCGGTAGAGCAAGATTGTACCGGATCAGTCGCCAGCGGTAGGGTCGACAGACTGGCCCTTTTGTCCGTCACGCGGCCTGTTGGCGACGAATCTGCCGCTGTTTTCGCGCGTCCTCCAACTTCCGGTCCCTCTCGGCATGGATCTCCGGCTGACGCCCGGCGAGCATGTCCTTCGGCGTGATGTAGCCGATGGCACTGTTCAGGCGGACGTTGTTGTAATGCTCCACGTAGTCTTCCACCAGACGCCGCGCATCGTCCAGCGACAATGGCGTTCCCGGCCGGATGCACTCACCTTTGAGCGATTTGTGCCATCGTTCGATTTTCCCGTTCGATTGAGGGTAAAACGGCGAAGTCCTGACGTGCATCACGCCGGAGATTCGAATGAACTCCTTGAAGTCCCTGGCGATGAACTGTGGGCCGTTGTCAGAGATGATCCGGGGCCGCGCCTCCGGGTGAAGTTCCTTTGCCCGCTGCAAGATGATCTCGATGTCCGCCTCCGTCATCGACTCGCGCAGGTCCCAACGGACAATGTACCGGCTGTAGCCGTCCAGGATGCTGCACAGGTAGTAGAATGTCCCGCTGATGTTGAGGTACGAAACATCGATGTGCCAGTGCTGGTGCGGGCCCGGCGGCTGCTCGAAGCCCGTGCCCTTCTTCGACGGTCTTCCGTTCCACTTCGACAACAGTCCGGCCTGGCTGAGCACTCGCCACACGCTGGACGGACTCACCGCCACGATGTCGGCATCCAGCATCATGAAGGTCAGGCGCCGGTAGCCTTCCAGCGGGTTTTTCAGATGGAAGCCAATGATGGCCTGCTTCTCCCAAACCTCCAGCCAGAAATCGCGGGGAACCCAGCCGTTGTGCTCGTTTACCTTGCCGTAGCGTTCCCACCAGTCGTAGAACTTGCTGGCGGCGATGTCGAGCCACACGATGAACCGCCCGGCGCCGATCTCGGTCTTCTCCGACCAGCGCCGGACGAAATCCACGATCTGGTCCCGTGTGTCGTGCGGAACCCAGACCCCAATCAGAGTTCCCCAAGCGTTTTTTTAGAGCCACGTGCTCCGCCATCAGCTCCGCCAGAACCTCGTCCTTGGTCTGGATCTTCTTCTCCAGGTACGAGATTCGCTCCTGCTCGACTGAATGGTTGGGTCGCGCTTTCTGCTGAAAAGCAGCCGCCCCGTTCTCGAAGAACTCCTTCTGCCACCGGTAGAAGACCGTGGGCTGGAGTCCCTGTTTGTCACACAGCTCCGAGATCGGCACCTGCTCCAGCAAATGCCTCCTCAGGATGGCGACTTTCTCTTCCGGCGTGTAGTGCTTCCGTTGCTTCTTCATGCGTTCGCTCCATTATCTTAACGGGGGAACGCTTTCTCCATTTCCAGCTGAACCGGAACATTGTTTACTCCGGTCTCCTGGCGGCGCACATGGTGCGCGTGGCGACGAACACAGGTCACTCCGTCCTGTTTGCGACGTACACGCCAGGCGTGGTTTCCGCCATACTTGTGGTTCCGCCGAAGAGTCGCTCTTCACGCTCACCGCTGATCCATGCGGCGACTCCGACCTGTTGGGGCGGCCTGTCGGATTTCGGGAACGTAGGCTTCACTGGAACGCCACACGCTACAATGTCTCCCGTATGGCTGAGTCTGAAGCGTCCAGAGCAGTGCTTATTCTTCTGAATGACCTGGTCAACGGATCAGGACGCGAGGGATCTTGGATAGTGAATCCCGATGACCCCGGGCTGTTGAAGTCGCTCGACACGCTGTCTGCTGAACAAGCATCTGAAGTTTCACCCAGCGGTGGTTCCTCAATCGCAGCGCACGTCGATCATTTACGGTATGGGCTGGAGCTACTGAACCGGTGGAGTCGTGGAGAAGAGGACGTGTTCGCGAATGCCACCTTCAGTTCGAGCTGGAAGCGCACCACGGTTTCGGCGGAGGAGTGGACTGCGCGGCGTGAAGCGCTGGCCGGCGAAGCACACGCTTGGGGCCTTGCTCTAGAACATCCAACGACGAGCAGCGGTCCAGGTATAGACGCAATGATCGCAAGCGTAGTTCATTTGGCATACCATCTGGGAGCAATCCGCCAAATCAACCGATCACTCCGGGGGCCCTCGGCCCACGACTAGCACACGCGTGAAGTTGTTGAGGGCAAGTCGGTGGCAATCTGAGCATTAGAGCGTTCGCCGTAGTGTGGACGAACCCAGTTCCGGGCACCTGCGCTCGGGCTCGCCACCCGATGTCGGTCTTGCGGGCAACACGATCAGAGAGCGTTTTGCCGATTACTGATCGATTCCAACGGCGGAGCATCCGGCGAGCGAAGAATCCGAATGTCCCGCATCGGTGGTTGGCCGAAGAAACGGCTGTATTCGCGGTTGAACTGACTGGCGCTTTCGTATCCGACCCCGAAGGCTGCACTTGCGGCATCGAGACCCTCCATGAGCATCCGTCCCCGCGCTGCCTGCAACCGAAGCTGTTTTTGATACTGAAGAGGGCTCATGGCCGTCAACACTCGGAAATGATGGTGAAATGTGGACACGCCCATGCCCGCGATTTCAGCGAGGTCCTCCACCCGTAACGGCTTTGCGTAGTTTTCCTTCACCCAGGCGATCGCTTTTGCAGTCCGGTGGCTCTGTTCTCCCAGCGTTGCAATCGCCCGTAGACGTGCGCCCCCGGCGCTCCGCAGGATGCGGTAGATGATCTCGCGTTCAATCAGGCCACTGAGAAAAGGGATGTCCCGTGGCGTGTTCAGCAGGTCCACGAGCCGGCAACATGCACTGAGGAGTTCCACCGTGGTCTCACCGGTAGCCATGGCAGGGCTGTCAGACGGCGCCTCAGGCACCCGAATCTCCTCCCGGCCAAGTAATTCCCGCACCACGGACATTTCGAGTTTGAGCGCAAAGGCGAGAGCGGGCACCGCTTCACTTGCTTCGATCACCCTGCAGACGATCGGCAGATCGATCGACGTCAGCAGGAAATGCGACGCATCGTAGATGAAAGTAGTTCGCCCGAGGTCTACTTGCTTTCGCCCCTGGGCCATTACGATCACGCTCGGTTCGTAGGTCGCCGGACACGGATCGGTCGGAGTAGTCCGCCTGTGTAACGTCAGGCCGGGAATGTCCGTTGTCCGATGCTCTGCGGACCCCATGAATGAGGCAATCTTGCGAGCCAGTTCCGCCCGCAGTTCACGTAGTCGATCTGGTGACACAGATGCTTCTGCTTTGCGCTTTTCCATTGCTGAAGGTGCCGCCCTCCCTTACTCCAGGATAACCGGAAATATTGTGTTCGGATCAATAGCTCAAGAGGAATAGGCAATAAATCGGAAGGATCAGGATACCGCCGCCGCGGACTTCGATCCTAACCTGGAGTTGAGAGCAGCAGTTACGAAGGAGTAGCAATGCAGAAGCGAACACTTGGTAAGAGCGGCCTGGAAGTCTCGGCCATCGGCCTCGGCTGCATGGGAATGAGTTTCGGCTACGGTCCGGCTGGAGAGAAGAAAGAGATGATCTCCGTGATCCGGTCGGCAGTCGAACGCGGTGTCACCTTCTTCGACACCGCCGAAGTTTACGGTCCGTTTACGAACGAGGAGCTTGTAGGCGAAGCCCTCGCTCCGTTCCGCGGCCAGGTTGTGATCGCCACCAAATTCGGGTTCAAATTTGATCCGGACACAAGCAAACAGGCTGGGCTGGACAGTCGACCCGAGCACATCAAGCAGGTCGCCGAGGCCTCGCTCAAGCGGCTCAGGAGCGATGTCATCGATCTGTTCTATCAGCACCGCGTGGACCCTGAGGTGCCGATCGAGGATGTGGCGGGAGCGGTGAAGGATCTGATTCGGGAAGGCAAGGTTAGGCACTTCGGCCTTTCGGAAGCGGGAGTACAGACGATCCGTCGCGCGCACGCGGTCCAACCGGTCACCGCCCTCCAGAGCGAATACTCGCTGTGGTGGAGAAAGCCTGAAGAGGAAGTGCTGCCAACATTGGAGGAACTCGGGATCGGTCTCGTCCCCTATAGCCCATTGGGTAAAGGCTTCCTCACAGGGAAGATCGACGAGAACACGAGGTTCGACAGCTCCGACTTCCGCAACCTTGTCCCTCGCTTTACGCCGGAGGCCCGGAAAGCGAACCGGGCTCTGGTCGATCTGCTGACGAGGGTCGCGGAACAGAAGAAAGCGACACCTGCTCAAATTGCGCTCGCATGGCTGCTCGCGCAGAAGCCCTGGATTGTTCCGATCCCCGGCACCACGAAGCTGCGCCGGTTGCACGAAAACATCGATGCAGCCGCTGTCGAACTGACGTCCGGCGATCTGCGGGAAATCGAAAACGCCGCCTCACAGATCAAGGTGCAAGGGACTCGATACCCCGAAAGCCTGGAACGAATGACCGGGCGCTAAGTGATAAGTAAGTTTTCAAGACAGCCTGATACCGATGGGAGAACAACATAAAGATGGAAACTTTGCGTCGCACGTTCCTGAAGAACAGCGCCATTGCGCTGGGTAGTGCTGCCGTATGTCAACCGAACGGTAAAGCCAGCACGGCCACTTTGACAAGCAAGTCTCAAGTGTTCTTTACCAGGGATATCAGCGTCAACGGCCTGCTGAAGATCTACTCGAAAATCAATGAGGGGATGACCGGCAGGATCGGCATCAAGCTGCACAGCGGCGAGCCGCATGGCCCGAATCTTTTGCCGATCGATTTGATTAAGGGCTTGCAGCCTCATATTCCCGACAGCACCATCGTGGAATGCAATGTTCTCTATCCAAGCCCGAGGCAACACACAGCAACCCATCGCGAGACGCTGAAGACGAACGGTTTCGATTTTTGTCCAGTCGACATCATGGATGCCGAAGGTCATACGATGCTTTCCATTCCGGGGATGCGTGAGCTTCTGGATGCTTCCTCGTCTTCCGCGCATCCTCGCTATACTCCTGGAGAACATCTCACGGAGGTTGCCGTAGGGAAGAACCTTTTGAACTACGATTCCCTCTTTGTCTACACCCATTTCAAAGGCCACATGATGGGTGGCTTTGGTGGATCGCTCAAGAACATCGCCATAGGTTGCGCGTCAGGGCAAGTGGGCAAGCTGCAGATTCACGGCGATGGATTTCCGACGGGTCCTCTCTTCCTGGAGCGCATGGTCGAAGCGGGCAAGGGAATCACCGCGCATTTCGGCCGGCATATTACTTACATCAACGTGTTGAAGAACATCTCCGTGGACTGCGATTGCGACGCACATGGCGCCAAGCCTACTTGCGGCGATATCGGCATCCTCGGATCGCGGGATATTCTGGCCATCGACAAGGCTTCCATCGACCTGGTCTACGCACAGCCGGAACAGCAGCGGCACGATATTGTGCAACGCATCGAATCCCGAAGCGGCTTGCATCAGCTTGAATACATGAAGGCATTACAGATGGGCAGTGATCAGTACGAGCTGATTACGCTCTGAAGGAACGATTGAAGGAACTTATATGAGTAAGAGAGTGCTGATTCTTTCTTCCAGCCCCAGAAGAGGCGGAAACTCGGATACGCTGTGCGACCAGTTCATGAAAGGTGCCACCGAAGCGAAGCATCAAGTGGATAGAGTCCGCCTGGCGGAGAAAAACATCAACTACTGTACGGGTTGTTACGCATGCGCAAGAATTGGAAGTTGCGCACAGAAAGACGACATGGCGGACATCCTCGACCGTATGGTGGCCGCGGACGTGATCGTGATGGCGACACCGGTGTACTTCTACACCATGTGCGCGCAAATGAAGACAGTGATTGACAGAACTGTTGCACGGTACACGGAACTGACCAATAAGGAGTTTTACTTCATCGTAACTGCAGCGGACAGCAGCAAACCGGCTCTCGAACGGACCATAGAAGGATTCCGGGCATTCACCTCCTGCCTGGGAGGGGCAAGAGAAAAAGGCATCGTCTATGGCACAGGCGCATGGAAAGCCGGCGACATCCTGGCAAGCCCGGCCATGAAGCAGGCGTACGAGATGGGCAAGAAAGTATAGCGGGTCGAACCACGTGCCGGTATGTACGAAACGAGAAGAATTGCGAAGGAGTTAGGAAGATGACTATCAAACGGAACGGTTCGCTGCGATCCAGCAAAGGGCCCGCCGAATATTTCACCGGCGCTGTGCGTGTTGACTCGATGTTCTATGCAGATGATCCGGCACGCGTCTCGTGCGGCATCGTCACCTTTGAGCCCGGGGCCCGCACCGCATGGCATACACATCCACTCGGCCAGACTCTCATCGTCACGGCGGGCTGCGGCCGGGCGCAACGTTGGGGTGGTCCAGTCGAGGAGATCAGGCCGGGAGACGTGATCTGGTTTCCCCCGGAAGAGAAGCACTGGCACGGAGCGGCGCCGACTACGGCGATGACCCATATTGCCATTCAGGAACAGCTTGGCGGCAAGGCCGCGGACTGGATGGAACAAGTCAGCGACAAACAACATCAGGCCTGATGATGGGCCGAAAGGGAACCAAAAGGAGCACATAACCATGTACAAAGCGAAGGCTTACTCCGCTGGCAGTGCGGCATCGCCACTTGCCTCCACAACGATCGCCCGGCGCGATCCCACCGAACACGATGTCCAGATTGAAATTCTGTTCTGCGGCATCTGCCACTCCGATCTTCATTCGGTCCGCAACGAGTGGAGCAGCGTCATGCCCACCGTCTACCCGATTGTTCCCGGCCATGAGATCGTCGGGCGTGTTACCAAAGTCGGCTCGGCAGTTACCAAGTACAAGCCGGGTGATCTCGCCGCGGTCGGTTGCCTTGTCGACTCGGACGGCACCTGCCGTCAGTGCAAAGCTGGCCTCGAGCACTTCTGCCCCAATCAGGTCCTCACATTCAACTCCCCGGACAAGCACCTCGGAGGCGTCACCTATGGCGGTTACTCGGACAGCATCGTCGTCGATGAACGCTTCGTGCTACGCGTCCCCTCCAATCTTCCGCTTGCCGGAGCTGCGCCGCTGCTCTGCGCCGGCATCACAACATACTCGCCGATGCGCCATTGGGGCATTACCAGGGGCAAGAAGGTTGGCGTGGTCGGTCTTGGCGGGTTGGGTCACATGGGCGTGAAGTTCGCACATGCGCTCGGAGCCAACGTCGTCGTCTTCACTACCTCGCCCGGTAAGAGGGAAGACGCGCTCCGCCTCGGTGCCGACGAAGTTGTCATTTCCCGCAACGCCGATGAGATGAAGAAGCACGCCGGCAGCTTCGACTTCATCCTCGACGCCGTCTCCGCCGAGCACGACATCAACGCCTATATCAACCTGCTCGGCATCAACGGCAACATTACCCTTGTCGGCGCTCCCGCGAAGCCGCTGGGCGTCTCGGCATTCAGCCTCATCATGGGGCGCCGTAGTCTCTCCGGCTCCAACATCGGCAGTATCGCCGAAACTCAGGAGATGCTCGACTTTTGCGGGGCCCATAACATTACGGCCGATGTCGAGGTGATCCCCATCCAGAAGGTCAACGAGGCCTACGAGAGGCTTGTCAAATCCGATGTGAAGTACCGCTTCTCCATCGATATGGCTTCGCTGAGATCCGAGTGAATCGATAAACTAGCACGTTCGACGGTATTGACCGTCGGGCGAAAAAACACGCTGTCTCGTGAGATGGATGGCAGTCCGGGCAGATCGCCAGCTGCACGGAAGTCAGGGCGTGCGTCGCCGCCCGGACTTCGTGACGCCTCCCCGGGGGGTGTTGCCGATTTTGAGAACCTGGAGGCGAGGCCAAGCGTCCTCTCTTGCGAAGGCAGGATATGCGTCGCCCAGTTATCAAAGTGGTTGGCCGAGTGGCGCTGCGGCTGAGCTTCCTGGTTGTCCCGTTCCTGGCTGCCGGGCGGGCGGACTGGGGATACGGATGGCTGCTCGTGGCGCTTTGCACAGTGATCCTCGCGATCAACCTGCCGGTCGTGTATAAGCTGAATCCCGATGTGATCAAGCTGAGAATGCAACCGGTCCGGCCGACGAAACGTTTCGACAAGCTCTTCTTCGCGGCAGGCCTGGTGGTGTACTTGTGCGGCGTGACGGTGGCGGGCCTGGACTCGGGCAGGTACGGTTGGTCCCGGATGAGCTGGGAATGGACGGCCCTGGGAATCGGGATGTACATCGCCGGCATGGTGCCGGTGACATGGAGCCTGGCGGTCAACAAGTTCCTGGCCACGACGGTGAGCATTCAGAGCGAACGCGGACACAGCGTGGTGAAAACCGGACCCTACCGGATCGTACGGCACCCGATGTATTCGGGGCTGATGCTGGTATACCTCTCGTTTCCACTAATCCTCGGTTCGTGGTGGGCCTTCATCTTCATGGGCTTGATACCGCCCTTGCTGGTCTTTCGCACGGTGAAGGAAGATGCGACTCTACGATCGGAACTCGCCGGCTACGAGGAGTTCACGCACCAGACACCCTACCGGTTGATCGCAGGGGTGTGGTGAGGGCCCAATGAAGTACCGGAGCTTGTGGAAGTCACGGAGCTCGGTTGGCCGTTCGCCGGCATGACTACACGAGTGGCGCGCAACACGCTTGGGATGCAGCGACCCCAGAAGACGTCTTCAGACTAGCCAAGATCAGCCGAGCCGTTTCGCCTTAAGCTACCAAGATGGGCAGTTCTGGGGGGATGCTGTTGGTTCTTGGCCGGACGAGGTTGACTCAGTGTGGGGCCGTCCGTTCATTCTCTCCGTCACGTTCTAGGTCCTGCTTAAGGTCCGCGGCGATCAACCCCTCCACAACATCCTTCGGGAGATCTCTGGGAGTCCGCACAACCAGTGTCCTCCCATCTCCCGTTTTCACCTTGACAACATGGGGCTCTTCGGGAAGCGGGGGCATTCGTGAATAAACGGGTTCAACGGCTCTCACGTCGATGCCCAGTCTGCGAGCTGTACTTTGCGTAAACGAGAGCAATTCAGAAGTGTCTAGGAGCAACCGCGCCCAGGGCGAACCCGAACTCCTTGGAATTCGCGCCAATCTAATCGAGGCGATATCGCTTTTGAAATCAGGAATCACTGCAGGTAAAGGAGGACGGCCATCGTAGCCAACCTTACGGCAGATGTCGCTCACGATACCATCCAGGTCGACGAGTTCTCGTCCGTGGAAGCCCTGAAGCGGAAAGCCCAGGTTGCTGAATGTCAAGTCACCAAAGACGACCGGGATCACGGGGTGACCGGCACCGTCACCTACACCAGCCTCGAAGAGGATCCACTCTTCATTCTTTGACCACGGGGATAGAAGCAGTATGACGACCTTCGCTCTCTTGAGACTTTGCCGTATCCGGTTGAACCAGACCTCTCCACCGCCTATGCTATCTCCGTCCGACGAGACGAAGACAGGGAAGTCCTTTCCGAATCGTTCACGCAGGTATTTCTGCAACTTGAGCGCGATGCTCTTCTCAGCGCTGGAATGGCTGAGGAAAACGCCTGCCCGATCTCTAGTCATGTTCGTCAGCTTGGGCATTTCTTTCGAGTCAGATGATTCTATATGGTCAAGCTACCTGCCACGGGCTCAACTGCGCCGTTGATGCAAGTCGCTTTTTGAGGCCCGAACCATTAAGTATCGCTGATCGGTCTCGGACGTCATGCCAGAACAGCGCTCCTCTCACTCCGCGTTCTTGGCGCAGCGGAAGCCTATGTCGGGGGCGGCGAAGCGTGCCGGGATCGACATCCACTCGTAGGCCACACCATGCGCCAGGGGCCGGTCGAAGGCGCCTCCGCGCATCGTGTACCAGGGCTCGGTGGCTGTGGGCGGCGGACTCAAAACGCTCGCGAAACTTTTCACCGCTTGCGCGCTGGGGGTCTTCAACTCCTCTACGAACTCCCACACGTTGCCCGTCATGTTGATGGTGCGGGACGGGCTCGCCCAGGAGTCGAACGAGTTCACCGGCATGGGCGCGCGGCCGGCCGCACTGTTGCCGGCCACGTTGGCGCGCGATGGGTCCGCGTCGTCGCCCCACGGGTACAGGCGGCCGTCGCTGCCTCGGGCTGC
>JAJFUV010000150.1 GCA_021372245.1 Terriglobales bacterium
GTAGTCATTGAGCGAGCCGGAGAGAGAGCTTACCAACCATCCAAGGAGGATTTGAGAATGAAGTATCTGTTGGTACTGTTCCTTGTCCTGGTCCTTGCGGTGAGCGCAGTGGCCCAGGTCAAACCGCCTAATGGCCCACACTACAACCTGAACATCATCGCCGTGGAAAACGAGAAGAATGCCGACATGCAGAGCTCCAACCGGCATACGATATTCGTGAAACTGAGCAAGAGTGGAACCGTCACGACAAACATCTACTTAGTACCTCCGCCGACGGGTTCGACGGAATTCAAGGTATGCGACGGCAACGGCTTTGATGACGCTGTCGACTGTCAAGGCAATTCCAAGGGTACAAACGGGGCCGTTTTCCAGTTGCCCTGCAATACAAATCTGAGCGGCACGACTGGCAATCCGCCCGTTGCCGTGGACATCGTGCCCTGCAGTGTGGATTACCCGAGCATGGCCTATGAGGTATGGGCACGGGCGCTCGGCAAGCCGAATGGCCGCGCGACAATGACGACGTGTGCACAGGAAAAGACGGATACGGATAATGACGGCACGTTGGACATCATCTGCTCGACAGAACACGTGCTGTTGATCCGCAACGCTACGAAGCCGGTGTGGAAAGAGGTCACCGACGAACTCACCTCGCTGGTAGCAAACATTGACGCCGACCCGCAACTGGAACGAGTTGCGCTGTTTGCAGGTCCCTTTGAAGACTGGTTTTGGCAGTTTGAGAATACAGGGCTGAGACACGCCCAGCTACGCTTTTACGCTTTACCAACACCGTAAGTGACTACCCGTGCGACAGGCCCGGCGGTCCCGCAGCCGAGCCCGTCGCACAAACAGTTACAAACCCTCTATGTCTACCCGCTCAAGCCATAGCAGAGCGATGTTTGCGAGCATGCTTGTGGCTTGCTTTGTGGCGGCTGGCGCCCAACAGCCGCGGCTGGTGTCATCCGAACCTGTGCATGACTTCGGAACCGTAAAACAGGGAGAGAAAGTAGTTCACACCTTCGTTCTTCGAAATGAGGGGGCAAGTCCGGTTTCAATTCAAAGGGTGGAGTTCAGCGCGCCGGGAATGACCACCAGGTTCAACCCCACGGTGCCTCCGGGTCAACAGGTGTCTTTGATCATTGCGTGGGACACGAGCGGCGCGAAGGGCAAGGTCAAGGGCGAGGCGGTGGTTCTTCTAGGTGACGTCGCGCAAACCCAGGTGCGGCTTGTGCTGCAAGGATACGTCAAGGCCCCTATTGAGTTTCTCCCCATGGGGGCGGTGTTTTTCAGCGTGTACAAAGGGGACCGGGCCGACCAGGTGGTCACGGTTGTGAACAACGAACAGCGGCCGCTGAACATTCTACGGCTTGAAGCGGAAGGCAACCACTTCGTGGCCAATCTTGTGCCCGTCGCTCAAGGGAGCCGGTATGAGCTCAAGGTGACTGTTCCGCCGGGCACTCCTCCCGGACGCTATATGGAAGCCGTTTCGCTTTACACCGACCACCCACAATTCGCCAGACTGCGTGTTCCCGTGAACGTTCTGGTGAAGACCGATGTCTATGTCAATCCCGAAACGGTGGAGTTCGGCCAAATTTCTTTGAATACATTAGTCAAGAATCCCTCGCTAATGGATCTGCTGACGCAAACATTCTTTGTTAAGAAAAGGCAGGGAAAGTTTGAAATCAAGTCGGTCACGTCGAGTCTGCCTTTTCTGTGGGTCGCCATGACCCCCGGATCGCCGAGCGAGACGTTTCGAATCGACGTTGGACTGATCCGGGAGCAGCTTCGGGTGGGGAAGATCAGCGGGAACATCAACATCCGCACGACGGACCCCAGGTTCCCGATCTTCGAAGTCCCTGTTCGGGGCGAAATCCAGTAACGTGATCGACTGGCCCGGCGCGGAGAAACAGACGTTCGCACCGGGGCGTGCAGGCACCTCACCGGCGGGTGATCATGAGCGAACGCCAGCTCATGTTGCCGGCGGCGTCGAAGGCCTGGATCTTCACGACGTTCGTCCCGATATACAACGGCAGGTTCTCGATGATCCAGATGCTGGTGCCCGCCGCCGTGCCGGATTTGCGGGTCGAAGTCAGCCACCGAACCGAATCGACGCCGACATTGTCGGCGGCGGTGCCCTGGATCGTGATGGCGCTGGCCGTGGTCGCCAGGCTGGTCGAGCCGGGAGAGATGATCCTGAGCGTCGGGGCTACCGTGTCTTGCACCGCGCCCGCGTAACTGATCACCAGTTGCCGGGATGTGGACTGCCCTCCCGGTTCGTACGCCGTAACGGTGATGGTGTTCGAGCCAACCGAAAGCGCGATGGGCGGGGTGGACCAACTCGTTGTGCCGATGGCCACGCCATTGCCTCCGCGCGAGTTGCTCCAGACTACCCGCGAGATGCCGGCCGCGCGCGAGGCGGTTCCGGAAAGGACCACCGAAGACGATGCCGACGCGTAAGATCCCGCGGTACTGGGTGACGCGATCGCAAGGCCGGGCGCGACGACCTCCGCTTCCCGGATCACGAATACGGACACCGACACGGGAGCGGAGGTGCCGTCGGCGGCAGTGACCGTGATCACATTGCTGCCCACGCTCAACGGAACCGGCTGGATCACCCACTGGCGCGACCCCTGCCCCGTTCCCGAGTAGCTTCGGTCGCTAACCCAGGTAACCGCCGGATCCGTGGTGCCGCCGGTCGTGATGCCACTTAAGAAGAGGCTGGAAGCGTTGGTTGTGACTGGTGAGCCGGCCGGACTCTGGATGGTCAACTTGAGAGGTGCCGGCTGGGGACTGTCTCCGCCGGTCGATTCCGTCTGTTCGGCGTAAAGGGCGCGGATCGCCGCGATATCCTCGCCGGCCAATTTGTCTGCCCGGCGGTAGTACGGGTACATCACCGAACCGGGCCTATCGGAATGTCCCAGGCCAAGCGCGTGACCCAACTCGTGCAGGGTCACGCTGTACAAGTCCGTGTCCGCGTTCACGCGCCAGGCCTCGTCGGCATCCATGTGCATGTCGCCGGCGAGTGGCTCCGAATTCGGAGGCGCGGGATAAAAGGTGTGCGCGATCACCCCGCCGGCCCCGTCGAACGCATAGCCGTCGCCATGAGATCCCGGGGCGAACAGAATATCGATGGTTCGCGCCAGCCCCGCGACGCTCGCCGGCGTGAAGGTCAACTTTACATAGCGCGCCCACTCGGCCAGGGCGCGTGCCACTTCCGAGCGCGTCACCCCCGGATCCACTTTGCTGCTAAAACTACGGAAGTAGTAACCTAACTCCGCGGCATTCTGGCCCGGTCCATCCCAGCCCTCGCCTACCTTGGCGATGTACTGGGCGATGAGTCCGTCTTCAGTCTGCGCTCCGGCGCAGGCGATCACGTGTCGTCCTTCAATCAGATCCTGCGAGGCTGGAAACACGTAGTCCACCTCATCCCATTCCACAAGCCGCAGGATCTGATCCGCCGATCCTCTCACAAGCCGTTGATTCGGAAGTAGATCGGGATGGTTGAGCATCTCCAGCCCGCGCTCCGTGACCAGTTCGTCGGCTTCGCGCGCATCCACGTCGGCGTGAAGCTCCACCACGTAATGGCCGGGTCGCCCCGCCGCGAGCGATGCGGCAACTGGTATGTCCGGGCTGACCTTGCTCTCCGGTGGCAGCGCGCCCGCCCAGCGCAGGTCCAGATCTTCGACGCTCACTTCGTCGGGCACGGAGACCATGAGGGCCGATTCCGGCACGGCGCCCAATATCCTGATGCCGCGCCGTGTAAGCTCTTGCTTATCAATCGTTCCGGGAGCCTCGCGAAACTGGAGGATCACGTGGCGGCGACCCGCCGCCGCGCGCCGTCTCGGCATGACCCGCGCCGCTGCCGTGGTATCGTAGGAAGCCCCTTCTCTCCTCACTTTCAGATGCAGCGGTGCGTCCGCGACCGCCATGTTCGCCGCCAACAGGCCAATGATCGACAACAGGGGGTATCGCCAGCCCATGCTGTCGTTATCGTTTGCGAAAACCGTTTCTTTACTGAAAGCTGCCGCGCGCTGAGAGATTCGGGTTTGCGGAGGCACTCTTTCATGTGATGCGCGTACTCCTGGTGCGTATAGCCCTCATCCAAATCCTCGTCGTCCACTTTGCCTGTACCGCTACCGGCGTGGCCTACACCATCGACACGGTTGCCGGGACCGATTTCGTGGGCGACGGGGGGCCGGCCACCGCCGCCCAATTGGGCAGTGTGGAGAGCGTCGCCGCCGATTCCTTGGGAAATGTCTACGTGGCGGACGCGGCTGACCATCGCGTCCGCAAGATCTCGCCGTCTGGGCTCATCACAACCCTGGCCGGCAACGGGCACCCTGGTTTCGCTGGTGATGGCGGTCCTGCCTCTAACGCCCTGCTGGCCAGCCCCTACGGCGTGGCCGTGGACCGCCAGGGAAATATCTACATCGCGGAGTTGGGCTACGACAGCCTCGGGTTGAACAGCCGTGTCCGCAAGATTTCCACCGATGGCATCATTCGTACGATAGCTGGCGGCGGCACCCTGGTGGCCGGCGTCACCGGCGACGCCACGGCGGCCAAGCTCGGCGGCGCCCGGAACGTTGCCGTGGACGCGGGCGGCAACGTATATGTATCCGAATTCTATGGTCACCGGGTATACAAAATTACTGCGGATGGCGTCATCAGCGTTGCGGCGGGCACCGGTGCCGCAGGCGATTCGAAGGATGTCGTTACCGCTACGCTGGGTCAGCTAAGGTATCCGAAAGGCCTGGCCGTGGATTCGAGCGGCGCGCTTTACATCGCCGACAGCGGCAATCACGCCGTCCGAAAAGTTTACCGGGGCACCATGTCGACACCGATCCGCGGGGGTGGGGAAGGCACTGCCGCTGCCGTGTTGAACAATCCCACGGGCGTGACCGTCGACGCCGCCGGCAACCTCTACATTGCCGACAACGGCAACTCGCGCATCCGGCGCCTGAAGCCTGGTGCCGTAACTACTACAACCGTCATAAGCAGTGACACTCCCCTGGCGGCAGGAAGCGTGGCTGTGTCGAGTTGGCGTGATGTGGTCGTAGCTGCCGACGGCGCCATTTATGTGGCAGGCGGCCAGTACGTCGCCAGGTATGTCCTGAATTCCTTTATCCAGACCATCGCTGGCGACGGGATGTACGAGTCGCGGGCCAATGGCATCACCCCCACCATGAACCGGCTCTACGGGCCTTACGGCGTGGCCGTGGACGCGGCGGGCGGCCTCTACATTGCCGACCAGGGCAACAACCGTGTGCGCAAAGTTTCCAATTCCGGTCTGATGACGACCATTGCGGGACCCGGCGACGGCCGCACGGTGGGTGATGGCAGCCGTGCCGTCGCCGCCTCGGTGTTCGCGCCGGCGGGTGTCGCGGCCGACGTGTACGGAAACATCTGGATTGCCGAATACCAGGCTCACCGCATCCGCCGGGTGAGCCGCGACGGTATTATCTCGACCGCCGCGGGGACGGGCATCGCGGGTTTCCAGGGCGATCAGGGAACCCAGATGAATTCGCCCACGGGCGTGGTCGCCGACTCGTTCGGCAACGTCTATTTCTCGGACACCTTCAACCACCGTGTTCGTAAGCTCGATGCCAATGGGAATCTCTCTACTGTGGCCGGCAAAGGCGTACGCGGCTATGCAGGAGATGGCGGCCCGGCCTCGCTGGCGCAACTCGACACCCCGCGTTTCCTGGCTCTTGATCCCGCCGGCAACCTGTACATCGCCGACCAGGGTAATCACGCCATCCGCAAGGTGACCAACGCGTATCCCCCGTTCATCACTACCGTTGCAGGCACCGGCGTGGCCGGCTATTCCGGCGACGGCGATGCGGCCGTGCGCGCCCGCCTCAACGCGCCCACCGGTGTGGCCG
Source organism: Terriglobales bacterium (assembly GCA_021372245.1). Lineage (GTDB taxonomy): Bacteria > Acidobacteriota > Terriglobia > Bryobacterales > Bryobacteraceae > JAJFUV01. Next base: position 5,880 of record JAJFUV010000150.1, read on the forward strand.
CCGATGCCGATGACAACCTCTTTATCGCCGACTCATACAACCATCGCATCCGGCAGGTTACTGCCGACGGCGTCATCCGGACCATAGCCGGTACCGGCGCGGCGGGTTTCTCCGGCAACGGCGGTACGGCCACTGCGGCCGAACTCCACACTCCCACCGGACTCGCCCTGGACGCGGACGGCAACATCTACTTCGCCGATAACGAGAACAACCATGTACGCAGATTGAAACCTGGATCGGGGGACAACGCCGTCTCGGATCCCGTCACTGCCGCCAGCGTGTTGAACGGCGCCAGCATGAAGACCGGACCAATTGCGCCCGGGGAGATCGTTTCGATCTTCGGCGACGGAATAGGTCCGGCCAAGGCCATATCGGCCGCCCTCGACGCGAGCGGCCTGCTCCCGAGGTCGCTGGAAAGTGTCGAAGTCCGGTTCGACGGTCTGTCCGCAGCCCTGTTTTATGTCTCCAAAACGCAGGTCAACGCGCAAGTGCCGTACCATGTTGCCGGTCAAGCTACTACGACGATAGAGGTCCTCTACGATGGAAAGCTGGCGGCAGGAACCACGCTGGCGGTAGCCGGCACTGCTCCAGGCATTTTCACGCTCGGCAACGGGACAGGCCAGGCGCTCGTTGTGAACCAGGACGGGACGCTCAATTCGAGTCTCAATCCGGCCGCCCGTGGCTCCATCGTGGTGCTTTACGCGACTGGGGAAGGGCAGACCAGCCCGGGCGGTGTCGATGGCAAACCGGCGGAGGCCCCGTACCCGGCTCCGCTCGCCTCGGTGGATGTAAGCATTGGCGGATATCCGGCGGAGATCCTTTATGCCGGTGCCGCTCCTGGCTTCGCCGGGCTGATGCAGATCAACGCTCGCGTGCCCTCGGGCTACGCCGGCGCGGGCATTCTTCCCGTGACACTTTCCGTGGGAGGCACTGCCAGCCAGAATGGGATCACCATGGCGGTGAAATAGAGATCTTTAGCGGGCCGACGGGAACAACAGACGCGCCATGAGGATGGTAGAGGCGGCGACTGTCGCCGCTGCCGGGATGGTCAACACCCAAGCCCAGACGATGTTCGTAGCTATACCCCAGCGTACAGCCTTCAATCGCTGAATGGAGCCTACACCCGCGATGGCGCCAGTAATTACGTGGGTAGTCGAGACACCCACCTTCAGCTCAGTAGCCAGGAGGATCGAAATGGCGCCCGCCGTCTCGGCGCAGAAGCCGCCGCGTGGTTTCAGGCGCGTTATTCGTCCGCCCATGGTGTGCATGATGCGCCATCCGCCTGTAAGCGTGCCCAGGGCGATGGCTGCGTGTGCCGACAGGATCACCCAGATGGGGACTTCGAATGTCTGCAAGTACCCCGCCGTCACCAGCACGCCCGTAACGATGCCCATGGTCTTCTGCGCATCGTTGGTGCCGTGTGAGTAGCTGTAGATGCCCGCGGAGAGCAATTGCAGCTTTCGAAAATAGGTATCCATTTTTCGCGGACTGTCGCCACGGAACACCCAGAACACCCCGATCATGAGGACGTATGCAAGGATCAGCCCGATCAGCGGAGCCGCCACCATGAATATGATCGTCTTGATCCACCCGCTCCACACAATGACGTCGAAGGCACGATGAGGGCCGTGGTTCAGCGCGGCACTGACTACAGCGGCGCCGGCGTAACCTCCGAACAGCGCGTGGGAACTGCTGGTAGGCAGGCCGAACCACCAGGTGATCAGGTTCCAGACAATCGCCCCAATCAGGCCGCACAGGATCACCAGCATAGTGACCGACTTCAGGTCCACCATGCCGGAGCCTACGGTCTTGGCCACGCCGGTTCCGAAACTGAATGCGGACACGAAGTTGAAGAAAGCCGCCCAGAGGACGGCCTGGAAAGGAGTGAGAACGCGCGTGGCCACGACGGTTGCTACGGAGTTGGCGGCGTCGTGGAACCCGTTGATGTAATCGAAGACCAGCGCGACCAGGATGATGAGGATGACCAGGGCCAGAACGGGCATGACCGGTTAGCTGTTCTTGACTTGGACGTTTTGCAGTATGTCGGCAACGTCCTCGCAGCGGTCGATGGTGTCCTCGAGCACGTCGTAGACCTCGCGCTGCTTGATCAGCGCGATGGGGTCCTTCTCGGTCCGGAACAGGTCCGTGACCGCCTGCCGCATGAGCTGGTCCGCGCTATCTTCCAGGCGGTTGATCTCGATGCAGGATTCCAGGAACGGTTTGCCGTCTTTCAAAGATTCAAAAGCGGTCTGGAACGCCACTGAGCAGTCGTATGCAATCTCGCACAATTTCAACACAGTGGGCGGGATCGGTTCCAGGTGATAGGCCGTGATACGGTGCGCGGCATCCTCGATGCCGTCCAACACGTCGTCGAGCCGGCTGGCGATCGAGTGGATGTCTTCGGGATCGATGGGGGTAATAAAGGTCTGATTCAGACGGCGGAAAACGTCGTGGATGATCTCGTCTCCCTCGCGTTCAAGCTGGGAGATCTTCGTATTCGAGTTGAGCAACTCGGAGTTGCCGGCTCGTGTGCCGTCCATCAATAAGCGGGCGGCTTGTGAGATGATCTTGACCTGGGTCAGGAAAAGGGCAAAGAACTTCTCTTCGCGGGGCAAAAGATTCATAAATTACTCGGATGATTGTCAGAACAATCCATACTCTCAATGGGTGGGAGTACCATTATCGCGCACCCGGAAGGGTGGCGGTCAAGGCAAACTCTGTTACAGTTCCGTGACAATCGGCAATCGCCCATCTTCCGGTCCACTGTCCCCGTCCTTCAAATCCAGGAAGCGCTTATCCAGCAAGCGTTTAACGTCAAGGTTGGCCATCGCCGACAGTAGACACTGTTTGGCGAAAGGATTGCGCGTTTCCAGTTGACCGAGCAATTCCCGGATGGCCTTGCGCACCGTATCGGCTCGCTGTGAACAACCGCAGGGCACCAGGGGCGCACCCAGGTGCTCCACGTAACGTCTGGTTATGTCTTCGGTTACAAACACGAGCGGGCGGATGAGGCGGAATTCCCGGTCGCTCGAACGGGTGACGGGAGGCAGCGCGCTCGCGCGGCCGGTGAACAGGGCGTTGCGCAGGAACGACTCGCAGAAATCGTCCGCCGTGTGTCCGAAAGCGATCACGTTGGCTCCCAGGCCTCGCGCGACTTCGTACACCGCGCGGCGGCGGTAACGGCTGCACAGATCGCAGCCATGGCCGGGCTGCTCGACGGCCAATCGCAGCGAAGGCGCATCACGGTAGTAGGTCCAGGCGACACCTTTGTCCTTCAAATACGCCGCGAGCGGTTCGATGGGCCGCAGGAACTTGCCCTGCTCTACGGTGAAGGCGCAGACGCTGAACTCGACCGGAGCGCGTTTGGCGAGCAGAAGAAGCGCTTCCAGAAGGGTGAGCGAGTCCTTCCCGCCGGAGAGTGCCACCGCCACGCGGTCGCCTTCGCGGATCATGCGATAGCGCGCGATGGCTTCGCCCGTTTTGCGTAGCAGGATCTTTTCGAGGTCCAAGTTCTATTATAGTTTTCTGGCACCTCATGCCGTTTGAACGTTCCCTTATCTCTCCGGCGCGTCTGGCCGCCTTCGATGTCCTGCTCGGCGTCGAGCGCGGCGGTTACGCTTCCGACCTGCTGCGCGACATCCGCTGCGATGCGCGCGACGCGGGTCTGGCCTCCGAAATTGTCTTCGGGGTACTGCGCCGGCGGGCGCAACTCGACTGGCTGATCGTGCGCATCAGCGGGCGATCGTGCCAGCGGTTGGATCCCGAAGTCCTGGCCGCATTGCGCATGGGGATCTACCAACTTCGGCACCTGGACCGCGTTCCGCCTCACGCCGCCGTGAACGAGAGCGTCGAACTGATGCGGCATTGCCACAAGGGCGCCGCCGCGGGTCTGGTCAATGCCGTGCTTCGCAAGGTAAACCGAGCTCCGGTGAAGTGGCCGGATCGAGCCACGGAATTGTCCGTGCCGGCGTGGATGCTTACGCGCTGGGAGCAGCGCCACGGCGCGCAGACCGCAGCCGGGATTGCCGCGGCGTTTCTGAAGGAACCAGAGACTTATGTGCGCGCGCCGCAAGGCCGGATCGAGGGACTGGAGCTTGAACCCACCGGCGTCGCCGGCTGCTACCGCGTCGTCTCCGGGCGCCCGGAGCCTTCCCTCATGCAGGACATCGGTTCGCAATCCATCGTGGAATGGCTGGATTTGAAGCCGGGCATGTCGTTCATGGACGTTTGCGCCGCACCCGGCAACAAGACCGCGCAGGCGCTCGAAGCCGGGGTAAGCGCGGTGGCTTGCGATGTCTCCTGGAAGCGATTAGTGGGCCTGAAGAGTCTGGGCTGTCCGCTGGTCCAGATGGACGGCACCAAGCCGCTGCCTTTCTCGGCGCGGTTCGACCGCATCCTGCTTGATGCGCCGTGCAGCGGCACAGGCACCATCGGCCGTAACCCGGAGATCAAGTGGCGCGTCCAACCCACGGAGTTCGCGTCTCAACATGCAAGGCAGGTGCGCCTTCTTCTCCACGCGCTAGAGCGTCTCGCCGGTGGCGGGAAACTCGTGTACTCTACCTGCTCGCTCGAGCGCGAGGAAAACTGCGACGTCGTGTATGAAGCATTGGAAGCTTTCGGGGATCGGTTCGAGTTCGGGCGCGTGGTGGAACGCCTGCCGGGGCGCGAGCCCGGGGAT
>JAJFUV010000154.1 GCA_021372245.1 Terriglobales bacterium
GTCCCACGTTTCGAGCGAGATTCCGGTCTTGTCAGCCTTACCCGGACGCCACGCGGTGAGCAGGTCCTCATCGTTCAGAAACCAGCCGCGATAGCGGAAGGTGGGAGATCCCTGCTGCTCAGCAAACCTGTTGGGGATCGCGACGCTCCGCTGGCGAACAGGCGGGTTATCGGTCCACCAGTAGAACGGGTCCACCTTCAAAAAACGATGGGAGAACTCATAGATCGAGTAGATTACGCCGCGCACGTCTGAGCCGGTAAGAACCACGGCAGTCTGCACGGCGGAGCCAGGCCAGGGCCTCGAAACAGCTTCGAGGCGCAGCACCTCCCAACCCGAGGGCCGTGTAACGCTCTTCGGCAGGTGATGAGAGAAGGCGATACAAATCACAGTGGACGGAGTTGCCGGGATTTCGTGAACCAACTTGGCCGACTTGCCGAACACAGCCTTCCAATCCGACGCCAAGTCACGCGCCGCTTTCTGAATTGGTCCCGGTTCGCGAGGATCAATCAGGATGGCGGTGTCGCCGTCGACTGTGATCTGGGCATATCCCATGCCCGTCAGCAGGAGGAACGCAAGAAGGCCGCGCTTCATCATGAAACGAGGATATCAGGCTTGTCCGAATCAGGGCCTGAAAAGAGGAGAGAGGAACGCTGAGAGGCTGAGGTTGCCATGGGGCACACAGGGGCAGGAGTTTACTTCTTCAGCACTTCCTGCCAGTTCAACACCACGGTAATCGGTGGCGAAAGGTTCCCCTCAGGCTTTCTGTTTATCAGAAAGCGCTGGCCGTCCGGGGCGACGTCCCAATTCCATGCGCCGGCCGCATCCATCGTGGTATAGATAGGCGCCTGGAAGAGAGGCTTGGGAACACCCGCCTTGAACGATGAACCCGTTGTGACCGGCGTCGCCATTATCTGGTCATCAGAGGAAAGGTAGTACAGTTCCCTACCATCCCGCCGCCAGCGAGGCTGTCTGCCACCGCCGTTAGAGACCATCGTCATGGTGTCAGTGGCCTTGAAAACTGGGAACGGTGAGACATAGACTTCGTCCTTCCCCGACACATTAGACACGTACGCAACCCACCGCCCATCGGGAGAGAAACGGCCGTGATTCTCATTGAACTTCGTTGCAAGGTATGGCGCCGGCTTTCGTTCTCCCCCAAGTGGAAGGACCCATAGGTCCGTCTGGGCCCCGATCGTCAAGGTATAGAGGAGGAATCGCCCGTCGTGCGACCAGTCCACAGGGTCTTTGGCTTCCGCAGACTTCAAGAGAAGCTCCTCTTCCCCTGAGACATTGGCGGTCTTCCGGTACAGGTCGAACTGCCCGCCACGATTCGAGGCAAAAGCGATTTGTCTCCCATCGGGAGACCAGACCGGGTACGACTCATTCGCCGGATCGGTCGTGAGGCGCGTGCTTGATCCTCGCTCGAATTCGATGAGCCAAAGATCCTCGCCTATGTTGTCGCGGCGGAATACGACTGCCCGCGACCCGTCAGGAGAGAGCGCCAGTTCCTGGAAATAATGAGGGCCGTCGACGGTGCCGATGACCTTCCCTTGCCGGTCAAACCACGTCAAGGCCGTCTCTGGGCTGCCCGCTTCCAGGTAAGCCAAGACGCCGTTGGCGGAGGCGGAAAAAACACTGCGAACGCCGGCGCCGGTGATGGGGACCGCATTCCCGGATAGTTCCAGTCGTCCCGGATCGAACGGCTGCGCCATCAGCGTGGTCTCGCGCACAAAGAGGAGATATCCAGTTCGGCTGCCGGGAGAGGGCACGAACTGAGCGGTACTCGAGTCTGCCAGCAGGCGTTTCGCGCTCTGCTCTTCCGGTTTAGCCTCCAGCGAACCGACATAGATGCCGCCCCGATCGGGGTTCGCCGACACCAGCAGGTAAAGGAAATGTCGTCCATCCGGCAAAAGAAAAGGACGAATGTGCGCTGTTTCGCCACGTTTCTTGTCGGCGTTCGTGATCACCGAGAGAGCGCCGCCAGCGGCCGCAACGGACCGCAGGCCGCTGTTGGACCCGAACACGATCCTGTCGTCCTTCGTCCAGAAACCACCCACAACCCGGCCCAGCATGTTGCACAAATTCTGAGCCGGTCCCCCGGATATTTCCACTTTCTTGAGTTTCCCGCCTGCCGAAAACACGAGGTAACGGCCGTCCGGCGACCAGATTGGAATTCCCTGAATACCTTCCGTACCAGTCACGGGCCGGGACATCAGCGAATCCAGCGGACGAACCGAGAGACGCGAGATGCCGTCCGGGCCTATTGCAGCAAACGCCAACTGCCGGCCATCGGGAGAGAGGACTCCAAAGAACCCTTGAAAGACCCAAGTTGACTTCTCCGGAGGCGCAATCTGGAAGCGCACCAGTTGCGCGGGCGGAGGCGTTTCACGGAAGAGCAGTGATGCGAGCCCAACGGCTATGAGGCAAAACAGAGCCATACCGGCCCACGGAAGCCACTGACGGGGACGTCGGGCCATTGGAGGCGTCTCGTCCAGAAGCAACTTGGCATCCGCTATGTCATGCAGTCGCTGCTTGGGGTCTTTCTTGAGGCAAGCCTGCAACAGCCGCCGCACTCGGAGA
>JAJFUV010000159.1 GCA_021372245.1 Terriglobales bacterium
AAGCCCTGGGCTTCGAACGAAAGCCGGTGCTTGTCGATCCACGACACACCGGCTTTCATCATTTGAGCCGGCGGCATCTCCGGCAACGGGAAGAGTGCCGCCCTTCCAGCCCTGTCGACCACCGCCAGCGAGCAGCGCCGCCCGGATTCTACTCCGTCGCTGGCAACGAGCGTGGCGGGGTGGTTGGGCGTCCAGTCGTAGGTGCAGTCGATCAAGGCGATACGCTGGGAGTCGGGCGACCAGTGGAGTCCTTCCTGGAAGTCATGGATGCCCACGTAGGTGGGCCCATTCATCTGGACGACCTTCGGGGCCCTCGTCAAGCCGATCTGCTCGACCGGGCTCATCCCGTGGGGTAGCGGATAGACGATGGTGTGCTCGACCTGCAGGTATTCGCTTTGCCCATACGGCGGCGCGAAATGGATTTTCCATCCGACGTGCGCCACCAGTTTGCCGTCGGGCGACGGCGTGAAATCGTAGCCCAGCAGATCACGGGTGACCTTTCCGGTTGAGATGTCCATTTCCACGTATTCGTTCAAAGACGGGTTGATGTGGCACACCGCCGCGACGGTAGTTTCACCTGTCCAATCTGAAGAAATAATGCTGCCGCAAGGATGCTCGTCCCTATGTTTTGGCTGGAACGACTGCAGCCGCTGGCCGTCGAGATCGAGGATTACCACGGATGGAATGCAGTTCTCGCTCACCAGGCACACCTCCACGTAAGCGATGCGGTTGCGGGAAGGCGACAGCGCGGCGTCGGCTTTCGTCTTTCCATCGTGGGTGAGTCGCTTCGCCTGACCGTCCGCAACCAGCCACACCTCGGACTGGCGAATCTCGATCTTCAGCGTCCCGGCGCCGAGCAGGAGAGGTAGTAGGAACAGCGTGGAACGCCACATAATAGGATCGAACCTTCGGTTCACAGCATACCAGTAGCGTGGCCGATTGTTCTAGAATGATCGAGGAAAGGATCGGATTGTGCGAGCGATGATCGGGATGGGAGCGGCCATTTTCATTCTCCTGGCCTTAGGAACCTCAACGGCGGAGGGCGCGCAATGGCGGCGCGATGTTTACAGTTTGAAGGGCCACTGGAGCGACATTCCTTCGCCGCACGCTCTGAGCTATTTCACCAACAATCCGTTTCTTCGTGACGACGCAAACGATTTGTGCGTCGTGTGCACACCCGTCGACAAGGCTGCGTCCGCGAGACAATACGCAATTCGTACGGAAGTCAAACCGGTGGGAGTCCTGGCAGGATTCCGTGTCTTCGACGTCCTCTATTCTCTAGGTGCGCGGGAACAGGACGCTCCTGCCGCACCGAGGTGGAAGTCTATCTTGGTGGAAGTGGGCCCAGACAGTTTCCAAGAAATCTTCCACCTTCAGGCTTCCTATTTGCCGGTTTCTCTTAAACCGTCGAGCATTATCCAGTCCGGCGGGGAGCGCGTACTGGCGTCCATGGACCGGGATGGCGGAAACGGTGGCGGCTGTTGGGAAGGCTACTGGTGGTTCGATCAGGATGGCCCACATCGCCTGGACTTCTCCCGTCTGGAGGCAGCCATCAAAAGCCAGTTGCCGGAGGGTGTAGTCGCCCAAGTGTCATGTTCGAATCTGAACCTTGGTGAGCAGATGGTAAGAAGCTGGGTCCGGAAGATCCAGTCAGAGTGCCGGGCGTGTGACGTCATCGGTGAAGTGACCGCAAGATACCGGCTGAATGGGGCCAGCGTTGTGCCAATCGAAGTGAAGTTTCGGCTTACAGAGCCGAGGTTGGAGCAGGACCTGTTTGCAGGCAAGTCCGCTGGAGATGCGCTGCGGGCCGATCGCAGCAGCAACGGGCACCCACAGGCGCGATATTTGAAGTCGATTCTTTATCATGAAGCCCGACTGCGCCCGGCCTTGCGTGCGCGGCTGAAAGATCGGGAAAACGGAGATGCCGCGCGCTATTTGTTGACGCTGATCGGTGAACCGGATGATGTTCGGTTAGCCTTGAGCATCACACCGCCGTCCACCCAGAACAATAACAATCGATGGGCGTATAGCGTGGCGTGCGCCTTGATGGAACCGAATACGGAAGACGAATGGGCGTTTCTTCGTCGCGCCGCGCTGAATGAGTACAATGATCGCTGGGTGGATGCCGGGGCCATTCAGAGCCTGAAGTTGGTCGCATTGCCGCGCAGCCGCCAGATATTGGAGGAGGTCAAAGAGCGCAATCCGGCGCGAGCCAAATTAGTAAAGCGGGCCATTCAATACATCGATTCGAATCCGGACCCTTTGGTCGACGACGATCTGGAACGGTTGGCCAGGCGTGCCGCGCAGGCGGTGGCGTTCGGGCGGATCGACTACGTAGATCTTCCGTTTTATAGCCGATCAGGAGACAAGGCGCTTGTGGAATTCGCATTCACTGCCGGGGTAGATCGGCTAATATACACGGCGACGTTTCACGGGGGCGGCGGTGTTTGGAGATTTCGAGGCGCCCGGGAGACGCTACAACAAATGATGCCTCCGATTGGTGTGATCATTCCGCACCGCCGTCTGTTCTCCCTGCCGGAACCGCCTGAATTGCCCTTGCTCCCATCCCCTCCTGCGGCTATACCGAACTTCGGCCACGAATAAATCTTCCCGCCGCTACATCTTCTATGAAAGATTAGTGAGGACTCTGCTTTTACTTACGTTGTCCAGAAATCGAAGGTGTATCACAACCGAACTGGCCGGTGGCCGTCAGCTTCAGGCTTTCGGCTTGGTCCGGGTGGCCGGTTTGAATGTGCCGTCGGATCGCGTTGGCTGCGGCTGCACAGAGGTGGCGGCGCACCATGGGGCAGATCGGGTTGAGCGACAGTACGCGGGCGCGATTCACGACCGCGCAGCCTTCGGTGTCGAGTCCGCCACGGTACAGGTCGATCACGGCGTCCTTGAGCGACGGGTCCGACGTGAGCATGGTTCCTTCCATGAGCGTGATCGCCGCCTGTTCAGAATCGTGGACGCCCCAAAAGGAAAAGGCCAATTGTTTGTACGACTCGGCATCGCCCGGTGCCAGTTCGCGTGCGTATAACGCATTCTTGAGCGACTGCTCGTTCTCGTTCAGGCGCAGGTGGGCGGCTGCCAGGAGGCGGTACAAAGGGGCGAAGCGGGTCGGCGGGCCCATCAACGTGGGATTGCCGCGTGCCCGTTCTTCTTCCAGGCGATTGGTGGTTCGCACGATTTGGTCGCCGCGATTCAACACGGCGAGCGCCCGGCGATAGCTTACTTCGGCCGCAGCGGGTGAGGTTCCGCGCCTCAACCGGTCACCCTTTTGCAGGAGAAAACCTCCAGCAATCATGTAAGTGTCGGCGTTATTTACTTCATTCGAAAGAGGATCTAGGATTGCCACGCTTCGTTCAATCTCCGCGATGGCGGCGTCGAGTTGAGAATGGGCGGCATCCGACTCGTACAGAGCCAGGGCGAGGGACTTGTGGGATTTGTAGCTGTAGGGCGAAGTGCTGGCGGCCGACCTCGCGATGCTAAACTCGTCCCTCCAGTCCTGGTTTCGTACCCACGTGCGCGCCGCGAGACACACGGCTGCCACACCCGCCGCTACTGCCGCCCAACGCAGGGCATTATGGCGCCGGGCGACCGCATGACCCGCCAGGACCAGGCAGCCGATCACCCCGATCGACGGCAGGTACAGGAACCGCTCCGCCATGATGGTGCCGACGGGGAACAGCAGATTGCTCGCCGGCAAGTAGGTGATGAAGGCGAAACATGCGAAGAAGAAAGCGGCCCTGTTGCGGCGGAAAAGTACCGCTACTGCCACTGCAGCCGCGGCGAAGGCGAGCCATGCGATCCAGTCTTCAAGCGTGCCGGTAGCCAACGGGATCTGCCGGTAAGAATAGTCGCTCGAAAGCCGTACAGGCCACGCGATCAACCCCAGGCTCATTGCCATCACATTGACAGCTGTGAGCCGCCCAGTGAGAAAATTCGCGCCGACGATCGGATTATCCGTAAACGGGAACTCGTAATGTCCAGCCGCCGCCAGCACTGCCGAACGCTGCGCCCACATCGCCAGAAACGGCAGCGCAATGGCGACACAGCCCAAGGTGAGCGCTCTTGCATTGTGCCACTCGTTCCACCAGGTCAGTTCGTAGAGCACGACAATCCCCAGCAGTACTGCGGCGCTTTCCTTCGAGAACATGCCCACCAGCGCCGTGGCGGCGAGTCCCGCCAGCCACGCCAGACGGCGGACGCCCCGGGATTCAGCCACCTTCAGGTACAGAAGCAGCCCACCCACGACCGCCCCGCCTGCCAGCAGGTCCGCGCGCCCCACGATGTTGGTCACCGATTCGGTGAGCACAGGATGGACTGCCCACAAGCCCGCGAGCGCCGCCGCCAAGCGCCAATCCCGCATCAGCCGCAGCCCGAGCAGATACACCAGAAGCACATTGCCGAAATGCAGCAGGAAGTTCACAACGTGATATCCGGCGGGCCGATCCTGGTTGTCCAGCACGGCGTAGTTGAACAGGTACGTCAGCTTGGTGAACGGACGGTAGATGCCCGCTTCGCCGATGGGCCACCAATAACTGCGGTCCAGAATCCGGTGGAGGTTTTCCGTGGTGACCGCACGGACCCGCGGGTCATTGAGAATGAGCGGTTTGTTGTCGAGAACGAACCCGGCCCGAAAGGAATTCGAGTAAGCGAGCAGGGTGAGGAGGAACAGCGCGGGAGCCGTGATGCGCAGTTTCACTTCTTCCCCAAGTACCCCAACTCCCGCGCGGCGGCCAGCAACTCTTCCCGGAACTTCGGATGCGCGATCTGGATAAGCGCCTCGGCCCGTTGGCGCAAGTTCTTCCCATGTAGGTAAGCGGCTCCGAATTCAGTCACAACGTAGTGGACGTCGCCGCGCGAGGTCACCACGCCGGCCCCGGGTTTAAGCGTCGAAGTGATGCGGCTGATGGTGCCGTTCTTCGCGGTGGCGGGCAGGGTGATGATGGGGACGCCGCCCTTGCTCCGCGCGGCGCCGCGGATGAAGTCCACTTGGCCGCCGATACCGGAGTAGGGAACCGATCCCATGGAATCGGCGCACACCTGCCCAGTCAGGT
>JAJFUV010000163.1 GCA_021372245.1 Terriglobales bacterium
ACGATCTCGTAGCCCGCCTCGTGCAACAGTTTCCGGGCGTGCCGCAGGAAGACCTGGCTGTCGGCGCCCTTCCATCTGGGATCGGTGTCGGGGAAATGCATGCCGATGTCGCCAAGCGCGGCGGCACCTAGCAGAGCATCCGTGATGGCGTGCGAGAGAACATCGGCGTCCGAGTGCCCGGCGAAGCCGAATTCGGATGGCACGACGACGCCGCCCAGGATCAGCGGGCGCCCGGCTTCCGTGCGGTGCACATCCCAGCCGGTGCCTGTGCGCAGTTCGCTCACGACGACGCTCGAGCGGATTTCTCTCCAGATAGGAACAGCCGCGCCAGTTCCATGTCGCTCGGCTTGGTGATCTTGATGTTACGGTCGCTGCCCGGCACCACATTGACCTCTACCTGTTCGAGGCGCTCGACCAGGCTGGACTCGTCCGTGCCGGTGAAATCGTCCTCGCGCGCCTTCTCGAAAGCCTGCTTGAGAAGAGCGTAGCGGAACGCCTGCGGCGTCTGCGCCAGCATCAGCCGTTCCCGGGCCAGCGTGCCGCGGACCTTACTGAGGTGCACCTGCTTGACGGTGTCCACCGGCACGATGCCGACGATGGCGGCGCCGGCGCGCGCAGCCTCCGCGATCACCTTCTCGATGGTCTCGCGGTCGATGAAGGGCCGCACCGCATCGTGGACCGCGACAATGTCGGTGTCGGGGGTCAACGACGCCAGGGCGTTCTCCACGGACTGCTGGCGCGAATCTCCTCCTTCTACAAGGTGCACGGGCTTTGCCGCGGCTTCCTTCTTCAGAAGTTCGCGAACCCAGGCTATATCCTCGGCGCGCAGGGCAACTACAATCTCACTCACCGAAGGGCAGGAGAGGAATTTTCGAATGGTGTGCAGCAAAATAGGCGCCCCGTCGAGCAGCATGAACTGCTTCCGGCTGGTGCCGGCCGATTCCGGCTGAGTGCGCCCCATGCGGGTACCAAGACCCGCCGCTGGCAAGATCACGGCAACTTTCATGGCAATTGGTTATGTAGTAGTGGCAGCGGTCGCGCTACCCGGTTGACCAGGATGATGCTGATCTTTTGTCGAGTTGTGTTCGCGCTTTTCCGTATGAGGGGCCGCCTTCTCGTGGACGCCGTGGATGCGTTCGTCGAAGCGCCCGAAGATCATTTTCCCGGCGGTGGTCTGCAAGACGCTGGTGACGGTGATGTCGATGGTCTTCGAAATCATCTTCTTGGCGTTGTCCACGACCACCATGGTGCCGTCGTCCAGATAAGCCACGCCCTGGTTGTACTCCTTGCCTTCCTTGAGGATGAAGACGCGCATGGCTTCACCGGGCAGCACGATGGGCTTCAGCGCATTGGCAAGTTCGTTGATATTCAGCACCTCGACTCCGTGAAGCTGGGCCACCTTGTTCAGGTTGAAATCGTTGGTCACGATCTTGCAATCGTAGACCTTGGCCAGTTCGATCAGCTTCATGTCGACCTCGCGGACATTGGGGAAATCGTCCTCGAGGATCTGGACGTTCAGTTCAACCATCTTTTGAATGCGCTGCAGAATGTCCAGACCGCGACGGCCGCGGTTGCGCTTCATGGAATCGGCCGAGTCGGCCACCAGTTGAAGCTCCCGCAAGACGAACTGCGGTATCACCAAAGTGCCATCCAGGAATCCGGTTTCGGCGATATCGGCAATACGGCCGTCGATGATGACGCTGGTATCGAGAATCTTGAACTGATGTTTTGCGCTTTTCTCACCGCCGAACAACCCACCCAGGGCCGACAGGTTCAGCATCTCGCCTTTGTTCGCGCCCACAATGAGGCCCACGTAGGTCATCCACATCAACAATCCGACCTGGACGAAAGGCACGAAAGCGTGGTCGGCGGAAGCGGCCCGCGAGATAACCAGGGAGGCTAGAAATGCACCTAGAATACCCAGCGTGGATCCGGCTGCCGCGCCAATAAGGCGCTTGAGACTGACTTCTTTCAGCCGGATTTCAAAGTAGACGACGCCGAGGCCGGCGAGGATCCCCACCCCGCCGTTCAGCCAAGGATTCAGGATGCCGATAGGCTTCAGGAAAAACGCTGCGGCGGCGATGGTCAGGACAAATAATAGCCGGACAAAAAATAGGTCGCTCACGTTCACTCCCTACTCGGACACCTTCAATATATGACAGCATCTAGCGGTGGTGTGCTCCCGCGAATTGAGTATAGCATTGACGGGAGATTGCGTGCGCAATCTTTCAAGTGATTCTAATTACAGGGCCTTGGCTAACTCTTCAGCGAAAGCGCTCTGAGGGGTGGGAGGTCCCGTCCGGCCCCTGCGGTTCTTCTTCCCGCCGCGGCGCGCCCGGTCGCCAGGCCTGGCTACGCCACCATGGGGGCCTGCGCCCTTCCCCTTGGGGGGTTGGGCCGGATTGGCGCGCAGCAGCCGGTCCTCCAGAGGGGCACGGTCAAAACGGCGAATGATCGCCCGCATCTCTTCCTCATTGGGGGTTTCGATGAAGGCGAATCCTTTGGACTCCTGGGTCTCCGGATTGCGGATGACCTTGATCGAGTCTGCGACTAAAGTTTCTGAGCTCAGCCACGATTGAATATCGTCGGCCGTAACCCAGGTTGGCAAGTTTCCAAGAAAAACGGTGAAGCTCATTCGAAGGTGCTAATCACTCCGTGAGTTGAATTGTTTGGGGGGACATCGCGAGGGACGTCTTCCATGAGAGCAATCCTATCCTATCACACCCCGCAAGAGGTTGCATACGTGAAGCCTGAGATTGACA
>JAJFUV010000164.1 GCA_021372245.1 Terriglobales bacterium
CATCGTTTCAATCGAAAACCCGATCAGGGCGTCTGGGCCGAGTAACTTGCGCGCATCGCGGAAGTCCATGTCGGATTGGCCGATGTGCACGCCATCGGCGCCCACCGCCAGCGCCACGTCCACGCGGTCGTTTATGAGTAGCGGCACATGGAAAGGCGCCAGCAGCTTCTTCAGTCTCCGGCCCAATTCCACAAACTCTCGCGTGCCGCACTCCTTCTCACGGAGTTGCACCGCCGTGACACCTCCGCGCACGGCGGCGCTTACGACGTCTTCAATCGGCCGCGCGCCCGCGATGCGGCGGTCCGTGACCAGATAGAGACGCCAGTCGGCGGGACGCTTCATTGTTCCTCGGCGCGCAGGTGGCGCTGGATGTCGGCTTCCTGCATCAGGTACAGCGCGTCGAGAAAGTGCATCTGAAAACTGCCCGGCCCCGCCGCGCGTTCGGCCGCCATCTCGCCCGCGATGCCCATCACAGCCATGGCATGAGCAGCCGCATCCCTCGCGGATGGATTCACCGCCGCGAAGGCTCCCACCAGTGCCGTCGCCGTGCAGCCGAGGCCGGTCACGCGGGGCATCATCGGATGGCCGTTGTGGACGCAGGCGAGGCTGTCTCCGGCAACGATCAAATCCGTCGCGCCGCTCACAACAACAACGCACCGGCACCGTTCGGAAAGGCTTCTCGCGCCTTCCAGGGCCTGATCCGAGGTATGTGTACTGTCCACACCCTTGGTGCCCTCCCCGGTGCTGGCCAGGGCCCGGATCTCGCTTGCGTTGCCGCGGATGATAACCGGCTCGGCCTCCTTGAGCAGACGCCCGGCGGTCTCCGTGCGAAACCTCGTGGCGCCCACGCCCACCGGGTCGAACACGATCGGAATCGAGCGCTTCCGGGCCGCGCCTGCGGCTTTCACCATGGCTTCGATCCACGCCGCGCTGAGCGTCCCGATGTTGAGCACCAGCGCGCCGGCCATCGATGCCATCTCTTCGACCTCTTCGATCGCGTGCGCCATCACGGGGCTCGCTCCGATCGCCAGCAGCGCATTGGCGGTCGAGTTCATCACCACGTAGTTCGTAATGTTATGTATCAGCGGCGCCGTGGAGCGGATGTGCTCCACGTCCCGCCAGATGGCCTCGTAGTTCATCTTCCTTAAGACCAACGTAATACAGTTCGCTGGCGATGCGCTGCGCCCCGCACCAGCCGCGCTACAATGAAGTTTCCCCATGCAAGTCAACGAAATCGACCTGAAAAAGACCGTCAATCTGCCTCGCACGGACTTCTCCATGAAGGCCAACCTCCCGCAGACCGAGCCGCTGATCCTGGCCAAGTGGGAAGAGGAAAAGCTGTACTCCCAGATCCGCGCCGCACGCGCCGGCCGGCCCGTTTTCGTCTTGCACGACGGCCCACCTTACGCCAACGGCAACATCCACCTGGGCACGGCCTTCAACAAGATTCTGAAGGACTTCATCGTGAAGTCCAAAAACATGGCGGGGTTCGATGCGCCCTACGTCCCGGGTTGGGATTGCCACGGCCTGCCCATCGAAATCAAGGTCGACAGCGAGCTTGGCAAGAAGAAGGCCACCATGTCGGCGACCGAGATCCGCGCCGCGTGCCGCGCTTACGCGCAGAAGTACGTGGACATCCATCGCCGCGAATTCAAGCGCCTGGGCGTGCTGGGCCAGTGGGAAGACCCGTATCTGACCATGACGGCGCAGTACGAAGCCGTCATCGCGCAGGCTTTCGTCGACTTCCTGGATAAGGGTTACGTCTACAAGGGTCTCAAGCCGGTGCACTGGTGCATGCGCTGCCGCACGGCACTGGCCGAAGCCGAAGTCGAGTACGAGAACCACTCCAGCCCATCCATTTGGGTGCGGTTCGCCCTGACCTCCAAGGCCTCCAAGATTGACCCGGCGCTTGCTGGCAGGCGCGTCTACGGTCTTATCTGGACCACAACGCCTTGGACCATCCCGGCCAACATGGCCATCGCCTTCCACCCGAAATTCACTTACGTGGCGGTGGACGTGGAGGGCGATGTCTACATCGTCGCCGAGGACCTTTTGAAAACCACGGCCGAGAAGTGCCGTTGGACGTCGCCGAAAACGATCGCCACATTCACGGGCGACCGCCTGGAAGGCGCTGTCTTCCGCCATCCGTTCATCGAGCGCGATAGCGTGGGCATCCTTGCCGACCACGTCACGCTGGACCAGGGCACCGGCGCCGTGCACACCGCGCCCGGCCACGGCCAGGAAGACTATGCCGTCGGACGCCAGTACGGTATCAACATCTTTTGTCCGGTGGACGCCTCCGGCCGGCTGTTCCGAGCCGAAGGCGCCGATGGCAGCCTCCCCGAAGAACTGATCGGCCAGACGGTCTGGGACGCCAATCCCACCGTGGTGGGAATCCTGCGCGACAAGGGTGCGCTCCTGGCCGAGAAGTCCATCGAGCACAGCTATCCGCACTGCTGGCGCTGCCACAAACCGACCATTTTCCGGGCCACCGAACAGTGGTTCATCGGCTTGGATCGCAATAACTTGCGGGCGGACGCCCTCGAAGCCGTCAAGAAGGTGCACTGGCTGCCGAGTTGGGGTGAAGAGCGCATCGGAAACATGATCGCCACGCGCCCCGATTGGTGTATCTCGCGCCAACGCATCTGGGGCGTGCCCATCGTGGTCTTTTACTGCGAGAAGTGCGGTGAACCTCTCACCGACAAGAAGGTCCTCGACGGCGTCGTGAAGCTTTTCGCCGAACACAACGCCGACGTGTGGTATGAACGTTCGGCCGAAGAGTTGACCGGCGGCGCCAAGTGCTCCAAGTGCGGCGCATCAAGTTTCCGTAAAGAGACCGACATTCTGGATGTCTGGTTCGACTCCGGCTCCAGCCACATGGCCGTTCTCAACGACCGCTACAAGCTGCCCTGGCCGGCCGACCTCTACGTCGAGGGCGGCGACCAGTACCGCGGCTGGTTCCACTCCTCGCTGCTGGTGGGCGTGGGCCTGCGCGGGAATTCGCCCTATCGCCAGTGCGCCACGCACGGCTGGACGCTCGACGCCGAAGGCCGGGCCATGTCCAAGTCCATCGGGAACGTCATCGAGCCAGCCACCATCGTGAAGAAGTACGGCGCGGACGTTCTGCGCCTGTGGGTGGCGTCCGTCGAGTTCACCGAGGATGTGCGCATCTCGGAAACTATCCTGGCGCGCCTGTCGGAAGCCTACCGCAAGATTCGCAACACGTTCCGCTACGCGCTCGGCAACCTCTGCGATTTCGACCCGTCCCGCGATGCCGTGCCGGTCCCGGAAATGCTGGAGATCGACCAGTGGATTCTGGTGCGTGCCGAGCAGCTGGTGGAGCGATGCCGCGGCTTCTATGAAGAGTTCAGCTTCCACCGCGCCTATCAGGCTCTGTATAACTTCTGCACTATCGATCTCAGTTCGCTCTATTTCGACGTGCTCAAGGACCGTCTGTACACGGCCGCGCCCAAGTCGGTAGAGCGCCGTAGCGCCCAGACCGCCCTGTACCGCCTGACCAGCGCGTTGGTGAGGCTGCTAGCGCCGCTGGTGAGCTACACGGCTGAAGAGGCGTGGAAGCATTTCACGGCCGCCACAGGGTCTGCCTCGAGTGTGCACCTCACCGAGTTCCCCGCCCCATCGGATCTGACCGAAGGCCTCACCGAAGAGCATCGCGCCCGCGCCGCCAATTGGGAGCGCCTGGTCGAAGTGCGCGACAGCGTGCTGAAGAGCCTCGAAATCGCGCGCCAGGAGAAATTCATCGGCGCGCCCCTGGAGGCCCGTGTCAGCCTCACCGCCGACGACACGCTTTATCCGCTGCTAGAGGCCTATCAGTCGCAATTGCCCATGTTGTTCATCGTGAGCCAGGTGAAACTGAAAAAGAAGAAGAATGCGACCCTGGCCGTGCACATCGAACGAGCCGACGGCGCCAAGTGCGAACGCTGCTGGAAGTACGCGACCACCATCGGCGCCGACCGCCGCTTCCCGACTATTTGCGCGCCCTGCGCCAAGGCCGTCGCGGAAATCGCCGGTGTCTGATATGCGCCGCTGGCTGGTGGCCTTCGCCCCCGCCGTAGCAGTGTGGGCGCTCGATCGCGTTACCAAGATCGCCGTCGAGGGTAGCATCGCGCTTTACGAAACGCATCGCATCATCCCCGGCTTCTTCAACCTGGTGCACTCGCGCAATCAGGGTGCCGCATTCGGGATGTTCGCCGGCAGTTCCAGCCCTTACAGGCTTGTGGTGCTTGTGGGCGTAACCGGGTTGGTGCTCGGCGCGGTGGCCCTTCTCCTGGCGCGCATCGTCGCCGGGAAGACTGCCGGAGGAGCCGCGGCGCGCTGGGGGCTTTCGCTTGTGCTCGGCGGGGCGCTGGGCAACTTCTATGACCGCCTCGTGCAAGGTATGGTCACCGACTTTCTCGAGTTCTATGTGGGCAGTTTCGTCTGGCCCGCTTTCAACGTGGCCGACGCCGCCATCACCGTCGGCGCAGTGCTGGTGGCGCTTGAAATGTGGCGCACACCCAGCACCGGAGAAGCCAAGTGCACCCGAAACTGATCACCATCGGCGATTTCTTCATTCCCAGCTATGGATTCTTTGTCGCGCTGGGCTTTCTGGCGGGCCTGTGGATGGCCTCGCGGTTGGCGCGACGCCAGGGGCTCAACTCCGACTTGATCGTGAACCTGAGCATCTATTGCGCGGTCACGGGCGTTTTGGGCGGCAAGGTGCTTATGGTTCTGTTCGACCTGGATTTCTACTTGCGCAATCCAGGAGAACTGTTCTCGTTGACCACATTGCGCGCGGGCGGCGTCTTCTATGGTGGGTTGGTGCTGGCGCTGATCGCCGCGATCATTTACATGCGCCATGTGAAGCTCCCCGGTTGGCGTACGGCGGATGCGCTCGCTCCCGGCGTAGCGTTGGGCCACGCGATCGGACGCATCGGGTGCTTCATGGCTGGCTGCTGCTGGGGTTCGGAGTGTAACCTTCCCTGGGCGGTGACGTTCACCAATCCCGATGCCCACGAGATGTTCGGCACACCCCTGAACATGCCGCTGCATCCGGCGCAACTCTATCAGTCCGCCACGGAGGCCCTCATCTTCGCGCTGCTGTACTGGCGCTTCTCCAAGCCCCACGCGCCCGGGTTCATCCTGGGCCTGTACCTGATGCTCACCTCCACGGGCCGATTTCTGATCGAGTTCGGACGCTTCCACGAGCAGGCGCTGCCGTTCGGTGGCCCGCTCAGCAACGGGCAATGGATCTCCATGGCGATTTTCGTCCTCGGCGCTTACATCGTGCGCCGCTCCCGTTCCACGCTCAGACAAGCTGTCTGATTTGTTGGGGAAGCAGGCAAAGATCCCGCTCAAAGCCGGTTGTGATATGCTCGTCTCGGCCGCGAGGCCGGGAAGGGGCGTCGTTGGACATGGTCCTCTGGAAGAACTTCCTCATCGCGCTACTGGTCGCCGGTGCCTTCCTATTTCTCGCGTCGGGCGCGCGCAAAGGGGCTGCGGCGAAGGCCACTTGGGCACCCAAGGAAACTGGACTGCTGCAAATCCCGGAACTGCTGGATCACTGGAATGAGACACTGGCATTCGCCATCTTCGGTCTTGCGTTTCTGGGGACCGCGTGGCTGATTGGACGTACCGACTGGGGCCTGGACGTGGTGTGGAACGGCGACACGTGGTCGCGGGTTTCCACGACGATCGAGGCGGCGCTGGCCTTTGAAGTCCGGGAACCAGGTGAATCCTGGAAGGCAAACCTGATCTACGGGTGCGTGTTCGGTCTTCCCTTTGGAGTCCCGGCGTTCCTCATGGAAGGGAAATGGACCGCTGCACGCGCCTTCTGGGCCGTGGTGGGTACCGGCTTCCTTCTCTGGATGGTCCAAAGCGCGGCGGAGAACCACTCGCGAACGTTGCGGCTGTCGGATGCGGGTCTTGTGGAACGTTCCTGTTTCGGGAGCCGGCGAATTCCCTGGGAGGAGATTGGAAGCCTCGAATTCCACGACGTCCGCGAGCAACTGCTGCGGCTCAAGGATTTTCGCTCGCGGATCTCACCGTCCTTCCCGCACATCGACATTTGGTCGGTGAAGGACCGCAAAGGCCAGGAGGTTCTAAGGATAATCGCGGGCATGGAGCCGGCTGAGGACTTCCGCAATATGCGCGAGCAGATCCTGAGGCGAATCCCTTCCCGCTGAAATCTAGGGAGCTTCTGTCGACATGCTGGCCACGATGCTGCGTCCCGTATAGCGCCCGGCTAGCCAAGGCGACAACATGAGGAACGGGTAGTTGGAGATCTTGACCACGTAGCGATCTTCCGTGGTCCCCACGTTTTCCCTGGTCACGGTCACCATACTGCGAGTGAGGCCAAAAATCCCGGTAGTCTTTCCCTCCGGCGTCCAAGGCTGGCCGAACATGACCAAGTTCTGGACGACAAGGGGATCGACGCAGCGGACTGCGCCGTAGCGGCAGGCGTTGCGCGCCCGCTCCACCAGCGTTTCGTGCAGAAACAGCATCTGCCCGATATCGAAGATCCCGATGATGAGGGCCAGGAACGTCAGCAGCACAAACACGCTCTCCAACATCGCGCCACCCCGGCGCGCGCGCTGGCGTTCCACAGACTTACTTGCCGAATTCCTTCTCATGGCGCAAAATTCCCTATGTAAACGACAGACATGCTCGGTTTTTCCCGTAGGTTGATCGATCCGAACAGTGAATTGATCGTGTATTCGTGCACGGCCACCCGCACTTGGCGCGGTACGCCTTTGTCCATCGTGACCGTGAGTCCAATGTTCGACGCTGTGAGTCCAGGAGCCACCGGACGGGTGCCGCCTGCGGGATTTCCGTAAACCGCCATGTTTTGCACAGCCGTCAGATAGGCGGTGGAAGGCGTCGAGGTCGAGGAGTTATACGTTCGCAGCGAAGCGTACCGCGCAGCCCCGCGGACCGCGCTTTCCAGGTTGTTGTAGACGTAGTAGGAGTATCCGAACCGGAATCCGCCGGTGAACAACGGGAATACCATTACAAAGGCAAGGGCGAACTCCAGCATCGCGTTGCCCCGCTCGCGCCGGGACGCTCCTTGCGACGGTTCATCTGAGCGGGTCTTCACAGGACCAACCTCACCACATAGGCGCCCGGCATTCCTCCGCCAGTGTGCGGCGCACCCTGCACATAGGCACCGATGTACTCGGCGCAGAAGGGTTTGTTGCCCCCCGGTACGTACTCATTGGGAAGCATCAGAAGGAAGGCCCCATATCCCAGGATGATGTAGTCCGGATGCCAGGTATTGATCGGCACAACCACGATTCGCCGGCCGTTGCCGGCACCCCCCGCGATGTACTGCGCGAAAGTCGACGACGTCGAATCTGTGTCCTGGTAGATTCGCTGAATGAGCGCATCACGCTGCGTCTGCTTCGCTCCCCCGGTCATGACCACGGAGTCGCCAACCTCACGAACGATGGTCTGGTAGTTATCCACGATCGCTGCCCGGATATTCGCTGCCGAAGACTCTTCGATGAAGCCGCGTTCCTCTCCTCCTCCGGCGTTGGACTGGGCGATGTAGCTTTCCTGGTTGTCACCCGGGCACACGTTACTGTTCAACTTGGGATTGGAAGCCCACCGCAGCGTGTAGATCCCGCCCTTGACAAGTCCGAAATCCGGTCCTGCGCTGTTGTGCGCCAGCGGCGAGAACGGAGTCAGTCCTTCTTTCCACGACGTCTTGGATACCTGGCCTGCGATGGCTATGGCCGACACATTCTTGGCCGGGTCGGGCGAAATGAACCGGGTGAAATAGACCGGCGCCGCCACTGTAGCTCTCACCCTGGCGTAGATATAGCCGGCGCCGTTGGCGGGAGAAGCCACCCAGGGACCGGTTTGGGAAGTGGAGAAATCCGTCTGAGTAGTCGTGAACCTCGTGGTGGCCATGTTCCACCGGTTGGCGTTGTTCGTGACGGTAGTGCGGGCCCTGTCAAATCCGGTCGTGGTGCCGTCCAGTTCCAGCGCCGCCGACAGGGCCGCCGTGTCGACATGGGCCTGGACTTCGTTGCGGACGATGTAAAGACGCCCTACATCGACTGCCAGCCCCACCATACCGATCATGACGATACAACACGCCCCCGCGGTAATGAGTGTGAACCCGCGTTGGCCTGCGCGGCTGGGGTTTGATCGTTGTGGCTTCACGTGTTGACAAACCTCCATCAGCAATTCTATTGCGGAAGCGAAAATGAACCACTCGGGAGAGTCCCTTAGTACGCCCTCAAAAACCAACCCATTATGGCCTAAGAGCTTCAGGCACTTCTGGACGTGCTGCCAGCGCGGCAGCCACGGGATAGAGTGTCCTACTTAGGATAAGTGAGCAGGGAGATCCCGGCCCAAATGGGCGAATCGACGGATGTACTGTTCCGGCCATCGACGACATACTAAGAGCGGCACCAGTGACCCCGCCCGAATCCGGAGCGTGGGCAATGGCGAGGCAGCAGGGGTGGCTCGGGCTCCTTACCTCAGCGTGACCACCGCTGCGTAGCGCGACCGCCGTAACAGCGGGCCGCCCCTTCTGCCCTGCCACATCATCAGGACTCGATAAATCCGGGCATTCCCAAAGGGTCCCCTCTCCGGCGCCTATTCCTTCAATCCCGTGCGCTGAACCAGTGCGTTGACCTCGTCGACGATGACCTCCTCGATTGCCGGATGGAAAGGCCCGGGGTAGTCCTCCTGGTTCATCGCGCCCCCGCCTTCGTAACCACCTTCCTTCAACACCCGCAGGGAAGGAATGTAGGCGAAGATGTCGTTCGAGTAGCCGGCCACCCAGGTGGTCTCCCATCCGTATTGCGCCTTCAGGCGCAACGCATAGTCAGACACCACTTCGCCGCCCAGGAAGATCATCTTCAGCGCATGCCCGAACTGCCACACTTGCACAGGGTATGGATAGTGATCCATCAGCTTTCCATCGCGGTCGAGCAGTCTCAAGAGGCGCTCCACATGCTGCCGGTCAAACCCGGTTGTATTGTCCAGCGCTTTTCGAAGTTCTTCCCGCGAAGGCGCTTTGCGGAAAGGCACATCCACCCGCTCAAAAGCCGCATTGATAGCTCCCGTGAGCGGTGTCATTTTCGACTGCAGGACTCCATCCACCGCCGCTGCCAGGATTCGTCCATAGTTCTGGGCGAGTTCCACCGTGCGGCGTGGGAGCGCGTTGGCATCGGCGCCGCAACCCTGGACGAACATCGTCACAGCGCCCTGGTGCGCCTTTTCGACCTCCGCCTGCGCGTAACCTGGCCAGTCGCCGCTCACCTGGTAATCGGAAAGCGCGGTAGCGTGGCAAGCGTATCCCACCACGATGGCGACCAATCCTCCGCCGGTATTACACACCCTCAGCACGGGAACATCCTGGTCGATCACTCCCGGCAGCGAGCGCTTCATCGACGCGCGCCGCCGATTCACGGCGATACCCGCCAATCCTTGGCCGAACGCCAGCGTTGCGGGCGCCAGGTTCTGGATCGCCCGCCCGGCCGCCTCCACTGCCTTGTCAATGACTCCCGACGTATATCGTTCGACGACTGCCAGCTGAGCGCTGTCGAGCGGATAGATGCTCGGAATCTTCCCGCGCCGCACGAGGGGTGCGCTGTGGTTGTGTGCTTCGTTGAAAACAATCCTGGCGCGTGGAATGCCGAACTGCTTTTCGCACCGCTCCGCCACCGGTTCCCAGATAGCGCGGCTGGTGTCCACCATGTCGGCCGTGACCAAAACCGAGGTCGCACCCGTATTGTCCTGCAGGGCCAACGCCTTTATGTATATCGGTTCCCTGACGCCCTCCGAAGGATGGTTGCGGAAACCGAAGCCGGCCATCCAGATCGGCTCGACCGGCGTGATTGCGACTTTCGCGACGCCCGCCTTCCAGCCGCCCGGACCCTGCGTTTGAGCGGCGGCCAGCCCACTTAGCAAGGCTGCCAGCACGACTACGAATTGGAACGCCGGCCTCCGGTTCCTGCTCATGCCATCACCACTTCCTGCTTAGCATCGTTGAACGTAACACGCCTCCCGCTGCGCAGCGCCGCGATGGTCATGCAGAGCGCTACCGAATGGTCGTATCCGGCTCGGACTCCTGCCACCGGCTTGCGCCGGCTCCGTATGCACTCCATCCAATTGCGCATATGCGCCAACACCGAAACGTCGACTCCCGTGTTGGCCGCGCTGGTAGGCCGGAAAGCGTTCGGAACCAGCGTAGTCTCGACAGCAATGTTCGGCTGCGTTCCCACTTTCTCCGCTTCACCTTTGGTGAGGCCACCATCGGCGGAGATGTGCGTCGTTGTCAGGTCGAGCGTGCCGCGATTCGAAAAGAACAACTCGTTCTCCCGGCCCGAGGCATTGCCCATGCGGGCCGAGAAGAGCACCTGGAAGCCCTTCGCGGGATTGTCGAGCGGCCCGTAGTCCAGCACCGCCGTCACCGTATCTGGATTCGTGCGACCGTCATGCCACTGGTAGATGCTGCCGCTCGCTGCCACGCTGCGCGGATGCCGTAAGCCCGTGAACCAATGCACGAGGTCGATCTGGTGTACCATCCACTGGTCCGGAATACCCGAAGAATACGGCCAGAACAACCGGAACTCGAGATACTTCCGCGGGTCCCAGGTTACCTTCGGCCGGTTCAGCAGGAAGCGGTCCCAGTCGGTGTCCTCCTTCCGGAGAGTCCGGACCAGTTCCGCTCGCCGCCACCGGCTCGGCTGATTCACGTGCCAGGCCAGTTCCACCATATTGATGTCACCGAACTGGCCGGACTTGAGATACTCGCGGACTTTGATGGCGCTCTCGGTGCTTCTCCGCTGTGTGCCGATTTGCACCACCCGTTTGGTCTCTTCCACCGCCCGCAGAATCGCGCGCGCATCCTCCATGCGATTGGCGAGCGGCTTTTCGATGTAAGCGTCCCGACCCGCGCGCACCGCCTCCACCCCGTGCAGGGCGTGCTGGAAATCCGCCGTAGAGATGATCACGGCGTCAATGTCCTTACGCTGATAGAGCTCGTCGTTATTGCGCACGCCGTCCACGGGCTTCCCGTTGAGCTTGCCGGCGAAGGCGACGCCCTCTTCCCGGCGGCGGCTCCAGATATCGGAGACCGCCCGGAATTCGAAGTTCAATTCCGGCGCCAGTTTGGCGAAGGCCGGAAGCAGCGCGTCCTTGGCGCGATCCGAGAAACCCACCACGCCGACCCCAACGCGGTCGTTGGCGCAGAGGATCCTGGCATAACTGGCGGCGCTCCAGCCTATCGTGCTGCTCAGGATGAATCTGCGTGACAACGTCATAATCTTGTCCATCCTTGCCACGGACCGCTCAGCCGGCACCCCGCTTACCGCTCTCCTGGACGAGAACGGACACCTGCCTCGCCTGGCCGGGGTAGTGGCCAGAGCACGCGAAAGTGCCGGCCGTGGATGCGGTCCGTTTACCTGATTTCGGCTCAGGCTTTCACCAGTTCGCCGGCGTGCTTTTGGACCTTCCGCATCGCTTCGGCAATCTGGTCCATGTCGCTCCGCGTTCCGAGCAACATGTTCTGCGTCAGCCACACGAATTCCGCGCAGACTCTGTCGTTGACCGGACAATTGTTGCGCTCTTCCAGTCGCGCGATCTGCTGGCTGGAGTAGACCCGCTGGTATCCCCGGCTGTGCAGCGCATTCTTCAGGTACTTCACCTTGTTCAGCGGTCCGTAACCGCTCGCCGCCGGGATGCCTTCCGCCTTCAGGGCTTTCAGGAATTTGCCTCTCGGCAAACCGGCGAACTGCTGTTGGTCATACCTCAGCATGTAAAGGTGGTACGCGTTGCGCGTACAGCCTGCGTGCATGCGTGCGGGCATGATGCCGGGGATTTCGCGCAACAGACTTGTGAGGTACTGCGCGTTCTGCTCGCGGGTCTTGGCTTGCTGTTCCAAGCGCGCAAACTGCGCCAGCAACATCGCCGCCTGAAACTCCGTGATGCAGAACTTGGTGCCATGCATGAAGTCGGTCATGTTGCCGTTGTAATGCGCGGCGAAGCACTTGCGATAGATCTCCTCGTCGTTGGTGAGAATGGCGCCGCCTTCCCCGCAATTCAGGTTCTTCGAAGCCTGGAAGCTGAAGCAGCCGGTGGTGCCGTAGGTTCCCGCCTTGCGGTTGCGCCATTCCGAAAGATGGCTCTGGCAGGTATCTTCGACCACGGCCACATTGTGCTTTTTCGCCACGGGGAGGACGGCGTCCAGGTCCGCGACCGAGCCGGCCAGGTGCACTGGGATCATCGCCACGGTGCGTTCCGTGATCGCCGCTTCGATCTTGCGCGCGTCGATCAGACCCGTCTCCAGTTCCGAATCGACGAACACAGGGAGGGCGTGCATGTTGAGGATGACATTCAGCGTGGCCACAAAGGTGTATGGCGGCAGGATGACTTCATCGCCTGGCCCCACACCCAACGCAGCGAGCGACGATTGCAGCGCGCCCGTCCCGCTGGACGTGGCAATGCAGAACTTCGCTCCCGTCACGCGCGCGTAGGTTTCCTCAAAACGCTTGACATTCGCTCCGCTCGTGCGATTCCACTTGCCGCTTCTTACTACCGCGACCAGCGCTTCCTCTTCCGTCCGGTCAAACACAGGCCAAGCGGGAAAGCGCCCGGTACGGACTGCCTTACCGCCCAGCAACGCCGGTTTCCCAACCTCACCCTTCATCGTGCTCGCCACCAGGCCCACCGCCGGCGCAGCCAGCAGACTCCTTCGCGTTACAGTGTTCATCACGTTCATCCTCTCTATATATGAATCAGGCGGCGGCGACCGCAGTAGCTTCACATCGTTCTGCCGCCAAACCCGAAGCCGATTTTTCAGTCACCGGCCTCGAAATGCTCATTATGACGAAGTTTCGCACGTCATGGGACAAAATCAGACAAGACGCCATGAAATAATTGGATTTCTCACCGCTTCCTCATTGGCGCCTTGCTGCGGTTCTTGGGGAGGCCGCTCCAGCATGAGAAGGGCGCCCGCCCTGCTCGGTCCTCCACGGCCTTCACGCTTTCGACACACACATCTAGTTTCAACAACTGGTCGCTGACGAGCCTACCGCAGCGACCAGTGAAGACCGGCGGCCGGTTGATCAAGCACGCGAGGTACTATCGAGGATCAGTGATATGGTAAACAACGTGGTTCTATTCACTGTCATCTGGGCCAGACCCGAACCCGCCTTGACGTAACTGCAAATGCCGAGGATCCATCCGCAAGTAAGTACGGTCCCAAATATCAGATAACAATGCCCGCTATTCTTAAGCGGGAATCCCCAGCCCGCCCATTGAATTGAGTGCCAGGAATTCCCGCCGTTTCATATGTTCATCGCCTCAGAAAGTGATTTTGGCCTGGATCTGCATCCAGCGCTTCAGTGATGTGGACGAGGTGCACTTGCCGAAATTGGTAGAAGTCGGCGTCGTGTTCGGTGCGTCCATGATGGTGCGGTTGAGTACGTTCAGCACGTCCCAGCGAAGTTGGACTCTGGCGCGTTCCTTTAACTGGAATTCTTTCGCCAGGTTTCCGTTCATCACGCTGTAGCTTTGCGCGCTCAGGTTGTCGAAGCGTTCCGGGAAAACACGCCGGTGGTAAGCCGCCGGGGCCTTCGTGGAGTTGCGCTCGAAATTGTCGGTGTTGAACCACCGGTCGAACGTCTGATCACCCTTGGTGATGTCTGCGTAATCGCCGTAGTAGAACAGGTTGGGGAATATTATCAGTGCGCCGGGCTGATACTCGTAGGTGACGCTCACCTGCCAACCACCCACCAGGTAGTTCAGCGGCCCCCCGCTCTTCAGGAACGGCTTGCCTTTGCCGAACGGCAACTCGGCAACAGTTGATGCAACGAAGCGATGAGGACGGCCGTTGTTGCTCTGCCGCCAGAGTGGTTCCTGGACCCACGGATCCGGGACATAGTCCTTAGTTCGGACATCCAGGTAAGTATAGCCGGCGTAAAAGTTAAAGCCGGCAGCAAACCGGCGTTCGACGGTCAGTTCCATGGAGTGGGTCTTCACCTCCCCCTCGGGCCTGGTGTTGGTGACACCGGACAGTTGCGGGAACTGATACAGCAGTTGGTACTTGCGGATGGTCTTTGAAGTGAAGAAGTTTTTCTTGGAAAGGTCGTCGTAAAGCAGCGGGTTGGAGGTTTTCAGATCGGTGAAGTTGCCGATGTAAAACGGGTTCGTCACGTTGCTGTTGAGGTTCGTGGCAATGGCGTTGTTGCGCACGTTGCCGCTAGCCCAGTACTGCTCGGGGACATAGCTGTCACTAATAGCCAGCCCCATACCTGTGGTGTATGAGCCGGCGTAAGCCGCCTCGACAACCATATTGGGCCCAAGCTGACGCTGGACACCACCACGCCAACGCTGCTGCCGCGGGTGCGTAGTGTCGTAAATGCGTCCGGAATAACTGTTCCCAAGAATGGTGGATGTGCCGAGCGCGTTACCTAGCGGCACATCGAAGCGGCTGCCATCGGCGCGCACAGGGAACGGATCCGAGAGCGGCGAAACGCCGGCGCCTGGGTTCCCGATCAGCCAGTTCATACCGAAATCGTTGGTAAGGGTAGGAGCTGTATTGCGGATATAGTTGGTCTGTGTCGGCGCGTTGTCCAGCGCGTTGATGGTGTCGTAAAAGATGCCATAACCGCCGCGCAGCACGGTCTTCGAATCGAGCGCATAGGCAACCGAAAGACGCGGCAGCCACATGAGCCGGTTCTGAATCAAGAGGTCGCTGGCACCGTTCTGACCGGCGTACACCGAACCACCAGCAACATTGAAAAGGGACGCCGCCAGTTCGGGAATTGGAGCGGCCGCATAGCTTGTCTCTGCCACCTTGGCGATCGGAAGGCTCGCCGTAGGGTCGAAGTAGGTCATCATGCGGTTATAGCGCTCTCTGGGACCACGTTCGTATTCCCACCTTAAGCCAAGATTCAAATTTAGCTTTCGAGTTGCGCGCCAGGAATCTTGGAAGTATCCGGCGTAATAGGGAGTTCTCAGGGCGTACGTCTCGGTCTTCGTGACGTACCAACTTCCGAGTCCCATCATGAATGCCGCCCAGGAGTGGCCCAGGGAACCGGCGGCCGTCAAGCCGTCGTCCTCGCGGCGCGTGTAACTGTTTCCGAAAGTGAATGCGCCCGAAGGGTAGCCATTGGTGCCGCCGTTGCGGTCGGTGCGGCGGAAATCCAGGCCGGCGCGCAGAGAGTGCGTGCCGTGGATATGCGTAACGTCCACCTTGCTCATGGCGGTCTGTCCGAACACCATGAATGCCTGCATCAGGCTCATGGCATTGTAGCCAGCTGCGGAGACATAAGGAAGCATCTGATAGCTGCCCGCGAAGTCATCCATGTATTTCGGCAGGCCAACATCGCTTGGCTTGTACTTGTGAGCTCCGGGAGCCGAGTATGTAATCAAGTTGTAGCGGTGGAAAGAAGCCGAAAAGTCAATCACTGTCGCCGCGGTCGGACTGTATACCCAGTCGATTACGCTGCCCAAGTTGCCCCGGACGCCGCCGGTGGTCTGCAGGCCGCGCTCCGTCTGGAAGGCCCAATCGCGCATGTCCAGAAAGTAGTCGTCCCAGGTCCAGCGGCCGAAGATGCGGTGCTTCTCCGACGGTTGATAATCGAAGCGGTTAGTGATGCCGTCGTAATTCGACTGTGTTGGCACTGCCACCCCGAGATAGTTGTTGGTGGGCTCCGCCTTCGGATTCAAGGGTTCGTTATTCGGCACCGGCAGGAACTTCGCGTAGTACTTATACATCGGGTTCGTAATCCGGGTCTTCGGCAGGATGTTACCGGTGAATGGAGTTCGAATATAGTGACCTGGACGTGCCGGATCCGACCGGATTGAGAGCGGATCATAGATCTGGTAAAGGCTGGCGTTGACGTTCAGCAGGGACGAGAAGTCCCCGTCGCGATGGGCCATGCTCGGAAACGTGTGATTCAGTTCATATGACGGCAGCGTTGTGTGCCACCGATCACCGGAATAGCTGAAGAAGAAAAACAGCTTGTTGCGCCCGTCGAAAACTTTAGGAATGATGACTGGACCGCCCAGAGTGGCCGCGAACGTGTTGCGGCGGCCGCTGGACTGCTTATCCTGGTTACGCAAATAGCCGGCTTTGGCCGAGTCGCCCGCCGCTTCCGCCGCCGCAATGTTCTGGTAATACAGCTTGCGGGTGAAAAACGACGTGGCGTTCCACCGGTTCTGGTTGTGGATGTTGCTGGCTGAGCCGTGAAACTGATTGGTGCCGCTCTTGGAGAGCATCGAAATCACCAGACCGGTTGTCTGGCCGATGGTGGCGTCGAAGCCGGAGGTTTCCAGCTTCATTTCCGCAATCGTATCGCTGTGGGGGAGGTAGGCGCTGACGCGGTCGGTGCCGCTGATCAGCGCGCCATCCAGCGCGTACTGGTTCCCACCTACGCGGGCGCTGTTAGAGATGCTTGTGGAAGAGTTGGCCTGCGTTGCGCTGTCGTACGGGTACAGCACGCCATTGTGTTGCACGCCGGCGGAAAAGCGCACCACCGGCAGCATCTGTCCCAACGACATAGGCACGCCGGACTGGGTTTTGTTGTCCAGAGTGCGCCCGGACAGGCCGGACTGGGTGTCAAGCAGCGGCGCCGCCTCGGTTACCGTCACCGATTGCGAGACATTGCCGACCTGCAATATGACGTTCACTTCGACGCGTCCGCTGGTGAGCAGCACGATGCCGTCGCGTTCGGTCTGCTTGAAAGCGGTCAGCTCAGCTTTGACTTTGTAGTTGCCGGGCATCAGCAGGGCAGCTTCGTAGTAGCCGGTTGCGTTAGTGATCAGGCGCACCGTGATGTTGGTGTCGGTGTTGACCACATGCACGGTGGCGCCGGGAAGAGCCGCGCTCGATGAATCAAGAACGCGGCCAAAGATCATGCCTCGGGTCTCCTGCGCTGCGGCGGGGAACACGAGGCATAGTAGAAGAAATAAACTTGGACAAAAAATAACAGACCGTTTTTTCATATGGGGCTCATTTCGTCACATGGGCAAAACCCATGAAGACAGTTTCTTTCAAAATGGTAAAAACGATAACATCAGTGTTATCACGCATAGCCACCCTCCTGATGAAGTTTACTCTTGCACGGCACGGGTGACATCCCCGTGCGGCCTCAAGAAGAGAAGAGCGGTTTCCGAAGCGCTTTCCTGACAACACGAAAGTTTTTTCGCTGCTTGTGGGGAAAACCGGCCGGATGTGCCTCTTCAACATTGGTAGGATTGATGGAGTTCTAACAATTCTGGTACCACTGCATGGAGGAAGCCGAAGCCACCGAACTCATTAATGATCTGTATGGGGTTCTGTATTCACCGCTCCTCCGGTACACAGCCCACATGACGGGGCGGCTGGAATTGGCGGAAGACATCGTCCAAGAGGCGTTTACACGGCTCTACCGGGATCTGCGGCGCGGGCACCGGATCGACAACCCGAGAGCGTGGGCTTTCGCTGTGGTGCGCAGGGAGGTTGGCAGGCATTGGAAGAAAGCAGAGATTTGGGGGATTCTCGAACCGCTTGAAAGGGCGGAAAAGGTAGCGGATGGATCCCTCACCGCACTCGATTCCTTAATGAAAGACGAAGTCAGCATACTGCTATCGGCTTTGTCTCCCCGGGAGGCCGAGGTAGTGCTTTTGCGGTTAGGGAGCCTCAAGTACCGGGAGATCGGTGCGGAGTTGGGAATGGGTGTTAAGTCGGTGGGGACGCTACTGGCCCGTGCCCTAAAGAAGCTTCGTCGCGTGTTGGCTGATGGGCCGGAAAATCTGTCCTTCAAACGCCATGTTCAGAAGTCATTATCAAAAGAATCACGCCGGACAACACTGCAGTGACGACGTTCTGATTGCCCACGCGGATGGTGAACTGGCCTCCGACGAGGAATCGCGGGCCGCAGCCCACCTGAAGCAGTGCTGGGAATGCCGCGGCCGGCTCGGCGAACTGGAGGACACAGCACAGAAACTGGCTCTGCTGACGGCTGAGATTCCTTTCGGGGGAGCGGATAGAGCTGCAGCCAGGAAGGCCAACTTCTTGGCGTGGAGAAGCGAGTTCGAGCACAAGCGTGCGTCTGCCTTCCATAGCCTATGGCCTTTTCCTGCATTATCTATCCCTAAACTCGCCGCCGCCACGGCGGTGGCCCTTGCCGTTGTGGCCTTGTGGCTTGGTAGAGAGCCGGCAAGGCCCCGATTTTTCGACACCTGGGCGAAAGCGCAACGGTATGAAAAGGCGCTCTCTCGCACGGACGCTGTACTCCTCCAAGTCGCGGATGTCGAGATCGTTGCCGCGGAAAGACGGGGCCATGCTGGCCGACTAGAAGTGTGGTCGGACCGTCGGGGCGGGCGCTACGCGTCACGGTGGACGGACAAAACCGGCGAACTACGGTACGCCGTTTGGCAATCGTCGCCGGGGCAGGCTTGGCGGTATGACCGGAGCGTCGAGCAACGCGCTCTGCCGGCAACCGACGACCAGTCGCAAGAGGTCTCGCTTGTTGAAGTTGATGCTGGCCGCCTCGCGCAACTCGAAGATGCAGTACTGGATCGGGTTCGCAAGCGAGCCTGGCGTCCGTTGGAGCTGAGCGAGGACTTTGCACGTTTCGCCGCCATGGGTGGATGCACTCTAGATGTGCAAAGAGCGAGCGCGGCCAACGGCAAGCCTGTGATCCGTTTGACGGCACGCAAGACAAGTCCACGGGCGAGTGTGGAGTTCGTTCTGGAACTGGATCCCGACTCCTTCAGGCCTCGCCTTGAACAGGCGAGTTATCGCGTGGGGGAGCGGCAGTTCCTGGTACGGCTCGCTATGGCTCAGTCCGAGCAAATCCCGCAAGCACGCATTGAACCCGTCGTGTTTGCGCCAGAGCCAACATTGTTCGTCGCTAGCTTGACTCGCACCCCGGCCTCCTCACCTTTATTGCTCCGCCCACCGGCGCCACTTACGATGGAAGGTCCTCATTCAGCCGCTGCCGAACTTGAGGGCATGTTCGCGGAGCATCTATCCGGCATCTGCAGCGCTGTATCGGCTGCGGCCCCGCCGAGTGGCGGCTCTTCGGGTGGCAACAACGTCGTTCAGAAGCGGATGCAGCAGCGCATCACGGACATGGCTTCTCCTCGCACGCTCGACGACGTTACTCAGGAAGCTGTGGCGCTGACCGCATCTGGGCTCCATGAGGCCGCGGAGATTCGGCGACTTACTGAGTGGGCGACTCCGGAAAAGACCGCGGGGCTGGATGCGCATAGCTGGCGTCTGTTGAACAGGATGATCCTGGATCATGTAGCTAGATTGCGAAACCGGCTGTCTGCCACCCGGGGTCTTCTAGAGCCGCTGCTGTCCGGTGATGGAATCCCGAATGCCACTTCCGCACCACATGGCCGTGACGCGACAGGCGAACCTTGGGCAGTTGAAGCAGCACATGTTTTCTCACACTTGGAGCGGGTGCAACGTAACGTGAGTGGACTCCTTACGGATGATGGCCGTACGCCAGCAAGCGTAGATACTGCGATTAGCGAAGTCCTGGAGGACTTGCCCACAGCCGAGCAGGAACTTGGCTGGCTTCAGGCCGAGTGGGGAAAGGCCTTGGAGCACGGCATACAATTGGCTTCCAGCGGCAAGTAGCACCAGAGCAACCCTGTTGCCGTCAAAACGCTGTCGATCACGGTCGAATTACCCCGGCTTTAGCGCAAGTTGACTTGTACCGCCACCGCCGGGCAGACTGGCTTTAGACCAACCAAACCGAGGAAAACTGATATGCCCGCTTTGAATGGAGCGCCGGTGCTTGTACGGCATGAGGCGGACGCGCCCAAGGAACGCAGCACGTGCGGGTGGCGGCACATGCTGATCAGCCGCCAGGACCACGATTCGACCGCCGCCTGGGTTCACGTCGTGGATATCGATGGCGCCAAGCTGCACTATCACAAGGCCGCGACCGAGATCTATTACGTGCTCGAGGGCGAGGGTAGCATCCTACTGGACGGCGAAGAACACGAAATCCGCCGCGGCAGCGTGGTGCATATTCCGCCGGGAGTGGTGCACGGCGCCCGCGGGCGCATGCGGGTCCTCGTCGCCGGTATTCCCGACATGAGCGATGGGGACTTGTTCTTCCCCGAATAGCCCGCCAGCCCAGCTCTCAGTCTTTTACGCGGCGCCAGGCCACCACGCTGAAATGCGGCGATGTCCCGCCCATCTTGACGTTCTTTAGCAGGACTTCGAAGTATGGGAACGGCTCGTGGGGCGCAGCCTGCATGGACCGGGACAGGTTTTGCAGCCAATGTTCGCTGGTGAGGAACTCGCCACCCGCCTCCGTGCCTTCCATCTCCGTCCCGGCGATCATTAGGATGCTGCCGGTGCGAGAGAGATTCGGAAGGCAGGCGATCACGCAGTAGCTGGCGGCGTCCATGCCGCTGCGGGGCA
This sequence comes from Terriglobales bacterium, assembly GCA_021372245.1. Taxonomy (GTDB): domain Bacteria; phylum Acidobacteriota; class Terriglobia; order Bryobacterales; family Bryobacteraceae; genus JAJFUV01. Next base: position 20,393 of record JAJFUV010000164.1, read on the forward strand.
CTGCGCGGTATACGCCCTGCTCGCCGGCCCGCGACTGGCGGTTTACGATGAAGGCTGCGCGATCGTTTTCGTCGAAGCCGAAACGGAAGTTCATCTGATCCTCGACGAGTTCCACCCAGGGATTTGAGCGGCGGCTTCCGAACAGGATGACGTCGTCGGTCTTCAAGTACCGCGCATGGAAGTCGCGCGAGAAGATCAGGTTGGTCCGGTCGCTGTCCCCGGTCAGGCGCAATACTTTCCTCAGCAGGGCGGCATCAGCCAGGCTGGTGTGCTGGCGCATCATGATGTTGCGAGCGCCATTGCGCAGATCGGGATTGGACAGTGCCTCAATCTTGCTGAAATAGCTCCTGTTGAGGTACTCATCCAGGCCGAACGGACGCTGCAGGAGGTCCTCCATTAGGCTCAGATTGGAGTCCGCTAGTACAATGTCCAACCGCCGGTCCGCGCGGGTAAAGCGCGACCAGAATCGCTCGACCGCGGGTCCGGCAGACGAATCTCCGCGCGACGCTCGCCGGAGATCGCGGTTTTCGAGCATCAGCCAGCCGCAAACAATCGCCAATCCGGCAACCACGCCCGACAGAACGAAGGGCGTCAGGGCTCGAGGCCACCTGCGGCGGCTGACAGGCGCGTTTTCACGTTCCTTGAACACCGGCGCGTAATTGCCTCGAGGAATCTCGATGAGGGTGTTCTCTTGCGCTCCCTCGGAGGCGAAATACTCTTGTAACCGTTTGCGCAATTGAGAGGCGTGGACGCGGACGATGGTGTCTTCCCCTGCAGTGGCGTCCGGACTGCGGCCGAAGACGTGAATCGCAATTTCCTGTTCGTGGATGGCGACTCCCGGCTCATCCAGCGCCCTCGACGCGACATAGAAGAGGAAGTCGCGGAGCCGTGCGGAACGTTGAAAGCAGCGGCTCTCAGCCACCCGCAGGACCAGATCCCATCTCGCATCGGCCACCCGCGGACGTGGGGCAATCGGACCGGGCCCGCCAGCCTGATGCGCCAAATTTGTACCTCCAACGTGAATTCACCGTGAATTCGCCACGCTCCGCACTCCAGTCCTCACGGTTACCGCTGTATAGCATATCATCCGCTGCTGGTAGAATAAAGTCCCGCTACACCGCACGTTAGGAGTTTTTCCAAATGTGAATTCACGGAGAAACTCCGCGTGCGCGGATTGACTTGGCGGTTGGCCTGCCTTATTCTCCCTTGAGACCCCAACAAGGGGTGCTTCAGGAGGTGGTTCGTGAGCCGTATATTGGCACTAGTCCTAGTACTATGTCTCGTCCCTGTGAGCTTCTGCCTGGCCCAGACCGGTGCCGGTAGCATCCAGGGCGTGGTGAAGGACTCGACCGGAGCCGTGATCGCGGGCGCCAAGGTCTCGACAACGCACGAGACGACATCGCGCAAGTTCGAAACCGTTTCCAACGCGATCGGATTCTACACGTTCCCTGCCCTGCAGCCGGGACAATATAAAATTGTTATCACAGCGCCGGGGATGCAGACATGGGAGGGCTCCGCAATCCTGCGTGTCGGCCAGACGGCCGTGATCGACGCAGCCTTGTCCGTGGCCGCCGCCGCGACGCAGGTCAACGTGGTTGGCGACGTCACTCCTTTAGTTACAACGGAGAGCCCGACGCTCGGCAACGTGGTCGAACGTACACGCGTCGAGCAGTTGCCGTTGAATTCGCGCTACCTGCAAAACCTGATCACCGCCACTACGCCGGGCGTGGACAGCAATGCGAGCAATCCGACCGTTTACGGCGTTCGCTACGGCATGCAGTTCCTGCAGGATGGCGCCGTGCTTACCAACCGTCTGTACGGCGGCATCACCGCGCGGCCTCCGGGCATCGACACGGTCGAGGAATTCCGCGTTGAAACTAGCAGTTCTTCAGCCAAATTCGCCGCCCCGGCGACCACCATACTGTCCACACGCAGCGGAACGAACTCCTTCCATGGCAGTCTGTTCGAAACCGCCCGCAACAACGGATTCGGCGTCGCTCGTAAGCGGGAAGACCGGTACGCTAAGCCGCCTCAGTTGATCCGAAACGAGTTCGGCGCGTCGGCCGGTGGTCCGGTCCTGCTGCCCAAAATCTATGACGGCCGCAACCGCACGTTCTTCTTCTTCGGCTACGAAGCCTATCGTTACGCTTACGCGCAGACTGCGGCCACCAGCCTCCACACGGACGCCATGAAGCAGGGCGACTTCAGCGGACTGGTAGACGGTGCCGGCCGGCGCTATACCTTGTACGATCCATGGTCCACTGCGGCGGATTGGTCGCGCATCCCCTTCACGAACAACCAGATCCCGGTGAGCCGTGAGAGTCCCATGGCCAAGTATCTGCTCGACGTGACCGCCTCTCCGAACGTCGCCGGCGTCAATCCCCTGGTGGGCAACAACTACATCGGCCTGGTTCCACTCAAATCGCTAAACCACACCGAGACCGTGCGTGTGGATCATAAACTCACCGACCGCGACCAGATCTTCGGCCGCTACACTCACGGCGGGGTCAATAACATGGGATTGCGCAGCACGCTGCCTACCACCGACAACCTGCTGAATACCAGCATGGTCCGCGTCAAGGACAACGGCGGCGCCTTCAGTTGGACCCACAGTTTCTCGCCGACCTTCTTCAGTGAAACGCTCGTGTCGGTCACCGAGAACGAACAGGAGAACGGCAAGGGCAGCTCGAGCTCCGGCTACCTCATCAACAAGCTCGGAGTGCCGGATCCTTTCGGCAATGAATACGCCGCAATCGTAGTCCGCAAGGTCGGCTTCAACATGGATTACCGCGAGCAGGAGATGGAGGTCGGGCGCAATCGCATCGCCGTGGTGGATCAGAACTTCACCAAGATCCATGGCCGGCATCAGTTCCAGTTTGGCGGACGATTCAACCAGGAACGTTTGCACGTGCTCGGCGCTCAGCCCCGCCTGACCAACAACTTCCAGAACAGCTACGGCACCTCCCTCTACGATCCCAAGTCCGGTTCCAGTAACTTGCCGGTCACCTACACCGGCCACGACGCAGCCAACTTCTTCATCGGTTACGCGGCCAGCTACGACACCATCCTGATGCGTCCCTGGTACCACATGACATCGCGCACCATGGTGGGCTATTTCCAGGACAACTTCAAGCTCACCCCGCGGTTCACCCTAAACTATGGCGTGCGCTGGGAGTACTACCCGCCGTTCAAAGAGGACAACAACCTGCTGACGGGATTCGACCTTTCGCGGAAAGCCGTGATCACCGGCGCGTCGCTCGATGAGATGTACAGCATCGGCGCCACCACTCCCACATTGATCAAGGCTTACACGGACGTGGGCGCGAAGTTTATCTCGTCATCGGACGCGGGGCTTCCCAAATCGCTGATCCATGCCAACAAGTGGGACTTCAACCCACGCATCGGCTTTGCTTACAGCATGGGGAGCGCGGGCCGCTCCACGGTGATCCGCTCCGGATATGGCCTGTACGGTTTCGCTCCCGACCTTCGCTCGTTCACCGACAACATGCGCCGCGACGTGCCCATGTACTCCGTGCGGCAGTTCTATGGCAATGTCGGTTCCTACGTCGCTGACGGGCTGCCGAACTGGAACCTGCGCAACGCGCCGAATATCATCGCCGGTGTCAACAGCAAGAACATCCTTTCCACCGATCTGACCGGCGCAGCGCTGCGAGGGGCCTTCCCCATCACGTTCTTCGATCCCAACCAGCCCACCATGCGCGCGCACGAGTGGAATTTCACGCTTGAGCGGGAAGTCTGGCAGAACACCGTAGTGCGCGCCGGATACGTCGGCACGCACGCGTTCAACCTTGAGCAATACCAGGAACTGAACGAAACGCCAACGGCCTACGTCTGGTACACGCGCACGGGCTTGGCGATGCCCACGGGCGAGTACTCCGCCGTAGCCACGCGCCCCTACGACCAGACCGTCTACCAGTCGCTCAAGTATTACCGCCGCATGGGGTGGTCCAACGCCAACAACTTCCGCGTGGAGGCGGAGCGGCGCTATGCCAACGGCGTCGGCTTCCAGTTCTTCTATGTTCTCTCGAACGCGTTCAAGTCGCGCAGTTCCGACGTCAACCTCGACTATATCTATCCGACGGAACTCTATCTGCCGGGAGCGGTGCCGGTCGACTCGAAGGAGCGGAACCGGTTCCTCAATTATCGCCGCGACAGCGACATCCCCAAGCATCGGTTCAACTGGAACTGGGTCGTGGATCTGCCCTTCGGCCGCGGTCACAAGTTCCTCTCGAACGCGGGCGGCTTGATGAATCGCATCGTGGGCGGCTGGCAGATCGCCGGCATGGGCCAGTACCGGAGCAATTACTTCTCGCTGCCGACCAGCTATTTCGGCTCGACCGCACCGGTAGAAGTCTACGGCACCAAGTACCCGATCAAAGACTGCCGCAGCGGAGTCTGCTACGACGGTTACCTTTACTACAATGGCTACATCCCGGCCAACCGCATCAACAGCTATGGGTCTAATGGCCAGCCGAACGGGGTGATGGGCGTCCCGAGTAATTACAAGCCTTCAACTCAGCCGGTCTTCGCCACCCCGGCCGGTGGGGTATCGTCCAGCGATCCCAACAAGGCCTACTACGAGACCAACACCACCTGGGTGACGCTGAAGGACGGCTCGGTTGTTCGTACGACGCTCGACACCAACCTGCACCCCTTCCGCAACCAGTATGTCATGGGTCCGTGGACGTTCGGCCTGGATGCCTCCGCATTCAAGTCCATCCCCCTGACTGAAAGGGTTGTTCTCCGGTTCAACGCCGATTTCTTCAACGTGTTGAACAATCCGGGACTGATGCAGCCCGGTTCGGACGGCATAGCCACCACGCAGTATTCAGCCAACACGCCGAGACAGTTGCAGTTGACCCTCCGGCTGACTTGGTAGAGACGGCGCCACCCGCCAGAAGATAGTACCTGTTCGCGACCCCATTGCCCGGGATGGACATCACGCCCGGGCAATGGGGTCATCTGTTACTTTTCCCGCTTTGTGAATTCACCGTGAATTGGCGTGACGGAACGCCCCATGTAGGTTTATCCTCCTGCAAGAGCCCCACGGGGGTAACGAGGAGGAATTGCCGTGACTCAACAAGGGGTCAAAAGTGTACTTCTTTGTCTCCTTTCAGCGATCGTCTGCGTTGCTCAAACCGGCGCAGGCAACATCCAAGGCACTGTTAAGGATGCGACCGGCGCGGTGATCACCACCGCCCAGGTCAAGATCCTCTACGAAACCACTTCGCGCGAATACGAAACCAAGACCAACGAGACTGGCTTCTACATTTTTCCGTCCTTGCAGCCCGGCCCGTACAAGATGACGGTGACCGCCCAGGGGATGCAGACCTGGGAAGGGTCGGTGATGCTCCGTGTCGGCCAAACTGCCGTTGTACCCGTCGAACTGACCGTCGGAGTCACTGCCACGCAAGTCACCGTTGTGGGCGACGTCACACCATTGGTGACAACCGACAGCCCGACGCTGGGTAATGTGGTCGAACGGACGCGCCTCGAGCAACTTCCAATGAATGGACGCTCCATCGCCGGCCTGATTTATAAGACGACGCCGGGCGTGGACGGCCAAGCCGGCAATCCCACGGTGTACGGGATCCGCGCCGGAATGGAATTCCTGCAAGATGGCGCCATCCTGGCAAACCGTTACACAGGCGGCATCGCGCTCCGGCCGCCAGGCGTCGATACCGTTGAGGAGTTCAAGGTCGAGACAAACGCCTCCTCGGCCAAGTTCTCTGCCCCGGCGACGACGCTGCTTTCCACACGCGCCGGTACTAACTCCTTCCATGGCAGCGCATTCGAGACTGCCCGGAACAACGGCTTCGGCCTGGCGAGGGCGAGAACGGACGGCAACAAGCCGGCCCAGATGATCCGAAACGAATTCGGCGTCTCTGCCGGCGGCCCGATCCTGTTTCCGAAAATCTACGATGGCCGCAACCGGACGTTCTTCTTCTTCTCCTACGAAGGCTTCCGGCAGGCTTACTCGTATACTTCCGCTACGACCATGCACACTATGGCGATGCGCCAGGGCGACTTCAGCGGTCTGGTGGATGGCGCAGGCCGGAAGTATACGCTGTACGATCCCTGGACCACGGGCTCCGACGGGCTGCGGTTGCCGTTCAACAACAACCAGATCCCAATTTCGCGTGAAAGCCCCATGGCGAAGTACCTTCTGGACGTTACGCCTGTGCCGACAAATCCCGATGTGAACCCGTTGGTCGGTAACAATTACATCGGCCTGACTCCGCTGTCCAACCGCAACCACACGGAAACCGGACGTCTCGATCACAAGCTCACGGATCACGATCAGATCTTCGGCCGTTACAGTTTCGGCGAGATCAACAATACCGGTCTGCGCAGCGTGCTACCCACCACCGACGGATTGCTGAATGTCACCAAGTATCCGGTGCAGGACCACAGCGCGTCGTTCAATTGGACGCACAGTTTCTCGCCTACTTTCTTCAGCGAGACGATTCTCACTGGTGCGGAGGAGGAGTACACGGTGGGCAAGGGATCGAGTAACGCCGGTTTCCTGGTGGATAAACTCGGAGTTCCGGATCCGTATAACAATCCCTATGGCGCCATCGTGGTCCGGGTGGTGGGCTTCGGCATGGACTACCGCGAGCAGGAGTACGAAACCAGCCGCAGCCGCTTCCTGATGTTCGACCAGAACTTCACGAAGATCCACGGGCGCCACCAGATCCAATTCGGAGGCCGGTACAGGCACGAGCGCTATCATGTGCTGGGGGGCCAACCCCGCCTCACGAATTCCTTCCAGAGCAACTACGGCACATCGTTATACGACCCTAAGTCCGGCGCATCTTATTCGCCTGTTCCTTACACGGGCCACGATTCGGCCGGTTTCTTCATCGGTTACGCCGCTGGGTACGACACCATCCTGATGCGCCCCTGGTATCACATGCTGTCTCGCACCTTCACCGGGTACGTGCAGGACAACTTCAAGATCACTCCGCGGCTGACCATGAACCTGGGAGTGCGTTGGGAGTTCTTCCCGCCTTTCAAGGAAGACAACAACATCCTTAACGGCTTCGACCTGTCGCGTAAGGCCGTCGTCACGGGCGCTTCCTTACAAGAGTTGTATGCCTTGGGAGCCACAGCACCCGAAGTCGTGAAAGACTACACCGACATCGGCGCGACGTTCCTTTCCGCCAAGGAAGCCGGCCTGCCCAGTTCTCTCATTCATGCCAACCCCTGGGACTTCAATCCTCGCATTGGCATCGCCTACAACATCGGCGGGGGCAAGCGATCCACGGTGATTCGTTCCGGATACGGAATCTATGGCTTCGCGCCCGACCTGCGCTCGTTCACCGACAATATGCGCCGCGACATCCCCATGTACTCAGTGCGCAACTTTTATCCCAACCAGGCACAGTACAGCCCTGACGGGCTGATCAATTGGAATCTACGCAACGCGCCGCAGATCATCGCGGGCGTGAACAGCAAGGATGTGCTGGTGAAGCGGACCCAGGGAGCCGCGCTGCGCGGTTCGGTCCCGACTACCTTCTTCGATCCGAATCAGCCCACTATGCGCGCGCACGAATGGAATTTCACCATCGAGCGCGAGATGTGGCAAGACAATGTTTTGCGCCTGGGCTACGTCGGCACGCACGGCGCACGGCTGGAGCAGTATCAGGAATACAACCTGCCGCCCAACCAGTATGTCTGGTTTGCAAGCACAGGCCTGCCCATTCCGACGGGAGAGTACGCCGGTACCGCCATGCGCCCCTTCGACCAGACTACCTACGGCGAGTTGAAACAGTTCCGCCGTACCGGCTGGTCCAACGCCAGCACGTTCCGGATTGAGGCCGAACGCCGTTACGCGAAAGGCGTCGGCTACCAGTTCTACTACGTGTTCTCGAACGCCTTCAAGGCCAAGTCTTATGACAAAGATGCGGATTACGTGTATCCGGTCCAAGACTATATGCCGGGCGCGGTGCCGGTCGGGTACGACGAACGCAACCGGTTTTTGAACTACCGTCGCGACACCGACCTGCCCAAGCACCGCTTCAGTTGGAACTGGATCGTCGACATGCCGTTCGGCCGGGGCCACAAATTCCTGTCGAACGCGGGCGGCATCATGAACCGAATCGTTGGCGGATGGCAGATCGCCGGCATGGGTTCGTACCGTAGCAACTACGTCGCGCTGCCGACCAGCTTGTGGGGCGCGACCAACCCGGTGGAAGTCTACGGCACCAAGTATCCTATCCAGGATTGCCGCAGCGGTGTCTGCCGTGAGGGTTACCTCTGGTACAACGGCTATATCCCCGCCAATCGCATCAACAGCTACGGTTCGAACGGGAAGCCGAACGGCGTGATGGGTGTGCCGGCCGACTACAAGCCGTGCACCCAATACGTCTTCTCGACGCCCGCCGGAGGAGTCCCCGCGGGCGATCCGAACGCTGCCTACTACGAGAGCAACACGACTTGGGTAACGCTGAAGAACGGGACGGTAGTGCGGACCACGATGGACACTAACATCCACCCCCTCCGCAACCAGTACGTTCCGGGGCCATGGACCTTCGGCCTGGATTCGTCTGCTTTCAAGGCCGTACCCATCACCGAGCGAGTTGTCATCCGCTTCAACGCGGACTTCTTCAACGTGCTGAACTCACCGGGACTCGTGCAGCCGGGCTACCCAGCCCCAAACTCGTTCCCCGACGGCATCGTGACCAAACAATATTCGGCCAACACGCCGCGCCAGTTACAGTTGACGCTTCGCCTGACCTGGTAAGAAGCCACCGCGAATCACGATGATTTCGTGGAGCGTGAGCCTGGGCACTGCGGCTTGCCATAGGCCGTTCGCCCAGGCTCCCGCGAGCGGTCGGGCCCCGGGTTCAACAGTTACCTGCGTCGGCGCTGCGGCGAGCTTCACCTTCAGCTTCACCGGACCCACGGCGGGGATGGCGCCGTTGTTCTGGAAGTCGGATGAGGTTGTCATGCCTGCCGTGTTTATCAGGTGTACCATGAAGCGCCCATTCTTGCGGCGCAACACGACTTCCACCGAGTTAGCGCCGCTTACTTCCACCATGGGCGTGAAGATGCGCGAT
>JAJFUV010000205.1 GCA_021372245.1 Terriglobales bacterium
AGCCAGGTTCACCCCGTGCACGTAGCCGAGCGGCGTGCGGCGGCAGCGCTTGTCGATGTGCTCCTCGAACCGGCGTGCCTTTTCCGCCAGCGTCATCGGGCGGCGCGCGATCAGTCCGACGCCCTTCGGCGTGGCGAACCAGGCGTCTCCGGTGGCGGTGACGGCGACGGAGCGCACGTGGTCGGCGGGCAGCCAGCGCAGGCCCTGGCGGTACTCCCAGTTCTTGTCGTCGAAGTGGATCGCGCCAATTCTGGTGCCGAACCAGATGTTGCCCTCCGGCCCGGCGGCCATGACGGTGAAGTCGTTGTACGGCAGTCCGTCGCGGCCTTCGTAGAGCGACCAGCGGTCGATAGCCTCGCGGCAGCCTGCGCCTTGCGGCGAGGCGAACCACAACCTTCCTCGCGAATCGTAGGCCACGCCGCGCACATCCACGGGCGCCCAGCTACGAACACCATCGCGCGGGAACAGGCGCTGCCATGTGCCGCCAGCGGTCCGTTCGAAAAGACCGGCCGAGGTGGCCGCGGCTTCCTCGCCGCGTGGTCCCTTGGCTGTCTGGCGGATTTCAGCGCGCTCTCCCGCGAAATCACCGGCTGTCGCAGCCGGTTCCGGCAGGGAGGCCATACGCCATTTTCCCGAGTCGAACTCGACGGCGCCTTTCGGCGTGACCGCCAGGACCGTACCGGCCGGCGTGACCGAAACGGCAGTCACGTCATCCGACGGCAGTCCGTCTTGGGTTGAATAAAAGGTCCGGACTTCGGCCTGGTACGTCCCGACCCGGATCCCCGAGCCGGCGCAGCAGGCGGCCGCCAGGGCGGCAATGGCAAAAAACCTGAATCCCATCATTGGCGCTCCTCTCCGTAACAGAGTATCATGCGCCGATTCAGCAACTTGTTCCCCCTTGCGCGGTTGGCATCATAATGGAATTCGGCGTGGAAGATTCAACTTTGCCTCCACGTTTGGCGTGATCCTGCGTCAGGGTTTATGAAGGCCCTTGTGGGCGCGCATGGTCACGGTTCTGGAAGCCTGGCAAGCCGGAATGAGCGAAACCGCCGAGAGCCCCGTCCCGGACGTCCGGGAACGGCATGACCGGTTCGTCGCGGAGAACCTGCGCCGGATCTTTGTACTCATATACCGTATCGTGGGCAACCCGAGCGACGCCCAGGATCTCACACAGGAAACCTTCATCAAGGCGCTCCAGCGGGAGGACCAGTTAAAGGACGCCGAGAAGGCCACGCACTGGTTGGGCCGCATCGCCACTAACACGGCCATCGATTTTGTACGCCGCCGCGGGCGCGCCAGTTTTGTGGATTTTGACGAGGTTCCCGAGCCGGTGACCGCGCCGGTTACGGAGAGCCCCGAGCAGTTGGTGTTGCGCTCGGAAAAGCGGGCGTATTTGGAGGACGGATTGCGATTGTTGACCGGCCGGGAGCGCATCGCGTTGTTGTTGCGCGACGTGGAGGGCCTGGAGGCTGGCGAAGTGGCCAAACGGCTCGGCTGTTCCAAGGCCACGGTTCGGTCGCATATCGCCAATGCGCGCGTGAAATTGCGCCGATACATGGAAAGAAGGAAGCCATGAAACATCCAAGCGAGTCCGAACTGGCGTTGATGGCCGGCGGCGAGCTGGGATTTTTCGACAAGCGCCGCGTTCGCCGGCACCTGGACGAGTGTTCGGATTGCCGTGCCACAAGCCTTGCCTTCGCCCGGGACCGGGAGTTGGTGAGGGATTGGGCCGGAGAGCTTCCCGCGAATCTCAACTGGAATCGCCTGGCCGTGGAGATGAAGGCCAACATACACGTCGGCGTCGAGGCCGATGAGTGCGTGGCCGCCGTGGGACGAAGTTTTGCGTTTGGTAGCCGGCAGGCGCTGGCCCTGGCTTCCGCTGTGCTTACTGTCGTCCTGGGACTTTGGCTGAACCTGCCGCAACCGGCGCCAGTACCGGTTGCGAACAAGGCGGATGTGACGCTGGAGGCGACAGGGGTAGGAATTGAACTCAAGCAGGACAACCGCTCGCTCACCTTGCTGAACCCGGGTTCCGAGCCGGTGGCGGTTTCGGTGAATATGCAAGGAGTCCTGCGAGCCCGGTACGTGGATTCGGAGACGGGCCACGTGACCATCACAAATGTCTATGCGCAGTAAATATGTATGCATTCCCGTACTGCTGCTGGCCTGGGCTGCGCTGGCCCAGGTTCCCATCGATCCGCGCACGTCGGTCAAAGTGAACTTCCCCAGCGACTCTCCGCTTTCGCTGGTCTCGGCCGACTGGGGCGAAACACGCGCGACGGCTCGCGGCGGTGCGCTGGTGCTGGATCTGCACACCTCGCTTTCGCTGAAGAACTCCGGCGCGCGGCGGATTCGTTCGGTCACCCTGCTGGTGCTGGCGCAGGAAGTGACGCCGGGAGGCAAAGCCTCGGTCGCCGTGCCCAGCCTGAACGTCGCGAGCGGCGAGACTTTCCCCGTGCGCGTGGATTTGCGCCTGCTGAGGCCGCTTACCCCAAACACTGGACCGCTGGTCGAGGTGAAACTCGACGGGATCCTGTTCGACGATCTGTCCTTCTTCGGGCCGGACCGGCTGAATTCGCGCCGCACCATGACCGCGTGGGAACTGGAGGCGCAGCGTGACCGGAAGTATTTCAAGAGCGTACTGGAGGCCCGCGGTCCGGAAGCTTTGCGACAGGACGTGGTGGCAAGCCTGGCCCGGCAGGCCGAGCGGCCGCAGCTGGATTTGCAGATGGCAAGGGGCGGCCGCGCCACGGTGGCGGGCGCCGGTCAGGAAGTGAGGCTGGCGTTCTTGAAGCTGGGGGACTCGCCGGTGGAGGCCATCTCCGGAGAAGCGCTGGTGGCGGGTAACGAGATGCGCGCGCCGCGCCTGGACATACGCAACCT
>JAJFUV010000210.1 GCA_021372245.1 Terriglobales bacterium
GGCCAGGTCCATCGTGTAGAGGTAATAGGAGTCGGTCTCGAAATTGTCACGCATCGAAAAGACGAGCGTCCGGGCGTCCCAGGAAAGGCTCGGATAGCAGATCGCCCCCTCGGGCTTTTCCAGCAGCACCTCATGCTTGACCGTGCCGTCTTCGAGCAGCGTGCCCAGGCAGAGCTGCCCGCCCTGCTTGAAACCGTAAGTGTAGTCGCGGACCTGCTCGTCGGGAAGGTCGTATTTCCCGGCAAGCCCCTGCATGCAGCCGAAAATGCCGTGCTTGGCATAGACAAACTGTGTGGCCTTCCCTCGGAGGGCCTGGAGGCGAGTCTTACGCCGCGCGGCGCAGGCGTCCAGATACAGCGATCGCCAACGCGGATCACACGCGGGGACTTCCGCTTCGGCAAGCTGATCCAGCCGTTGCCATAGCGCCTTCAGCCCGGGGGTGCCGTCGGGAACCCGGCCCAAGACCTTCTGCACCATGGAGCTCTCTTTTTCGCAGTCGCTGGCCGACGTGAAGACGCGGGCAATGTCGAGTCCGGCATCCTGATAGAGCCAGTCGCGTTCGAGGCGGTGACGCGGCATCGCAACGTCCGGCGGATTCTTGACGGGGAAATCAACGGGGCGGGCGTCATAGCAGGTGATTTCCGCGATCTGGGTGTTCAGGTTCTTCCCGTCGCCCGCCGTCGGAAGTCCCACCTTGCGGCACCAGGGGATCTGCGCCTCCGGCATCCACGGCCCCGGGTAACGCTTCTGGTACGAGTCGTTCACGCGCACCTTCAGATAACGCGTCTGGACCGGGGACCACTCGGCGAAGGCCGAGTTGGAGTTGGACGTTGCGGGCAGCTCCGTGTTCTCCACCAGCGGCCGGAGTTGCTCCTTGCCCTGCGCGTCGGCGCAGGCGGAGATGGTCACGTTCTTCGCCAGCACGTAGACCCAGGCGTTGCGTGCCACGAAACGCATCCCGGTCACGGTCCGTTCCGCTCCGAGATCGAGCACGAAGCTGGCCGTGACGGGCGGCGCCGCCTTGGGCGGCCAGACCCGCGTGTCCTTGCCCGTCCGCGTATCGTCCAACAGACAGGCATACGTGCCCAGGTCGCCGTCGATCATCCTGCCGGCCGCATACTTCCCCGGCGGAGTCGCGTAGCACTCCGCCTCCGTCCACACGGCCACCGGGCGGAACTCCGCCGCGGAGAGCGGGCAAGCGGACAAAACCAGCGATAGGACAGCTTGGAGGGCTTTCATGTTCATGTTTGCCGCCCTTCACGGTTGGGTGGTATGCCGTCACGCGGCGCGGCCGCGCACTCGGCATGCTCCGGGGACGAACGACATGCCGACCTGTCGCTGCGCTCCATGACGGCATGTCACCCAAAAGTCACGATCTGCGAGAGACACTACATTAGTATGGTGCCTTGCGATGAGTAAAACAACAGGCGTATTACGCAATACACCGTCGTTTTGCGCTCCGGCCACCGGATGCCGCGGGATCGGTGATGAATTGCCAGCATCGAAGGCTCGGCGGATTCTCGCTTTCTACCGCATCCGCCAGACCTGGCGGTCGGCGATGCCAAGCTCGGCCTGAGCCGCGGCGATAGCCGCCTTGAACCGGACGGCGTCCTGGGGATAGCCGGCCGTGCGTTTGAGCCCGGGAACCCGGCAGCACCAGAAGGCGTTGAGGGCTTCCATGGCCAGTTCCCGGAGATACTTCGAAGCCATCGAGGCCAGCGCGGCCGGCAGCAGCGATTCGGCTTTCATCTGGAAGGCGATTTCCAGGCGTCGGTCGTGCGGGCCGAGCCGATAGAGGCTGCGCTCTCGCGCTTCGCCGTGGATCTCGATCACCCATTCGGGGAAATGCTCAGCGACGAGGTGCTGGTAGCTGTTCCGCCCGCCGTGCTTGTCGCAGACGATGGAGATGGGTTCCTGTCCGAGAGGCTGGCATACCGCACTGACCAGGTCCAGGGTGGCGTGCGAGAGGGCCGAGCTTTTGGAGTTGTGCTGCTCGACCAGGCCGTTGAATTCTTCTTCAAAGATGACCCGGCTTCGCATCTCCACCAATCGCACGCCGGCTGCCGCGAGGCCGGCGC
>JAJFUV010000217.1 GCA_021372245.1 Terriglobales bacterium
CGCCAGGGCGAGCCAGATACTCGATCCGAATAGCAGCGTGCGCATACGGTACAGCATAGAATGGCCGGGCTAGCCTGCACAAAGCGCGCCGGTGTACGATAAGATCTTGCCCGGATGGAAGCCCTTTTCGAAATCCTGAAACCGGCCAGCGAAGATTGGGCGCTCGCCGAGTCGCTCGATCCCGAGCGGCTGCCGGCCCATATTGCCATCATCATGGACGGCAACGGCCGGTGGGCGCGACAGCGTAATCTGCCGCGGGTGGCGGGACATAGGGCCGGCGTCGAGCCTGTGCGTCAGACCGTCGAGACCTGCGCCCGGCTGGGTGTAAAGTACCTGACCCTGTACGCGTTCTCCTCGGAGAACTGGAAACGGCCGAGGACCGAAGTGGACACGCTCTGGCGCCTGCTACGCCTGTACCTCGCCAAGGAGCTTCCGCTGCTGCAACGCAACAACATCCGCCTGGTGGCTATCGGCCGTCTCGATGGGCTTCCCGAACGCGTGCAGCAGGAACTCGGCGAGAGTGTCGAGGCCACGGCCGCCAACGACGGACTGCAGGTGAACCTCGCTATCAACTATGGAGGCCGGGCCGAAGTCGTCGACGCAGTGAATGCGCTGCTTGCCGAATCGCGTGCGCGGGGCACCTTGGGCGGGCTTTCCGTCAGCGAGGACGATATCTCGAAACGGCTTTATACGGCCGGCGCGCCTGACCCGGACTTGCTCATTCGCACCTCCGGCGAAATGCGCATCAGCAATTTCCTGCTTTGGCAGATCGCATACGCGGAGCTTTACATAACCGAGACTCTTTGGCCCGATTTCACCCGTACCGAGTTACTCAAAGCCATCCTGGATTATCAACGGCGCGACCGGCGCTTCGGCGGCCTGAGTCCCGCCGGAGGCAAGGATAATCCAGGGCGGCACGCGCAGCCTGCGTTACGCGTCGTGGCCAGATGAAAAGGCTCCTTAGCGCAGTCCTGCTGATTCCCATCATCTTGTACGCGGTTATGTGGGGACACCCGTTTGTTTTTCTCGCGGTGCTTTCCGCTGTGGCCCTGCTATGCCAGTACGAGTACGCGGGGATTGTGGAGCAGTACGGAATTCAGGGTCCGGGGCCGCTCGGCTATGGCGCGGGTTTGCTGTTGCTTCTGGTCCCGGGGCAGGAACTTGCCGTCCTGGTCGCCGTCGCCTTGATTGCCCTGACCATCTCCGCTTCTAACGGGCATTTCGTGAAGGGCCTGCCGCGCGCGGCCGCACTCACCTTCGGCGTGATTTACATCTTCGGCTGCTGGAAGTTCGGAGCGCTTCTGCGGGGGGTCAGTCCGCACTGGCTGATGTTCACGCTGGCACTCAACTGGATCAGCGACACCGCCGCGTATTACGTCGGCCGGTCTTTGGGACGCCACAAGCTGGCTCCGCGCGTGAGCCCGTCGAAAACGTGGGAAGGAACCGTGGCGTCCGCGATTGCCGCGGTTCTGTTCGGCATTCTCTATCTGCCGTACTTTGTGCCTGTCGTGGCGATGCCGGTTGCCGCGGGCGTCGCGCTGGTAGCCAACATCGCCGGCCAGGTGGGCGACTTGGCCGAATCCGCCCTCAAGCGCGGCGCCAACGTGAAGGATTCCAGCGCGCTTTTGCCCGGCCACGGCGGCTGGCTCGACCGTGTCGACAGCAGCCTGTTCTCGATGCCGGTGGTGTACGCTGCCGTGCGCTTGTTTTATCACGCCTGAAGCACGGCGCGCTCCGTTCGGCTGTGACATAATCTGTTCGAGGAAAACCAAATGAGCCAATTCCGCTTTTCCGTAGGCCCGTGGAATGTGCACGAAGGCCGTGACGCGTTCGGTCCCGAGGTGCGCCCTTCCATCGCCTTTGCCGAGAAGGTCAAGAAGTTCAAGGCAATCGGTTTCTCCGCCGTGCAATTCCACGACGACGACGCTGTGCCGAAGATGAACGAGATGACCGATGCGCAAATCCGCGCCGCGGCGCGCGACGTGCGCAAGATTCTCGATGACAACGGCATGGCTGCCGAGTTCGTGGCCCCGCGCTTGTGGGAAGATCCGCGCACGATCGACGGCGGCTTCACCGCCAACGATCCCAAGGAGCGCGATTTCGCCATCTGGCGCGGTCTGCGCAGCGTCGACATCGCCAACGAACTGGGCGCCGACAAGATCGTGCTGTGGCTCGCGCGCGAGGGCACGCTCTGCTTCGAAAGCAAGAACCCTGTCGAGGGTGTCAACCGGCTGGTCGAAGCCATCAACCGCATCCTCGAATACGACAAGAAGATCCGCGTCCTGATCGAGTCCAAGCCCAACGAGCCGATTGACCGCAGCTTCTGCCCCACGCTTGGGCACGTCATGGCCATCGGTTATCGCACCGTGGATCCGAACCGTGTCGGCGGATTGCTCGAAAGCGCCCACGCTATTCTGGCCGGCCTCGATCCGGCCATGGAGATCGCCTTCGCCCTGTCGTTCGGCAAGCTCTGGAGCGTGCACCTCAACGACCAGAACGGCCTCAAGTACGACCAGGACAAGACCTTCGGCGTCGAGAACCTGCGCCAGGCCTTCAACGAGGTGCGCGTGCTGATCGAAAACAATTACGGTTCCAAGGGCGAGTACGTGGGCCTGGACGTCAAGGCCATGCGCACGCAAAAGCTCGCGGAATCCTATCAGCACCTGCGCAACAGCCTGCAGATTTTCAAGATGCTCGAAGAGAAGGCGCGCAAGTTTGACTACGCCTTCCAGGCCAAGTGCATCGCCGAGCGCAACTACGAAGTGCTCGAGATGTACGTGTTAGAACACCTCATGAAAGCCTGATCAAATTCCGGGGACAGGCTACGTGATTCCGCAATTCCAAATTCCGGAATCACGTAGCCTGTCCCCGAAACTAGTCCTCTCTC
>JAJFUV010000219.1 GCA_021372245.1 Terriglobales bacterium
GCGCTCGGCGGAACAGATGAACAAGTACGGCCCCATCCTCAAGAAGTTCGGGATGAAGCAGTTGATCCACAATCATGCGGGCGAATTCGATCCGCTGGAGGACGGCAAGACCACCCAGTACGACGTTCTGCTCAAGTACGCGGACCCGGCCTACGTGACCATGGAACTCGACATAGGCTGGGCTTACATGGGCGGCCAGGACGTGCTCGCGATGTTCCGCAAGCACCCGGGACGATTCGAACTCTGGCACGTCAAAGACGCGAAGTACAAGCAAGTCGACCCCAAGCTCAAGCCCACCGACCGGGCACGCGCCAGCCGGATTGTGACCATGGGCGAAGGAGACATCGACTATAAGAAAGTGTTCGCCAAGGCCAAGCTGGCTGGGATGAAGCACTTCGTGATCGAGCAGGATACCGCCGGCGAGGGAGGAAGGGACGCCCTGGAAGACTGCCGGATCGCCTGCCAGAACTTGCGCCAGATTCTGTCGTAATCTGAAAGACCCCGGCGCCGGACAGGGTCTGGCGCCGGGGCAACCGCTACGCTACCTCGACAAACTTCTCTTTCTTTGCGCCGCAAATCGGACAGGATTCAGGAGGATTCCCGAATTCGATGTTGCCGCAGAACGGACACAGGTAGAACCGCATTTCGGACAGGTCCTTGCCCTGCGCCACGGCTTCCGAGGCGAGCTTGTACAGTTTCGCGTGGACGGCTTCGGCCTTCACGGCAAACCCGAACATAGTCTTGGCGCGATGCCCCTCGGCCAGCGCGTGTTCGAGCATCGGCGGATACATCTTGGTGTACTCGTACGTTTCGCCGTCGATGGCGCCCTGGAGATTCTGACTGGTAGAAGCGATCCCTTCCAGTGCCTTCAGGTGCCCTTCCGCGTGGATACGCTCGGCTTCTGCGGTGGTTCGAAACAGGTGCGCGACATTCGGGAATCCGTCTTGTTCGGCCTTCTTCGCGAAAGCGCGGTATTTCTGGTTGGCCTGGCTCTCCCCAGCAAACGCTTCTTTCAAATCATCAATTACGCTCATCTGGCATCTCCTTGATCAGTCTTCGTTCACACGAAGCCGAACGCTTCCTCTCGGCGTTCGGGAAGGAAGAGGATAGCACAGGCGAGGTGGCGCCGGAAACGTTGCAGGCGCGAATTCTGCTACCGTAATCCTCATGAAGCTCGCTGGAATCGCCGCGGCGCTCCTGTGCGCGCCGTTTCTGGCCGCGCAGCCTGTCGATGTGAAGACGCACACGCTGGGCAACGGCATGAAGATCCTGGTCCAGGAGGACCACGACATCCCTAACGTTTCGCTGTACTTCTTCTTCCGCATCGGTTCGCGGAATGAAAGGACCGGCGCTACCGGCTTGTCGCACTTCTTCGAGCACATGATGTTCAACGGCGCGAAGAAGTACGGGCCCAAGCAATTCGACATCGTGATGGAGAAGAACGGCGGCAACAACAACGCGTACACCTCCCGCGACGTCACCGTCTATACCGACTTCCTGCCTCGCACCATGCTCGAACTCATGTTCGACATGGAGGCTGACCGCATTCGCGACCTGAACTTCGATCCCAAGATGGTGGAAAGCGAGCGCGGCGTCGTTTCAAGCGAACGGCGACTTTCGGTGGACAACAGCAATTTCGGCGCGCTGTACGAACAACTGCTGGCCGCGGCTTTCGTCGCGCATCCCTATCACTGGCCCGTCGTTGGTTGGGCTTCGGACATCAAGGCCTGGACCATGGACGACCTCAAGAATCACTTCCGCATGGGGTACGCACCGAACAACTGCACGTTGATGGTTGTGGGCGACGTGACATTCGAGGAGGTCGTCGCGTTTGCAAAGAAGTACATAGAGCCGATTCCTCGCCAGCAGCCGCCACCCCCTGTGCGCACGGTGGAACCTGAGCAGCGCGGTGAGCGCCGCGTCACGCTTCACAAGGCCGCGCAACTTCCGATGGTGATGGCGTGCTACCACACACCAGCGAGCGGCAGCGCGGAGCACTACGCGCTCGAGGCGCTCAACCAAATCCTGAGCGAAGGACGCAGCTCACGGCTCTACCGGCGCCTGGTCGACCGGGATCAACTCCTGCTTTCGATCAACGCCGGACGCGAGTTCTCCCTCGACCCGGGAGAGTTCATGTTCATCATGCAGCCGCGCAGTGGTGTCGATCCGGCGCGCGCCGAGAAGGCGCTCTACGAGGAACTCGACCGCATCGCGCGGGAGGGCGCCACCGCCGAGGAATTGCAGAAGGCCAAGAATCAGATGACCGCGGATTTCTACCGCGAGCTGAAAACCATCTCCGGCAAGGCCAATTTGCTGGGGCGCTACGAAACTTACTTCGGTGATTATCGCAGGCTGTTCACCGCACAGGCCGAACTCGAGAAGGTGACGCTGGCGGATATCAAGGCCGTGGCCGCCAAGTACTTCAGCGAGAGCAATCGCACCGTGGCCACACTGATTCCCGAAAAGGGCAAGGAGGCGGCGGAATGAAACGCGCGACCTGTTGGTTGATGTTGGCGGGGCTGGCCCTGCCCCTGGCGGCGCAGGTGAAACTGCCTCCCTATACGCGGCAGACGCTCCCGAACGGCGTGGTGTTGGTGCTGATGCCCAAGCACGACGTGCCGCTTACAAGCATCGAAGTGTTGATTCGTGGCGGCGCGGAATCCGATCCCGCGGATATGCCGGGGCTGGCGTCGGTGACCGCGGAACTGTTGCGCCGAGGCACGGCGACGCGCAGCGCAGACAAATTCAGCGAAGAAGCCGATTTCATCGGCGCCACGTTTCAGACCGGCAGCAACGAGCAGGCCACGATCGTATCGACCGAGTTTCTATCCCGCGACACCACCCGCGCGCTTGATCTGATCACCGACGCGGTGCTGCATCCGGCTTTTCCCGAGCCGGAGGTGAAGAAGGTGCTTGCCCAGCGCATCGACGCGGCCAAGGCGCTCAAGGACGATCCTCAGCCGGCTGCGGGCGTCTACTTCCGGGCGTTCTTTTACGGCGCCGCGCATCCGTACGGCCGGCCGGCGGATGAACTGACGCTCGCTCGCATCACACGCGATTCGATCATGGACTACCACCGGCGCATGTACACAGCCAAGAACATGACCGTCATCGCCGTGGGGGATTTCGACACGCCCGCGATGGCCGCCAGGTTGTCCAGCACCTTCTCGGCCGTGAACGGCGGAAGCGCCTACGCTTGGGCTTCGGTGCCGCCACCCTCGCGCGGTACAAGCCCACGCCTGCTCCTGGTCGACAAGCCCGATGCCACGCAAACCTACTTCTGGATCGGGCAGCCAGGCATCAATCGCACGCATCCGGACCGCATCGCGCTCTGGATCGTCAACACGCTGTTCGGTGGACGGTTCACGTCCATGCTCAATGACGAACTGCGAGTCAACTCGGGCCTCACCTACGGAGCCGTCTGCCGCCTGGACACGCTGCGTCTGCCCGGTTCCATAGGCATCGCTACCTTCACGCCGACCGAAACCACAGCCGAAGCTGTCGATCTTGCTCTCGACGTTTTGAAGCGGCTGGGCGAGAAAGGCATCACTGCCGAGCAACTCGCCAGCGCCAAAGCGTACATCAAGGGCGGCTACCCGACCCAGCGCCTGGAAACCGCGGATCAGCTTGCCGGAGTGCTCGGAGAGATGGAGCTATACGGGTTAGGCCGCGCGGAAGTCGACGATCTGTTCTCCAAAATCGATTCGATCACGCTCGAAACCGCCAACGCCGCAGCGAGAAAATACTACCGCCCCGATGGTCTGACGTTCCTCCTGCTCGGCAACGCCGCCAAGATCCGCGAAGCCGCGCGCAAGCACGCGCCGAACATCGTCGAGCGTCCCATCACTGCGCCGGGCATCAGGTAGGGGCGGGATACATCCCGCCCCCCCTATGCTCCAGACGAGATCGGCGCACGAAACAGGCGAATCGGGAGGTGCTCGGCGTAGCGAGTGAAGTCGGCATCTACGGTGAAGATCGGCCAACCGTTGCGCGCCGCAACCGCACAGATCAGCAGGTCAACGCCGGTGCCGGTTACACCTTTACCGCGGAGAAGGTTGTAAAAGCGTGCGGCATCAATGTAGTCTGAGCTTGCAACCGGAGCGTCGGGAAAGCAGCGAAGATGCTGCTCCAGAAGCACAAACTGCCGCGTCGCTTTCAGACCCGAAAGCAACTCCTGGCGGATCGGTCCGATGATGTGTACACGGCCTTCCCGCACCAGTTCGGCCCACTGAGCGACAATCGTACGCTCGGCTTCCCGCAGATGCCGGCCTTCACGTCGCAACGCGAGCGACCAGACCGAGGTATCGACAAGGATCATGGGCGGTGCCTGTCCCGCCGCAGTTGCTTGTAATTGTAGTCGGTGAAGTAGTCGAGTTTGCCGGCCAATTCGAGGATCTCCGCTTGCCGGTATCTCCGCACATACTCTTCAAGCGCCACAGTGACCGCCTGTTTCTTGGTCTTATGTCCGCCGACGCGCCTAGCCTCATCTATCAGCCGGTCGTCGAGCGCCAGATTGGTCGGCATGAAACACCTCCTGTTCACACTATATCCTACACATATCAGCGTGTAAACTGTCACACCCCGCCCAGCAGGGGCGTGCCCTTGATGAATGCCAGGCCCTTGAACAGGGCCACGAGGCTGCCTTCCTCATCCGTGACTCTTATAAGGCACGTCGAGAGCTTGTGAGTGCGGCAGATCTCCTCGGCTGTGGCCGTGAGCTTGCCAGACCGGACGGCCTTGAAATAGGTGATATCGACCTGCGAGCCCACCGCTACCACGCCATGCGAATTCGACGCGGCGGCGAACGCCAGGTCGGCGAGCGTAAACACCGCACCGCCTTGGAGGATGCCCACGCCGTTCATATGGCGCGGCTCCACAGTCATTTCGGCGCGGGCGGATCCCAGCGCCACCTCGACGATGCGCATGCCGTTCTCGCTCGCGAAGCGGTCGCGATCGAAGAATTCGGCGATGCGCCGGAACGATTCGTCCATGCTGTTCACCGTTTGGCGACCGCCTGCGACGGAGCGAACGTGACTCGTACCGTGGTGTAGTTCCAGGCTTTCAGAGGGATTTCCACCGCACCGCCCTTGATGGCGAGCAGCGCACCGGCATCCTCCACGCCGTTCGCAAGCTGGACGCTCGCCAGCGGGAACACCGGCGAAGAGAACTTCGCCACGCCGTTCTCGCCACCGGTTTCCTGCAGGCGCAGGATGAAGCCGCGGCCGTCCTCGGCCTGCTTGAAGGCCGACACAGTCGCATGCGTTGAATCGATACGGAAGAACTCGCCACGCCCTTCCGGCATGCGCCGCTTTGTCGGCGTCATGCGGACGTTCCCGGTGTCGTAGAGCGCGTAGCCCACCAACGGACGCCGCGTGTCGGCGTCGAAGCGTGCCAGTTCAGCCGGATTCAGCCGCGCGGCGCTGGTGATCGCGTAGCGGAAGGTGTGATTGCCGCTCTGGTCCGCCTTGTAGTTGGTGAACCAGTAGTTGTGCATCGGATAGCTGTAGATATGTCCGTTATTGACATTCAGGTGCTTCATCCACAGGCCGCGGTTGATGTCGGTGAGCGTCACCAGCGGAGCGTCCGGCGTGGCCCAAGCGATGGCCGCCTGGTTGTCGCGCGCCACCACCACGTTCTGCGTGGTGAACCAGTCGCGGCAGGCGCCCGGCAACTGATCCACATTCGGGCGCACCCAGGTGTTCTGGATCTGCACGGCCAACTCCGGAGGCTTCACCCCGAAGGGAAATGCAAAGTAAACGGCCTCTTTTTCCCGTATCGCCTCCTTGCGCAGGCGATTGACGATGTCGACGCGCTTCAGATCGTCGTACACCGTCACTTCCGTTTCCACTTCGGGCACAGTGCGCGCCTGCGCGCGGATTACGATTCGCTTGCCGTTGTTCTCGATGAGGCTCGCGCCGTAAGAACTGCTGATATCGAAGCTGGGCGGCTTCAGATGCACCTCGGCGGTCATCAGCCGTGACTTGTCCCCGCCGCTCACGTATAGCAGTTGGTTCAGCTTGTAGGGTGCCCCGCCGTCGGCCAGTTCCCTGCCCAGTTCCTTGTCATAGACGCTCGCGATGGCGCCGGTCTGACGGTCGAAAGTCACCCGATAATAGCGTGATTCGATCTGCCAAGCGGTCTGGTATGGTCTCGGCGCCGGCGCGGAATTACCCGGCACCGCTTCCACCCGGTAGGCGCGGTAGCCGAATCCCGGCACGTCGCGCGCCAGGAACCTTTGCACACGATAGCCTTGCTGCTCGCGGATCACTTCCACTGGAACAGCCGCGCCGGTTGTCGGGTCCACCAACCGCCGCCTGGAATCCAGCTCGAATTCCACCATCCCGGTGCGCGCGCGCGGCTCCAGGTTGAACACGAACATGGTGGGACCTTCGATCGAGATATTCTGCGCCAGGCGGTTCAGCGACCGCGTGACGAGGTCGGTGGCGGCCCAGTTGGCGCGCCACGCGAAGCTGCGCTTCACTTCCCATTGCGCGGTCACGAACTTGCGATCCGGCTGCGAAATGCTGTTGTGCGCGCCCCAGGTATGCTCATCGTAAAACAGAAGGTTCTTCCAGGCTTCGCGGAATTCGTCCGCCGGGTATAACTCGGTCGGATGAAACGCTGTGGCAAGGGCGGCGGCCATCTCAGCCTGCGGGAGCACGATCTGCGAAGTACGGTTCATCGCCGTTTCATAAGCGGTGGACGCCGAGCCGTCTTCCCAATACGCGCCGCCGTCGCCGCGATAAACCGGCAGTTTCTTGCCGAAATTGCGCGTGATGTATTCGTGATAGTCGGCATCGGTGGAAGGCGTGATCTTGGGGTAGGCGTACGTGTCGTTCCACTTCTTGATGATGTCCACCTCGCCGTCGCGTATCGCGGCATTGTCGGTGTATAGGCCGTAGAGCAGTACGGCGTCCACCGGGTAGTTCGCGCGCCGGTAACGCGCCAGAAATTGCGGCACGGTGCGCTCCAGCCGGTCCATCGACGGCGTGTCGCCCACCAGCCGCCACATTTGCAGGTAGCTACGGGCGAACCACGCTACCACGCGGCGCCCGTCGATGCCCTCCCACAAGAAAGGCGATTCCTCGTTCAGGTTGCCGTTCTGCAGTAGCGCGCCGCGCGTCTGGTTGCTGCCTAAAGCGAATCCCACCACGCCGTTCTCGGCCAGCATCGAAGGCATGAACCAGGTGTGCGCCGGCGTGTCGGTCAAGCAGGCGAACTTCATAGGCACACCATAGCGCTTGGCGAGCGACTTGGTGTAGTACATCGAGCGGTACATCTCTTCGCCCGTGCACATCCCGCTCATCAGGTTCAGGTACAACGCGTTGATGCCCATGCGGTCGGCCACCGCCGCGCTCATCAGGTCCTGGCGCCTTGCGGCATCGCGCGAGTGCATGAAGTTGTCTACGAGCCAACCGGTTTCAAGATTGAACTTGAAGAACGGATACTTGCGGATCAGTTCCAGCGCGCGATCCGTGTTGCGGTTGTCGAGTTCCTGCACGTGCGGCTGCAGGTCGGTGTAGCCAATGTCGTTGTGGATCTTGAGGCCGGCGAAGATCTTCCAGCGCTTCTCGGGACGAAACTCACCCTTAAACTGCTGCTCCGCGCCCTGCCCGGTCACCGTAAGCTCGTAAGGCGCCGGAGCGTTCACCGCGGGCACTTCCAGTCGCGCCACGTGCTCGCCAAAATCGAACCCATCCGCCGCGATATTTCCTGCCACGGCCCCTGTGCCCACCTTGAGAGAGAGCTTCCCCGCCGCAAGCGGTTGCATGTGCCGCAGGACCACTTCGGTCACTTCTTTAAGCTGTGCACCTGACTGCTTGAAGAAGATGGTCGGCTCCACCGTGGCGCTCAGTTCCGGCGCCGGTGTGGTGCCGCGTTCCAGCCACAGCGCATCGTAATTCACGATGCCCGTATCGCCCAGGAACGACAGCGCGATCTCGTTGCCGCCTTGGCGCAACGCGGAAACGGGGATCGCCGCACGCACAAAGCCGCGCGTAAACGTGATGGTGTTGGCCTGCCGCTCGTCCAGGTTCTCGCCCGCCACCGGCCTTAGGCGGTAGCTGCCGCGCTTGCCGTTGACGTCCACGATCATCCTCCCCGGCGCCGCTCCCAGGAAGAAGCAGTCGACGGCGAAGACCGGCGCCGGAGGCACCTCGGCCAGGCCGAAGCGGATCTTATACACGGACAGATTCTTGTCCGCGGCCTCCTGCTTCTGCTTCCAATCGCCGGGCGCGTTCTTGCCGACCTCGTAAACCAGCGACGGCGCCGAGCCGCTGCTGAACTCGTCGTTCGAGTTGTCGGGCGTGCCGATGCGCCACACGATGTTCGGATCGCTGGTTTGGGCGGCCGAAACGCTATGCTTCGCGTCCGGCACCCTCAGATAAGCGGCGGCAAGGAGCGCCGCGGCGGCGCCCGCCAATATGCCACGCGTGATCGTCATAGGGTCTATTCTAAACTGGAATCAGCGCGAAGCTGCGCTCCCTATGGCCAGGTTCATCGATCTTACGCACGCACTCGCGGACGCTCAACCTGGTTACCCCGGCGATCCCGAATTCCATATCCGCCGTTTTCACACATTGGCGTCGGCCGGCTTCAACGTCGCCGAAATCACTGCCTCTACGCATCAGGGGACGCACCTGGATGCGCCGTATCACTTCTTCGATGACGGCGCGACGGTGGATAGCATCCCCCTGGACCGCTTTTGCGGCGAGGCGTCTCTGGTAGATCTTGCTCCCCACGGCGCGTTGGCGCCGCGGACCGGAATTGGCATCGCGACGCTGGAAAAGCACGCCGATGCATTCGTGCCAGGCGCGAGGATCCTCCTCCGCACGGGCTGGGACCGGCGCTGGCATCACGCGGATTTCTTCACCGATCACCCTTCGCTCACCCTCGACGCTGCGCATTGGATAGCCTCGCGCCGCATCGCGCTGCTCGGCCTGGACACGCCGTCACCCAGCGTGGAAGACCTCGAAGTGCACAGGATCCTGCTCGACCCGGCCGCGCAGATTGTCATCGTGGAATCGCTCGCCAACCTGGAGCAACTGCCGCCGCGCTTCACGTTTATCGGCTTCCCGCTGCGCCTCGATGGGTGTGACGGCTCGCCCATCCGCGCCGTAGCTCTCTGCGGCGAAGCACGGTGATACGATAAGACTCGCTCATATGAGAACGCTACTCGCGACAGCACTCTTCTGCGGCGGTCTGTTGCCCTTATCCGCCGAAACCATCGCCCGGTTCCAGTACGCCAACGATTATCATCCGCACGCGCCCGGCTATCAGATCGTCTCGCGGGTCTATCGCAGTCCGCGCTTCCTCTGGGTAAGCCGCGTACGCGAAATCGAAATCGACGGCGAGAAGGACGCCCTGCTCAGCGGCGCCATCTCCGGCGAAAAGGGCGAATTCCGTGTCGGCCTGGACAACGGTTCGTACAGGCTGACGCTGATACTCTCCCACAAGCACCGCGCCTTCGGCCCGTTCACCATTTATCTGCAAGGTGATCCAGTGGCCAAGGACGTGCGCACGGTGCCCGGCGAAGTGAAGCGCCTCACGCTCGACGCCAGGGTGCGCGGTGGCGTGCTGAGCCTGCGCTTTGAATCCGCTCCGAAGGAGAGCTTCGTCATCAATGGCTTGGAAATCAAAGGTCCCAAGGCCGCTAAACTACATCGTCTGTTCACGGACGCCCCGCCCGATGTGCTGCCCACGCGAGCCGAAGTGATGAAGCGCGGCGTGGACGATCCCAGGCGCGCGCTAAAGGCTTACTGCGAGTGGCTTCTCACCAAGCGTCTGCCCAACGGCTTCCTGGGCGACCAGGAATCTTTCGGGACGCACGTGAACCACTACTGGTACACCACGGCCTACCCGCTGCGCACCCTGATGGCCGGCTACCGCATCTTTGGCGAACGCCGATACCTGGACGCCGCCACCGCCATCCTCGATCACCTGGTTGAGGAGCAGCTCCCCAACGGAGCTTTTCAGCAGGTCTACCGCGCCAAACCCACCAGCCAGCTCACCGAGGAAGAACTCCACGAGATCTATACGAAACGGTGGATGAACATGGCGGATGTTGGTTCGATCGCCACCGCGCTGGGCGTCGCGGCCCGGTACGTGGATGAGCCGCGCAAATCCGCATATGTGAAAGCGCTGCGGCGTTACTGCGAAGAGTTCGCCACCCAGTTCCAGAAGCCCAACGGCGGCTTCACCAACGGCATCGAAAGCGGCGTTCGGCAAACCAACATTTACAGCGTCGCCACGGGCACCGAAGCCGCCGCCTTCGCGGCGCTCTACGCCTCGACCGGTGAGCGCAGGCACCTGGAGGTGGCCGAGCGCGCCGCGAATTTCCTTCTGGACAACTGGGACGCGAGCGGCTTGCCCATCGGCTACCCGCATTCGCCCGGCAAGCCCGTGGTGCCCGTCGTCATGGAACCGTACCAATACGCGGAGACTTACTACTTCCACGAGGGCATCCTGTTCGCGCTGGCGCAATCCAAGGACGCCAAACTCCACGAGAAGGCACGGCGCGTCTACGCCCTGCACGTCGAAGGCCCGCGCGGCGTGCTCTCGACCGTCGGCAAACGGTCGTGGTGGCCGCTTGAAGACGCCTGGGACAATTCAAAGTCCGCCGGGTTGCCGCTGGTGCTTCTCTATTACAGAACTGCGAAGAAGAATCCCGCTGTCGAGGATTTCCTGGCCGTGGCACGGCGCTTTCTCGCCACGCCCGCTTACGCCCGCAGCATCGGCGTGATGGTGAACGATCCCGACGTCCCCTTCGGCGGCCACTCGCTGCAGTCCTGGGCCGGATTCTCCATCGCCGCCACCGGCTTCGCCGGCCTGAGCGTCGCGGAAATGATACAGCCGGGTCTGATTTATCTGGTACCTTGAAAGATCCGCGCCCCGCGGGTACATTGAATTCATGTCCAACATCTCTTTGGTCAAGCAAGCCCTCGCCGCAGGCGACGGCATTGTGCGCCTGGCGCCCTGCTGGGTGCCGCGCTCCTTCCTGATGCCCGGCGGGCGTCTGAAATTGGACCCGCGCGACCTGTACGCGCTCGGCGCTCATCGCGGCGGCATCGACGAACGCTGGTTCAGCTCCACCACGAAGGCCGACAACGGTCCCGGCACGCCGGAAGACGAAGGCCTGAGCTACATCGACATCGACGGCCAGCGCGTCCTGCTCACGGAAGCGATCGATGAAATCGGCGACGCCTTCCTCGGCGCCGATGTCATGAAGAAGTATGGCGGTTGGTGCCTGCTGTGCAAGTTCTTCGACAACCTCGGTCCCATCCCGCACCACATGCACCAGATGGAGGAACACGCCAAGCGTGTGGGCCGCAGGGGAAAACCCGAAGCCTATTACTTCCCGCCGCAGTACAACTTCAAGGAAAACAACTTCCCCTATACCTTCATGGGGCTGGAGCCGGGCACGACCAAGGACGACGTGCGCAAGTGCCTGGAGCGCTGGAATGAAGGCGACAACGGCCTCCTGAATCACAGCAAGGCCTATAAGCTGCAGCCCGGCACCGGCTGGCAGATCGACGCCGGCGTGCTACATGCGCCCGGATCGCTGGTGACCTATGAGCCGCAAGTGAACTCGGACGTCTTCGGCATGTTCCAATCCCTGGTGGAAGGCCGCGTTGTGCCGTGGGACCTGCTGGTCAAGGACGTTCCGCCCGAGCTGCACCACGACCTGGACTACATCATCAGCATGCTCGACTGGGACTCGAACGTCGATCCGGAATTCGCCAAGAACCGCTTGTACCATCCGATCCCGGTGAAGTCCGAAGCCGAGATGAGTGCCGAAGGATACTCGGAACAGTGGCTCGCCCGTGCTACGCCGTTCTACTCGGCCAAGGAACTCACGGTGTTGCCGGGACGCACGGTTACCATCAAGGATTCGGCCGCCTACGGCATGATTCTGGTCGAGGGTCACGGTCTCATGGGCAAGCTCGAAGCGGAGACGCCTACACTGATCCGCTACGGCCAGATGACCAAGGACGAGTTCTTCGTGACTGCCGCCGCCGCCCAGGCCGGCGTCAAGATCACCAACAAGAGCGACAAGGAGAACCTGGTCATGCTGAAGCACTTCGGACCGGGCAATCCCGACATGGCCAAGTACATCAACCCCAAGTATTTGAGCTAGGCAAGTGTGCCATCTGGACGCCCCTTTCCCGCTGCTGTGGGGAAGGGGCGTTCGACTATTCAAGCGAGGTTCGACGTGTCATACCTATTGCTGCTGCTCACCCTGATTTCCGTTCCGATGGAAGCCGCTTCGCCCGACCTGAAGTGCAATGCCAGCGGCGAATTCAAGATCCTCATGATTTCGGACCTGCACTACCGGGCCGAGCCGGACACACGCGGCATCGAGCTAACCAGGAGGCTCATTGCTGTCGAGAAGCCGGACCTGGTGCTGGTAGCGGGAGATTGCGTTACCGGCAACAAGAACTTCACAGTCGCCGAAGTCGAGAATGCGGTGGCCAACGTCGCATCAGCCATGGAGCAGATGAAGACCCCTTGGGCCGTCACGTTCGGCAACCACGACGCGGAGCACTCTCCCAAAACGCACCTCGGCAAAGAACAGATGATGCGTCTCTACGAGAGCTATCCGCACAACGTCAACGCGGGCTGGGAACGAGCGATCCACGGCGTGGGCAACAAGAACGCTCTCATCTGGAACGCGGCGGGCACCCGGCCGGTCTTCAGCTTGTGGCTCATCGACTCGGGCGACGGTGCGGTCACCCCCGAGGATCGTTGGGACTGGATCCACACCGATCAGGTGCTCTGGTATTACGAGACGTCCAGGCAAGTAGAGAGCAAGTACGGCGCGAAGATCCCGGGACTGATGTTCTTCCACATCCCGCTCCCGGAATTCACCCGGATGGTCAACAGCAAGAAGATCATCGGTGAGCGCCGGGAGGCGGAAGGCTCCTCGACAACGAACGGCGGACTTTTTTCGGCGGTGCTGGAGCGCGGCGACGTGAAGGGCATCTTCTGCGGACACGACCATGTCAACAACTACGTGGGACTGTACCGCGGGGTGGCGTTGGGTTACGACGGGGTGGTGGGTTACGCCGCCTATCCACGCATGCCCGACGACGACCCATCCCTGAACCGGTCCCGCGGCGGCCGCGTGTTCCTGATCAAGGAATCCGACCCCTGGCACTTCAAGACCTGGATGAGATTTGGCGACGGTACGGCAAACTGGGAATCCCAGTCAAACCGTTCGCTTGAGGAACAGCTCAAATAGCTGCCCCGACCATCACTTCGTCAGCACCCTGGCGTCTATAGTGTGCCGGCCGGGCAGGTTCGCGTTAGTCAGGATCGCCTTGGCCCGGCGCTCCAAATCCTTCGCCTCGGCCTTGCGGCCCGTCTTGCGTAACAACTGCGCGTACTCGCCCAGCAAGACGCCGAGATGCGGGTAGTCGTTGCCCAGGGCTGCATCGAGTCCGGCGATGGAGTCGCGGTAAAGCGCATCCGCCGCCGGGAAGTCTCCCAACCGATAGCAGATCAGCGCCAGGTTGCCCGCCAGACGCCAATAATCGACGTCCGTCGCCCGGCCCGCCTGGCGAAGTATCTCCAAGGCCCTTTCGGCAAACGGCCTCGCGCGGCCGAACTCGCCTTGAGCCGCGACCATCATCGCCATGTCGTTCATTGCCGTGGCGGCATCCGCCGGATTGGACGCGGTCCCGCTAGAGAAATGTTCGACAGCCACTTTCTGATGTTGCTCGGCCTCCACGTAACGGCCGCACGCATACTCGATCTTGGCGAGGAGCGTCTCCACGCGGACTTGAATCGGCCTCGCTTCGTGCTGAGGTGCCGAGGCCGACAACTCGCGCGCCAGGCCTGCTTCATCCTCGGCCGCGCTGAGCTTGCCCTGTGCCACGTAGATCAAGGAAAGATTCGCGTGTTGGATGGCAAGGTTAACGGGACGAATCCGCGCCGCTTGCTTCCATACGGAGAGAGCGTGCTCTTGCACACACTCAGCATCTTCAAATCGCCCTGCCTCTGAGAGGGTCCCAGCCTCCCGTTCAAGAGCAGCCGCCTGTTCCGCAAAATCCGGTGCTCCGGGAACCTGCGCCAAAAGCAGGGCGAGCGCAAGCATCCCCCTGCCCTCACTTTGCACCCACCCGCGCGCTTTTTTAAGCCCCAGGCTGCCTAACCGACACAGGGTCCATATAAGGGAAAAGGGGTCCGGAATTCCGGACCCCTTCGCCGCGTCATTCAGGTTTGACCCTGGATTTGGGTTTTCTTGGTCCCCTTCTCATCGGGGCTTTCCGATAGTAGCACAGTTAAGCCCATGCTGTGTGAGCAGTGCCCGGCCGGGTTCGCTGGTCAGAAACTCAAGCAGGCGTCGCGCTGCGGCGGGCTCCTTCGTGGAAGCCACCACGGCTCCGGCCTGAACGATCGGCGCGTGCCAGGATTCGTCGATCAGGACGCCTCCCCGGTCATGCAACAAGGTCCAGGAAGTGATCGCGGCTTCCGCATTCCCGCTCGCTGCAAACTCGAAGGCTTGCCGAACGTTCTCCCCGTACACGATCCGCCCCTCCAGCCGCTTCCATATCCCCATGCGCTCGAGAGCCTGCCTCGCCGCCAGCCCGTAAGGAGCGTGCACCGGGTTCGGAATGGCCAGATGGCGCACCTCAGGGCCGGTTAACTGCCGGGGATCGCGTATGCCGCCATCCTTCGACCAGAGGCCGAGCCGTCCCAGGGCGTACACGCGCACGGTTTCGGGCAAAACCAGCCGCCGGGCGGCGAGATCCGTCACAAACTTCTCATTTGCCGAGAGATACACGTCGAAGGGGGCGCCATTCTCGATCTGCCGGGCCAGCATCCCGCTCGATCCGACCGCGAAACGAATCTTGATTCCATAGGAGTCACGCATCCTGACAGCGATTTTCGCCTCCAGCGGCGCCAAGTCCGCCGCGGCCGCAACCACAAGATTCGGAACGGTTTGTGCGATGGACAAGGATGCGAACAGCAGGATCAGCGAACAGAGCCTGGCGATGGAACTTGACAATGATCGACTAAACTTTGATAATGAGAATTGACTAATGGTGGCGGGCAGCCAAGATCCCCACCAAACCAGGAGGTTTTCACTAGAATGAGCAAGATCATCGGCATCGACCTCGGAACTACCAACTCCGTCGTCGCCGTGATGGAAGGCGGACAGCCCGTGGTCATCCCCAACCAGGAGGGCGGGCGCACCACCCCGTCGGTGGTGGGTTTCACCAAGAGTGGAGAGCGTTTGGTCGGTCAAGTGGCGAAGCGTCAAGCCGTCACCAATCCGGAAAACACCATTTATTCTATCAAGCGCTTCATGGGCCGCCGCCACGATGAAGTCAGCGAGGAGATGAAGCTGGTTCCGTATCACATCAGCCGTGGCCCGTCCAACGACGCCCGCGTCGACATCAACGGAAAGCACGTCTCCCCGCCCGAGATCTCGGCCATGATACTCGGCAAGCTGAAGGAAGCGGCCGAAGCCTACCTGGGCGAAAAGGTCACCAAGGCCGTGATCACCGTCCCGGCCTATTTCAACGACGCGCAGCGGCAAGCCACCAAGGACGCCGGCCAGATCGCGGGCCTGGAAGTGATGCGCATCATCAACGAGCCGACCGCGGCCGCCCTTGCTTACGGACTGGACAAGAAGAAGGATGAGACCATCGCCGTGTACGACTTCGGCGGCGGCACCTTCGATATCTCGATCCTGGAAGTGGGCGACGGTGTTGTGGAAGTGAAATCCACCAACGGCGACACGCACCTGGGCGGCGATAACATCGACCAGCGCATCATCGACTGGATCATAACGGAATTCAAGAGCGAGAACGGTATCGACCTTTCGCGCGACCAGATGGCCCTGCAACGCCTGAAGGAAGCCGCCGAAAAGGCCAAGATCGAACTGTCGACCCTGCTCGAAACCGAAATCAACCTGCCGTTCATCACCGCCGACGCGAGCGGCCCCAAGCACCTGGTGATGAAGCTGACCCGCGCGCGGTACGAACAGATGGTGGAAGACATCCTGATGCGCTGCGCAGAGCCTTGCAAGAAGGCGCTGGCGGACGCCGGCCTCACCCCGTCGCAGATCGACGAAGTGGTGCTGGTAGGCGGCTCCACACGTATCCCGCGCGTACAGCAGATCGTGCGCGACCTGTTCAGCAAGGAACCCAACAAGAGCGTCAACCCGGACGAAGTGGTGGCCGTGGGCGCCTCGGTGCAAGGCGGCGTGCTGGGCGGCGAAGTGAAGGACGTGCTGCTGCTCGACGTCACCCCGCTTTCGCTCGGCATTGAGACGCTGGGCGGCGTGTTCACGAAGTTGATCGAACGCAACACCACCATCCCGACGCGCAAGAGCGAGGTCTTCTCGACGGCTTCCGACAGCCAGACGTCCGTCGAGATCAAGGTCTACCAGGGCGAGCGCTCCATGGCGGCGGACAACCGCCTGCTGGGCGTGTTCCAACTGGTCGGTATCCCGCCGGCTCCCCGTGGCGTGCCGCAGATCGAAGTCACTTTCGACATCGACGCCAACGGCATCCTGAACGTCACGGCGAAGGACCGCGCCACCAACAACGAGCAGAAGATTACCATCACCAGTTCGAGCGGCCTCAGCAAGGACGAGGTCGACAAGATGGCCAAGGACGCCGATTCGCACTCGGGCGAGGACCACAAGCGCCGCGACGAGATCGAAGCGCGCAACCGCGCCGACTCGATGGTCTACAACATCGAGAAGATGCTCAAGGAGCACCGCGCGAAGATCTCCGATGACGACGCCAAGAACGTCGAGGCTGCTATCGAAGAGACCAAAACGGCCATCCGCGAAGGAGGCCTGGAACGCATCAACGCGGCCATGGACAAGCTGACCACGGCGAGCCACAAGCTGGCCGAGGCCATGTACAAGAATGCCGGCGCGCAGGGTGCACAAGGTGCACCAGGAGCCGGTCAGACCGCGCAGGGCGCCACACCTGGCGCCGAGAGCAAGCCTAAAGACAACGTCGTCGACGCAGAATTTGTCGACGTAGACGACAAGAAGAAGTAAGCTAAGCTGGGTGGCTGGCGGACGCCGGTAGGAAGCGCGTCCGCCGCCATACTATATGGCCGCGAAAAAGGACTATTACGAGCTGTTGGGTGTGCCGCGCAAAGCGAGCGCGGAAGAGATCCGCAAAGCCTGGCGCCGTCTTGCCCGCAAGTTTCATCCGGATCTGAATCCCGGCGACAAAGCCGCTGAGGAACGCTTCAAGCAGATGCAGGAAGCTTACGACGTCCTCAGCGACACCAAGAAGCGCCAAATGTACGATCAGGTCGGCTTCTATTCCGAGTCCGGCTTTCCGGGTGCGGGCGCCCCGGGCGCGGGAGCGTATCAACAGAATCCCAACATGGGCTTCGGCGGCTTTGACTTCTCTGATTACTTCACCTCCGGAGGACGTGCCGCGACCGGAGGAGGAAGGACCGAAACCGGAGGCGAGGGCGGTTTTGGCGGCAGTTTCCACGATCTGTTCGGGCAGTTCTTCAGTCATGGACGAGGGGAGCACGCCGCGGAACCGGAGCGCGGCAGCGACCTTGAATACGCGTTGAGCGTGGGCTTCTGGCAGGCCATTCGCGGCACGCAGATCCGTTTGAATATCAACCGGCAGGAAGTCTGTGGAGCCTGCGGCGGAAGTGGATCGAAGAGCGGCACCAACACGGTCTGCCCGGAGTGCCAGGGCACGGGCAACGTCACGCAGATGGCCGGCGCCATGCGTTTCAACCTCACTTGCCCGCGCTGTGGCGGCAAAGGCAGGGTGCGCAATGTGTGTACCTCCTGCCAGGGCGATGGGCGGCTGACCACCTCCGAGACAGTCGAAGTCCGCATTCCCCCTGGAGTGCAGACGGGATCGCGATTGCGCGTTCCCGCTAAGGGCAACGCCGGCAGCCAGGGAATGCCGGCAGGTGACCTCTACATCACGGTGCGCGTGGAGCCGCATCCGTTCTTCGAGCGCGACGGCGACGACATCCGCATCCGCGTCCCGGTCTCGATAGCGGAAGCCGGTCTGGGAGCCAAGATCGAAGTGCCCACCATTGACGGCCGTGCGCTATTGAAAGTCCCCATGGGCACTCAGAACGGGCAGAAGTTCCGCTTGCGAGAAAAAGGAGTTTTGAACTCTCGAAAAGGCGTCCGCGGCGACCAGATCGTGGAGATCGCCGTCGAAGCGCCTAAAGTCCGTGACGAGCGCACCAAGGAGATTCTGCGCGAGTACGCCCGGCTGAACCCGGAAGACCCCCGGGCGGAGATTTGGAGCAAGGTGTAACCATGGCCAAGCGACGAGGCAAAGCAGCCTACATGATCTCGGCCGTCAGCGAGCAGTATGGCATCCATCCCCAGACCCTGCGTTTATATGAACGCGAGGGGTTGCTGAAACCCTCGCGCAGCGAAGGCAACACACGTTTGTACACGGACGAGGATCTCCAACGTCTCGAAGTGATTCTGGAACTTACTCGCGAGCTGGGCGTGAACCTGGCCGGCGTCGAAATCATCCTGAACATGCGCGAGAAAATGGCGGAGATGCAGAAGCAGATCGAAGCGTTCGTCGCCATGCTGAATCAGGAGCTGACTCACATGCAGCGGCCTGCCGCCGAAGCGCGCAACTCGCTCATTCCACTCTTCAACGTTCCCGCAAGGAGAACCCAGTAAAGTACCGCCGACGAAGGCGCGAGCATGAATCGAAGGGACTTCCTTTCCGCATGCCTGGGCGCCACGGCGCCGCGTAGCGCGGCCCGCCTGCCGAATATTGTTTTCATCTACGCCGACGACCTGGGTTACGGCGATCTTGCCTGTTACGGAGCCACCCGCGTCCGGACTCCCAACATCGACCGTCTCGCAGCCGGCGGCATCCGTTTCACCGACGCGCATTCTTCCGCCGCAACCTGCACGCCATCCCGTTATTCGCTGCTCACCGGTGAGTACGCATTCCGCATGGAAGGAGCCCGCATCCTGCCGGGCGACGCCCCGCTGCTTATCCGCCCTGGGCGCGCCACGCTGCCATCGATCCTGAAGGCCCGGGGCTACCGCACCGCGACCGTAGGAAAGTGGCACCTCGGCCTCGGAGATGGCCGCATCGACTGGAACGGGGATATCAAACCCGGCCCACTGGAGATAGGGTTCGACGAGTGCTTCATCATCCCGGCGACGGGGGACCGCGTCCCCTGCGTCTACGTCGAAAACCATCGCGTGGCGGGACTGGACCCGCGCGACCCCATCCGCGTCAGCTACAAGGGCCCCCTCGATGACCAGCCGACCGGGGCAATGCACCCCGAACTGCTCAAGCTGCATCCCAGCCACGGCCACGACATGACCATTGTGAACGGCATCAGCCGCATCGGTTACATGAGCGGCGGTAAGTCGGCACTATGGAAAGACGAGCTGATGGCGGATGTGCTCACCACTCGCGCGGTCAGATTCATCGAGGCGCACGACACCAGGCCGTTTTTCCTCTACTTCTCTTCGCACGACATCCATGTGCCTCGGGTGCCGCACGCGCGTTTTGCCACGGCGACGCCGATGGGTGCGCGCGGCAATGCCATAGCGCAGCTCGACTGGTGCGTGGGACGGATCGTCGAAACGCTGCGGAAGCGTAAGCTCCTCGACCGCACGCTGATCATGTTCACCAGTGACAACGGCGCCGTGGTGGACGACGGCTACCGTGACGAGGCCGTCGAGAAACTCGGTGGGCACCGGCCCAACGGTCCGCTGCGAGGCGGCAAGTATAGCCGTTTCGAAGGAGGCACGCGCGTGCCCTTCGTGGTCAACTGGCCCGGCCGTGTGAACTCCAGTGTTTCAGATGCGCTGATCTCGCAAATGGACATCCCTCGCAGCATGGCGCGGCTCACCGGCGCGCCGCTTGGTGCCATGGACGCACCCGACAGCGAAAATGTACTGCCCGCACTGCTCGGCGAAAGCGCACGGGGCCGCGAAACGCTGGTCGAACAGGGCCCATCGCTGAGCCTGCGCTCGGGCAAATGGAAGTACATCCCGCCGTCAGAGGGAGCGCGGCTCAACAAGAACGTGAACATCGAGTTGGGCGCCGATACGCGTCCCCAGCTCTACGACCTTGCCGCGGACATTGGCGAAACCAGGAACCTCGCCGGACAATACCCCGAGCGCGTCGAGGAAATGGAAGTCATGCTGCACAAGATTCGCTCGGCGCACCCTGCCCGATAAGCCGCTCACACGCCGATGCGGCGGTGCCTGCCACGTTTGGCCGCCGAATTGCTTTCAGCTCATGGCAAGACGAAAGGGAGTGCCATGTTCCGATGCCTGAGACCGGGCTTTCCGACGCAATGCGGGTCGCGCGCCAAGCCAAGTTGCACGGATCGCCTGCTGTGCCGCGTGCTGGCGTGCCTGCTCATCCTGTCGCTCCTGGCAAGCCTGGCAGTGGGCGTGGGATTCCTGTGCCATTCGCTGGACGCACGTGAGGATACCGTCCAGATCAGTCGGCGCCCACGCCTGCCCGCTCCGGCTGATAGATGACCTTCAGGACCTTCAGCCTGCGCAAGCCTTTCGGCACGCGCCATTCGATGACGTCACCCACTTGGTATCCCAGCATCGCTGTGCCTATAGGCGCCAGCACCGAAATCGCGTTTTCGCCACGGACCTGGGCGGGGAACACGAGCCGGTAGGTTTTCACCTCCTTGGTATCCAGGTCCTTTAAGCGAATCTCCGAGCCCATCGTGACCACATCGCGGGGCACGGCACTCCGTTCGACAATTTCCGCCCGATCCAGTTCCACTTCCAGCCCGTTGAGGTATTCGGCGTCGTGATAGTCGCCCGCACGCCGCGCGTCAACCAGCCGCCGCAGCCTGTCGTAATCTTCTTTCGTGATGTAGATGGTGTCCTTCATTGTGGAACCTCCATGTGGAATCCGCGCCGGGGCACGCTCGTGAAGCATTCAAGAGAGCAATCGTAGTGCCAGCCCAAAAGCGCCTCCCAGGCGGGAAATCGGCCCCGTAATTGGCCGAAAAGGCACAGTGCTGCCCGACGACGTCCAACCGTACGCCAAGGCCGGTACCCCAGTGGCGGGCGAAATGCGCCCTAAAGCGGCGGACATGTCCTGATGATCCGGTGTGGCGTCCGAATTGCTCCAGTAGAGGTGAGGCGTCGCAGACTATGAGCAAAGGCCCACAGATGGAAACATTCACTGTCCCCGCGCCCTATCCGGCCGGACTTCGAACCGTGCGCCAGGCCCTGGCGCGGCAAGGCTTGCATACGCCGGCGGAACTGGACGTCACAGCCCGCATCAAGAATGAGCTGGGCGTGGGGCTGGCGCCCTGCGTCGTGTTGTACGTGGACGAACCGGCGCTTTTGCTGGAAGCCGTGGTTTTCCACCGCAGCGCGGCTCTTATGATTCCCCAGCCCTTGGTCGTCAGCGGCAACGAGCGCCAAACGAAGGTCATTTTGCGAAAAGTGGATTCGCTCGCACAGGCCGAGTATCCCGCCGGCACGCGGGATCCGCTAGTCAACCTCCATTCGCGCATGGTTCGCGCCATGGAGTCGATCGCGGAGCGGGAAGGAGCGCATCTGATCACCTGCTCCTGACGGCAGGCGGCCGATAAGGAAGCTTGATTGCTGCACCGGAAAGAACAATCCATGGGTACGAGATCTTCTCGTGAACAAACCGCGAAACCGCCGGAGCAGCCCGTACTGGGATGGCGCGAGACGCGCCTGTACGAGATGCTCCATGAGCTTTGCACCCGGCGCATCCGCGGATTCTGGCGTGAGATGGATCTCGGAACATCAGTTGCCGTCTTCCTGTTCGGTGTGGTCATCCTCATCGCGCTTTCCCTGTTTGTGAGCGTTCGCGAGTAGAGTGCTGGCTCGGTCTGCCAGAATCCTGATGCCCTGCCCGGCCACTAGCATGTAGATGTACTCTGTGGATGGAGCAAGTGAAACGAATCGACCCGAGACTCTGGATGTTATGGGCGCTGAGCGTGCTCATCGTGGCGGTGGCACTCGTGAGCACAGTCCTGCTCGCCGTCCTTCCTGCGGGCTTCGCATGGCCGGAGCGGACTATTGCGGCGATCGTGTTATTCGTGTTTGGCCTGGGGGCTGCGTGGCTGGCGGCGCATGAGTACCGCCAGAAGGAGCGTTACCGCCGCCTTTCGAAAAAGCTCGGTTCGGTGTACGAGAAGGTGCAAGCCACCTTCGAAGGAATGAAGCGGGCCGAAAGGTTGTCCGCGTTGGGCCAATTGTCAGCCGGTCTGGCACACGAGATCCGAAATCCTCTGGCGAGCATTTCGGGAGCCGCCGCCATCCTGCGACGCGACCGGAGCCTGGACCCCAAGCAGGCCCGGTGCGTCGACATCATCGCCAACGAATGCCGCCGCCTGGACGGGCTGCTTACCAGCTTCCTGAACTTCGCGCGCCCACGCGCGCCGCGTTTTCAGACCG
This sequence comes from Terriglobales bacterium, assembly GCA_021372245.1. Classification (GTDB taxonomy): domain Bacteria; phylum Acidobacteriota; class Terriglobia; order Bryobacterales; family Bryobacteraceae; genus JAJFUV01. The sequence continues at coordinate 22,409 of JAJFUV010000219.1, forward strand.
TGGAACTGGCCGCTGTCCTGGACAGCACTCTGGCGCTGGCCGACCATGGAGTACACGGCAAGATCATCCACTTCGAGAGGCAAGTGGAGCCGAAGCTGCCGCCTGTCGAATGCGATCCCGAGCAGTTGGAGCAGGTGCTGCTAAATCTGATGCTCAATGCGATTGAGGCCAGCCCGGACGGCGAAACGGTCACCCTGTCGGCGTCCGCCGGCGACGGGCGCATCACCATCCGCGTGATCGACCGCGGCCACGGCGTGGCGCCGGCCCACGTCGACCGCCTGTTCGATCCGTTTTTCACGACCAAGGAACACGGCACCGGCCTCGGCCTCCCCGTGGCCCATCAGATCATGCGCCAGATGGGTGGGGCGCTCCAGGCGCACGGCAATCCGGACAGGGGGATGACCTTTTCGGTCATTCTCCCAGCTAAACGTTGAGGAACATGACTTCTGCTCGCATTCTGGTAGTAGACGATGACGAAAACCTGCGTTGGGTGCTCGAAACGCAGCTGCAGGACATGGGCTACGCCGTGTCCACCGCCGCCGACGGCCAAGCAGCCCTGGCCTCCATCGAGAAAGAAGCCCCCGCGCTCGTCCTGACGGATTTGAAGATGCCCGGAATGTCGGGGCTCGACCTGCTGGATAGGATCCACGCGGACTACCCCGAGATGCCGGTGGTCATTGTGACCGCGTTCGGCACCATTCAAAGTGCAGTGCAGGCCATGCGGGCGGGTGCCTACGACTATCTCACCAAGCCCATCGACTATGAGGAACTCGGCCTGGTTGTCGGCCGGGTCCTGGAGCACTTTCGCCTGGTGGCGGAGGTCCGTACCTTGCGCAGCAGCCTGGATCGCAAGTACGGCTTCGAGAACATCATCGGACGCTCGGAGGCGCTGTTGTCGGTTCTGGATACCGCCGCGCGGGCGGCCCTGAGCGACGCCACCATCATGATCCACGCCGAAACGGGCACGGGCAAAGAACTGCTGGCCCGCGCCATTCATTTCAACAGCCGGCGCCGCGACAAACCTTTCATCACCATAAACTGTGGCGCGATTCCACGCGACCTGCTGGAATCGGAACTGTTCGGTCACGTCAAGGGCGCGTTCACTGGAGCCACGGCCAACAAGCAGGGCAAGGTGGAGCTCGCCGACCGGGGCACTCTCTTCCTCGACGAGATCGGTGAGATGCCGGGCGAGCTGCAGGTGAAGCTGCTACGCCTCATCCAGCAGGGTGAATTAGAAAAAGTAGGAGCGACTTCGCCCTCCAAGGTGGATGTCCGCATCGTCACGGCCACGCACCGGAACCTGCGGGCCATGATCGAGGACGGCACGTTTCGCGAGGACCTGTACTACCGCCTGGCGGTGATCCCCCTGGAACTGCCGCCGCTCCGCGACCGGGCCGAGGACATCCCGGAATTGGTCCAGTATTTCTTCGTCAAGACCCGGGAGAAGATGGGCCGGCCCGGGCTGGTCCTGCCGCCCGCCCTGCTGCCCAATTTCCAGAACTACCGCTGGCCGGGCAATGTGCGGGAACTGGAAAACGTCATCGAGCGCATCGTCGTGCTGACGAGAGGCGACGAGATCACGCTCGGCGATCTGCCGGACTTCCTTCGCCGCGAGCGTGCGGCAGTGGACACGCTGCAGCTCGAACTGCCGGCAAAGGGCATTAGCCTGGAGGCCGTCGAAAAGGAACTGCTCACGCGGGCGTTGGCTAAGTTCGGAGGCAATCAGACACACGCGGCGGCTTACCTCGATATCAGCCGCAAGGCACTCATCTACCGCATGGAGAAGCACGGCATCCGCCGCAAGGGCGCCGAGGGAGAAGAAGATCCCGTCAAAGACGACAGCGCGCCCTCGGGCGCTGCCTGAAAACGGCCAGCGCTGTGCCGTTAGGTACAGTTTTCCGCTGCCCACCCGGCGCCCTACCCCTTGTCACGCTTGATTTTAGAAATCCTTCCCGGATGGCCCGGTTCGTGCAAGCTCATAGGTGCATCATCCAGGAGGTTTTCCAAAAGTGGCGAACGACATCTTCGGCGATCTTCAGAGTTGGGTACGCGTGCTGGACCAAATGGAACGGCTGGCAAGTGAAGGGGCCCTCGACCAACATCAGCGGGGCCTGGCACGGGTGCTCCGGTATCCGTTCAATTGGCGGCTGAGGCAAGCAGCCCTGCGAAACGCCGGGCTGCTGAAAGAGCCTTCCGAGGAAGTGATCGAGGTCGTACTCCGCATTCTGCGCAACGAGCACGGCGATATCGAGAATCGCATCCTCGCGGGCAACGCCCTGGCCAGCATGATGAGCAACGGCGCCGCGGCGTCGATGAGCGACGAGGTGCGGTGCAGAATCGTGCAGGGCGTCGAAGGCATACTCGACGCGGCGGAGCCGCCCGTGCTTCACGACGCGGCCGAACGCTGGCAGCAGCAAGTGAATGAGGCGGCCGGAGTCGCCGGAGCCGCCGCCAAGTAAATAGACACGTTCGAAAGAGAGGTGCGCAATGATGCAGGCAACTGTTCCAATTACGGGCGAAGACGAGCGCCGCTTGCAGGGAGCCCAGATGGCCAAGCTGGGTGTAAGGCTGCTCAACAAGTACGGCCGTCATCTCCAATGCGACGTGTGCGGGGCGACCTGGTCGCCACAGCCCAACCCGGATGGGTCTCTCCCGCGCGGATTCTGGCGCTGTCCGAACCGGTGTAACTGGTAGCTCGACCCGCGTCTAGCCAGGAATCAACAGTAGTTTCCCGGTCGTCGCACGACCGGCCAGATCGATGTGCGCTTGCGCGACGTGAGCGAGCGGGTAAGTGCGTCCGATGCGAAGTTTCAGTTTGCCCGATGCGACCCAGCCGAGCACGTCGTTAGCGCGCGCGAGCAGTTCCTCGCGCGTAGTGGCATAGTGCGCCAGCGCCGGCCGCGTCAGGTACAGCGATCCTTTCTGATTGAGGAGCAGCGGTTCGATGGCCGGCACGGCGCCGCTAGCGTTGCCGAAGGTCACCATCATGCCGCGCGGCTTGAGTGAATCCAGGCTCCGCATGAAGGTCGAAGCGCCCACCGAATCGTACACTACGTCTACGCCACGGCCACCAGTGAGGCGCTTCACTTCCTGGTCGAACTCGCATTCGGTGTAAAGGATCACCTCGTCGGCGCCGGACGCTTTCGCCAGGGCCGCCTTCTCGCGCGTCGACGCCGTCCCGATCACGCGCGCGCCGCGCATCTTGGCCATCTGTGTGATCAGGCCGCCCGTGCCGCCGGCCGCCGCATGCACCAGGCACGTATCGCCCGGTTTGAGCGCGTAAGTCGAATGCGTCAGGTAGTGCGCGGTCATCCCCTGCAGCATGGCCGCTGAAGCGGACTGGAAGTCCAGCGCGGCGGGCAGGACCACGATCTGCGCGGCAGGCACCACGGCATACTCGGCATAGGAACCGCGCACCATGCAGTAGGCCACGCGATCGCCTGTTTTCACGCCTTCGACGCCCTCGCCGACGGCTTCCACCACTCCGGCGCCTTCCATTCCCAGGCTCACCGGCGCCGGCGCTTTGTAAAGGCCTATGCGGAAATAGATATCGATGAAGTTCACGCCGATCGAGGCCAGTTTCACCAGGACTTGTCCCGGCCCCGGCGCGGGCTTTGCCACTTCGACGAGTTCCATCTTTTCAGGACCACCGCATTCTTTTACCAGAATCTGTTTCATGCACGCACCTTTCTGCGAATATGCGCCGCCGCGGCCCACAGCAAAAGATAAGCCAGCGTGACGGGAAAGAAAACCAGACGGCCAATCGTCGAGGCCGCGCCGCCCCCGGTCAGCCCCGCGCGGAAGAGGACGAAATGACAGATCACACCAGCATGGCCGTAATCGAGAAAGAAGAAGTCGCAGTTTTCGTTGATCACGAAGACCTTGGCTTTGACCAGAAGCGCGACGGCCCACTTCCATTTCGTCATGATGGGCTCGGCCGAACAGACGATGCCCACTGCGTCGTAACGATTGCCGGCCAGTTCCCGATAGAGCTGCTTGCGGCGGGCGCGGGTCGCGTACTCGTTCACGCGATACACCGATGCGGATTGCTCGCAGAGCCCTTGCGGCACGCCGGCGTAACAGGTCACCAGGTCGACGCGCATATCGTTCCCGTACATTTGGAACAACCTGGGGAGCAGATTTTCCAGCACGCAGCGGGAACCGCTCTCGACAAGAAGTATGCGCCGGAACTCGGGAATGCGCCGTCGGAAGAAATACCGCATCTCACTCTGAGTCTCGCGCAACCGCAGTGGCCGCGCAAAGTACGCCGCAGGAGATGTGCGCGGCGGGCGAGGCAAGAGCCGAGGGCAAGTGTGCCAGTACCTCACGGTTCAAGCAGCCCCTGGGAGGGGGATTCCCGGGATTTTCTCCGGTTCGGCGGGGATTTGCGCGCCAACGGGTTCGGATTCAACTACTTGCTGGGGAGGTGCGGGGAGGGGCCAGTCCCGGCGAAGCTGGCGGAGCTGGTTTAGGACGGCCCGGCGCTGGAAAGTGAGCTGGCTTTCGCGGGCGGCGAGGAACGCAGCGGTTTGGACATCGAGGATGCGGGATTCGGCGGCGACGATGCGGGCGAGGCGCCAATCGATGGAGGCGAGGCTGCGGACGAGGTTGAGTTCGGCCTCGTCGGCGGGCTGGAAGCGGTGGATGAGGGATTGGAGGAGGTCGTGGAACGCGTCCTTGTTTTCGCCGCGGAGGACGCAAGCGGGCTTGGCGTAGCGGCCGTGCTTGAAGCCGTTCATGGCGGAACGGGCCTTGCCTTCGGGCGTTTTGGGGCCGCGAGACCGTGCGCCGTTGCGCCGGGCGGCTTCGAGTTGTTTGTGAGTGAGTCGGATAAGGGGCATGATTCGCGCTCGGTGGGGATTGTAGCAGGCGAGGTGATGAAACCACGGGAGGCGGGAGGGCCATCTCGTTGATAATGCGCTAAATAAGAAGTTTGCATTCGCGGTGAACGCGATTTGGACAGAGCAACCTGCGGGAAGTCGTTGAGTGTGAAGCCTTGGTGGGAGAGATGGGGCGATGCCGGTAAGGATCACGCAGGCGGGAAACGAGCAACATGGAGCCAAAGCGGCCAGGAAGTCGCAGAATATTCGCCAAAGGCACAGTTGCCCCCGCATGTTTACAGCACGTTACCCTGTGCCAAACGGGCTGGAACTGCATTATTTCAAGGCTTCCAGGCACATACTTTGGAACCTACCTGTCGGATGAAGATAAGATAAAGAAATGCGTCTGTCCCCTTTCCTATGCAGTTCCGAGGCCGAAATGAGACTAAAACTACTGCTCGTTTCGGCTATGGTGCTGGTTAGCACTTGCGCCTTGTTGGCCCAGACGAACGCCAGCGGCCTCGCGTTCGGTCAGGCTTACGGAACTGCCGGATTCCGAAGCCAGGATCCGGCCGGCAGCATGGCTGATGCCGCCAATGTGGTCCTGGTTTTCACGGCAGTGGACGGGCATCGGAATCTAGTGCTGACGCAGCCGACGGGTGACTACATCGCGCTGCTCGAACCCGGCCGCTATTGCATTGCCGCTTACACACGCGCGGGCGAGTCGTTGCGGCTTGGGCAAGACCAACTGAAATGCATCGCCGTCAAGCGCGGCAAGGACGTGCGGCTAGATGTCATGCTTGTTCGCAACAGCACGTAGCACTCTCGCGAGCAGTGGACGAAGGTAAAGGGGACAGACGCATTTTCTGGAGAGAGGGTTTGCACTGTACGCACTTCTTTCATATGCCCCGCCGTCCCCGCGTGGTCGTTCCCGGCGTCGCCCATCGCGTTACGCAGCGCGGTAACAACCGCCAACAGGTGTTTTTCAGCGCGGACGACTACCGGCGGTATCTGGACCTGCTGGGGCGGCATGCGGCTGACTGCGGTACCCGTCTTCTCGCCTATTGGTTGACGACCAACCACGTGCATCTTCTCGCCGTGTCGGCGCCCTAGGCATCGCTCGCCCGCGCCCTCGGGCGCACGCACGCCGAATACGCTCTGGCGCTGAACCGGGCCGGAGGCCGCAGCGGCCACCTCTGGCAAAACCGGTTCTTCTCCTGTCCCCTGGATGAGGCTCACCGGCTCTGCGCCATGCGCTATGTCGATTCGAATCCGGTGCGCGCGGGACTGGTGCAGGCAGCTTGGGACTGGCCGTGGTCCAGCGCCCGGGCTCATGCACTGGAAGGCGAAGCCGACGGGGTGCTGTATTCTGAATGGGTGGAAACTTTCGGCCAGTGGGATCATGCCGAGTGGC
>JAJFUV010000237.1 GCA_021372245.1 Terriglobales bacterium
CCCAGCCACGGCAGCTCGTGGAAGATGTGGCGGTCGATTCGATCGGGCGGGTCTTCGTGACCTACCAGAGCCGGCAGGATACAGGTGTCTATGTTTTTGGAAAGAAGTGACGCTTATGCGGGCTTCGTCCTCGTGCTCTGCACCATGCTGTGTTTGGGGACGGCCGGATGCGGCCGGAAGACGAAAGATCCTCTCGACTATGTAGACCCGAACATCGGGGGCATCGGTTATCTGCTGCAGCCCGCACATCCCAACGTGCAATTGCCGCACGGCATGGCCCGGCTGGCGCCTGTCACCACGCCGCTGGTGAAGGACCGATACCTGGCCGACAGGATCCACGGGTTCCGCGCAGGCGCATCGGCCATCATGCCGGTCACTGGCGAGGTCCAGCGCGATCCCGCCGCGTCTTCCTCTCTTTACGATCATGACTTGGAGAAGGTGACGCCGTACTCGTATGAGACGCTGCTCGAAAGCTACGACGTCAAGGTCGAATACTCGCCCGGCGCGACGAGCGCGTACTACCGCTTTACATTCCCGGCGGGCAAGGATGGGCATGTGATCTTCAACATGTCGCCGCGGAACCCCGCGGTAGAGGTTCGCGGCTCGAACGCGGTCTGGGGCGGCGAGGATTCACCCTTCGGATCGCGCACATACTTCTATGCCGACTTTTCGAAGCCGTTCGTGGCACAAAGCACCTGGAAGGGCGAATTGAATGGCGCGGCGGTCGACTTCAACCGATCGAGTGATCCGCAACAAATCGACGTGAAAGTGGGATTCTCGCTGATCGGCACAGAGCAGGCGCGGGCAAACATCGATCGCGAAATGCCGGGGTGGGATCTCAATGCCGTGCGCACGAAGGCACGCCAGGCGTGGGAGCGGGAGTTCGCCAAGGTGGAGGTCACGGGCGGCACGGAAGAGCAGCGCACGATCTTCTTCAGCGCTCTGTACCGGGCCATGGGACGCCCTATGAACCTGGTTGAAGGCGACAAGTACTACAGCGGCGCGGACCGTAAGGTCCATGACGCACAAGGACAGGGCTTCTACACGGTAAGTAACCTGTGGGGCAGTTACCGCTCACTTCATCCGCTGCAGTTACTGCTGGATCCGGACCGGCAGCGTGATTTCGTGCGCAGTTACGTCAAGGTGTATGAACAGTCCGGATGGATGCAAGGTTATGGGCGCGCGGGGATGATCGGGCACCATATGACGGCGCTGATCGCCGACACGTATTTCAAAGGCTACCGCGATTTCGATCTGGCGGAAGCGTACGAGGGCTTGCGGAAGAACCGCATGGAAGCGACTATGATCCCGTGGCGCCGGGGGCCCGCCACTGTGCTCGACCGGGCTTACTACGAGAAGGGCTTTTTCCCGGCGCTGCGCCCGGGCGAGAAGGAGACCGTGCCTGAAGTGGACGGATTCGAGCGGCGGCAAGCGGTGTCGGTCACCCTCGAGGCGGCTTACGACGACTGGTGCCTGGCACAACTGGCCAGGGAACTCGGCAAGCAGAGCGACTACGACTATTTCATGGGACGTGCGCGCAACTACCGCAACGTGTTCGATGAACGCATCGGCTTCATGGCACCGAAGAGCGCCGATGGGAAGTGGATCGCGCCGTTCGATCCAAAGTGGGGCGGCGGGCAAGGCGGGCGCGACTACTTCACCGAGATGAACTCCTGGATTTACACCTGGCACGTGCAGCACGATGTGGAGGATCTCATCGGTCTGATGGGCGGACGCGAGAACTTCACAGCGAAGCTGGACCAGTTGTTCCGTGAGCAGTATCGCGGCTTTGAGGAAGGCGCGAAGTTCGTCTTCCTGCGTCAGTTCCCGGACCAGACGGGATTGATCGGCCAGTACGGACACGGCAACGAGCCGAGCTTCCACATCCCGTACCTTTACAACTACGCCGGCGAGCCATGGAAGACGCAGCGGAAGGTGCGGGAGATCATGCACGTGTGGTACCGCGCACATCCGTTGGGATTCGCGGGCGACGAGGACGACGGCGAACTATCTTCGTGGTATGTGTTTAGTGCTATGGGCTTCTATCCGGTCTGTCCGGGTAAACCGGTGTATGACATCGGCAGCCCGATTTTCGAGGAAGTGAAGCTGCACCTCGGGAATGGGAAAACCTTCCGCGTTGTGGCGCGGGGGGTGTCCGCGGTGAACAAATACATTCAATCGGCGAGATTGAACGGACAACCTCTCAACAAGCCATGGTTCGCACACAAGGATTTAGTGAGTGGCGGTACGCTGATTCTCGGGATGGGGCCGCGGCCGAACCAATCATGGGGCAAGTAGCGATGCGCCGGCGCGAATTGTTGGCGCTGGCACCCTTCATTCGATCCGCGCAGTCCGGCCACACTATCGTGCTTTCACGTGAGGCTTCGCCGAGCGAGCAGCGAGCGGCGAACGAACTCCAACGATTCCTGTTTGAAATGACGGGCGCGCGGTTGCCCATCGTCGACGACCGGCATAGCGTGACGGGCCCGATGTTGTTGGTCGGGCGGAGTGAGGCGGTGGAACGGTTGCGCGTCCCCATCTCCTGGGACAAGTTGGGCGACGAAGGTTTCGTACTGAAAAGCGTGGGCGAGCATACCATCCTTGCCGGCGGGCGTAAGCGCGGCACAATGTATGCTGTCTACGAGTTTCTAGAACGCCTGGGATGCCGCTGGTACACGCCGGACTGTTCGCGCATTCCCAAGCGGGCCTCGATTGATCTAGCGGCATTCGATGAGACGCACAGCCCGGAACTCGAATACCGCGAACTTTACAGCGGTCCGTCGAAGGACAAGGAC
>JAJFUV010000249.1 GCA_021372245.1 Terriglobales bacterium
GAGCCAGGATAGATGGCCACGGAACCTTGATTTGGATTGGGCAATAGGTATCTCCGTTACTAGCCGAAGTTCTAATCAATTCTAGCGAACATTGGAGGCGAGTCTCACTATGGATGATCGGATTTATGACGTCCGCACCCGCGTTCCAGGACCTAGGGGGGCACTGCCCCTGACGCCGGACCTGCTCCGGAATCATCCCTCGGGCGACGTCTTCGGTTGGACCATGGATGCTGCCATGGGCTGGGATCCCTCCAAGCTTGGTTCGCCCGAAGTGCTGATCCTTAGCACGCATGGCGGTCTGCGCGCCCCCGATGGTAAGCCCATCGCACTCGGCTATCACACGGGCCACTACGAGGTCGGCCTGCTGGTGGAGGCCGCTGCGCGCGAGTTGAAGGAGCGAGGCGCGGTGCCCTTCGCCGGCTATTGCACCGATCCCTGTGACGGCCGCACGCAGGGTACAGCCGGTATGTTCGATAGTCTGCCTTATCGCAACGACGCCGCCACGGTCCTCGGCCGCCTGATCCGGTCCCTGCCCACGCGCAGTGGAGTCGTGGGCGTCGCCACCTGCGACAAGGGTTTGCCGGCCATGATGATGGCCCTGGCCGCGGCGCGCGATCTGCCGTGTGTGCTGGTGCCGGGCGGCGCAACCCTGGGCCCTGAGAATGGCGAGGACGCCGGACAGGTGCAGTCGATCGGCGCGCGCTATTCACAGGGCGAAATCTCGCTCGAATACGCAGCTGAGGTGGGCTGCCGCGCCTGCGCATCCCCCGGTGGCGGCTGCCAGTTCCTGGGTACCGCCGGGACATCTCAGGTGGTCGGCGAAGCGCTCGGCATGACTGTTCCGCATGCGGCGCTCGCCCCCAGCGGCCATGCGATCTGGCTCGACATGGCGCGGCGCTCCGCCCAGGCCGTGCTGGCCCTCATCGAGCGCAGCATCGCCATGAAGAACATCATCACCCAAACAAGCGTACGCAACGCCATGGTGGTGCACGCAGCCGTTGGCGGATCCACGAACCTGATCCTGCACCTGCCCGCCATCGCTTTCTCGGCCGGCCTTGCGCGCCCTAGCGTGGCTGATTGGATCGAAGTGAACCGCCAGACGCCGCGCCTGGTGGACGTGCTGCCCAACGGGCCGCGCAACCATCTCACCGTGGAAGTGTTCCTGGCCGGCGGCGTGCCCGAGGTGATGCTGCATTTGCGCCGCGCCGGGCTGCTCGATCTGAAAGCGATGACCGTGAGCGGCCACACGTTGGGTGAGAACCTGGACGAGTGGGAAGACTCCGAACGCCGCGCCAAACTCCGCGCCACACTCAAAGAGCGCAACGGCATCGATCCGGACGACGTCATCTTTTCACCCGATGAGGCGCGACGTCGCGGCATCACATCCACTGTGTGCTTCCCCACCGGTAACCTCGCGCCGGAAGGCTCGGTGGTGAAGTGTACGGCCATCGATCCGAGCGTGGTAGATGCCGACGGCGTCTACCGCAAGCGCGGCCCGGCGCGCGTGTTCACTACCGAAGCCGCGGCCATCGAAGCCGTCAAAGCGGGCGAGCTCCAACCCGGCGACATCCTGGTGCTCGCCGGCCGCGGCCCCATGGGCACGGGCATGGAAGAGACCTTCCAACTTACAAGCGCCCTCAAGTACCTGAGTTACGGCAAACAAATCGCGCTTATCACCGACGCCCGTTTCAGCGGCGTCTCCACGGGAGCCTGCATCGGCCACGTCTCTCCCGAAGCGCTCGCCGACGGTCCCATCGGCAAGCTGCGCGACGGAGACATGATCGAGATCGTAATCGACCGCGTGCGACTGGAAGGCAGCATCAACCTGGCTGGCGGCGACGCCGAAAAGGTGCTGGCCGGGCGCGCGCCACACCCGTACCTCGCGCCCGATGAGCGTCTGCCCGATGCGACGCGCTTGTGGGCCGCGCTTCAGCAGGTAAGCGGAGGAAGTTGGGGCGGCGCGGTGTACGACGTCGATGCTATCCTATGCGCGCTCGGCGTCAACCAGGCGCCGTAATTCCCGGGCGGCCCGTTCCGGATCGGCCGCTCCGCAAATCGCGGACACCACGGCGATGCCGTCTGCCCCTGCCCGGATCACGCCGGCTGCATTCACTACCGAGATGCCGCCGATCCCTACCAGCACCTGACCCGAAGCCGCGCGCAGCCGCCGGAGCCCGTCGAGTCGCCATTCCGCCGCTGTATCCGTTTTGGTGGGCGTCGAGAACACCGGACTCACTCCGAAGTAGGCCGCGTCCAAACCCGCGGCTTCCGCGGCCTGCTCCATCGTTTCAATCGAAAACCCGATCAGGGCGTCTGGGCCGAGTAACTTGCGCGCATCGCGGAAGTCCATGTCGGATTGGCCGATGTGCACGCCATCGGCGCCCACCGCCAGCGCCACGTCCACGCGGTCGTTTATGAGTAG
>JAJFUV010000265.1 GCA_021372245.1 Terriglobales bacterium
TTCCGCGCCAGAGCGTATTCGGCGTGCGTGCGCCCGAGGGCGCGGGCGAGAGATGCCTGGGACTCCGGCACGGCGAGAAGAGGCACGTGGTTGGTCATCAAACAATAGGCGAGAAGACGGGTACCGCAGTCAGCCGCATGCCGCCCCAGCAGGTCCAGGTAGCGCCGGTAATCGTCCGCGCTGAAAAACACCTGTTGGCGGTTGTTACCGCGCTGCGTAACGTGATGGGCGACGCCGGGAACGACCACGCGGGGACGGCGGGGCATATGAAAGAAGTGCGTACAGTGCAAACCCTCTCTCCGGAAAATGCGTCTGTCCCCTTTACCCGCAGCTGCAACCAAGCTTAACGGTGAGGTGGAACGAGGGGAACTGGACTGAAGGGGAGCGTTGATTTACTGCCTCTTCGATCCGTCCCGAAACCGCTCTAGGATGGTCGCCACAGACTCGTCGTCTGCTTTCGGATATGCCCGAACGTACTCGTCAATCTCATCAACATAAAAGCTCAGTGAGCGGGAGTAGGCATTCTCTGGCCGATTCACCTGCGTACGAAGGCACCAGAGATAGCCCTCAAGAAAGCCCAATCGTTCCGATTCGGAGACCTGGCGCCACCACAAGCCATTTAGGTACCAATGCGGTTCCTTCCAAACCTCGCCATTCGGCAGTGGTTTGGTTGAAGTAGCCGCGCCAACGCGTCGCCAAATGTCTATCACGAGTACCCGTCTGTCATTCGGGTGAGTCTTATAGTACCGAGTGATCTTTTCGACTAACTGGTCAGATGTGCCGGAAAAACCTTCGGCGCGCACCACCCACGTTTGGCAGTCAGCGACTCCCTCCAGAAAGCCTGAACGCCTTTCCAAAGCCGAGGCCAACCACCAATCGCCATCATAGATCTTCGCCATCTTGCCCGGGCTCTGGACAGACTGCACCTTCACGTTCTGAGCAAACAATCCGGATGTACTTACCAAGATGGAGAGGCTGAGCAGTAAGAACAATCGCATGTACACATTCCCTCAACGACTATTCACAGGAAGAACCGGTGACAGTAACCATTTACACCGTTTGCGTGGAGACCATGCTTGAGGAAAGGGGACACACGCATTTCTTTATCTTATCTTCATCCGCTAGGCAGGTTCTAGGTTCTAGAGAACGTGACCGAAAGATGCAGAATAACGCAGTTCCAGCCCGTGTGGCACAGGGTAACATGCTGTAAACATGCGGCGGCGACTGTGCCTTTGGCAGATATGCTGCACCTTCCCGTCCTTTTTGGCGCCACGCCGCTCGTTTCCCGATTGGGTGATCCTTGCCCGCATTCCCGCCGAGGTCCCACACTCGACGGCTTCCCGCAGGCCCCTCTAGCCAATTCGAGTTTCAGCCTCGGAAAATCGCGTTCACCTCGAATGCGAACTTTTTATTTTGCGCATAAGACGTCCTGCCGCCCGTTGCCACGCTGGGCGACGTGATGCGGGGTATCCAGTTCGACGGCTCACGCGTTCCTCGCCATTGACACGAAAGTGACGGGGCGGAGGAGAATCTCTCACGGGAACTGGCTATTTGGTGACTGTCACGGTTTCCGTCACGGTTTCCTACGGTTTCCTTCACAACCGCGTTGGCGGTTTGGTTCACCGGAAGAACACGCCGCTTAGCCAGGGCACCGCGATATCTCTCTTGAAATAGTGATTCGGCTGGTCGACGTTGACGTATTGAAACCATTCGTTCTGATCGAGGCCCTCCGGAATCTCCGCGTAGTCGCGCCGCGTGCTCGGATCGCTATATTTCGGGTAGTAGTAAACCGAGATCTTATCGCCCGCGCCCATGATCTGGTAGGCCTTTTTCAAGAGGTCGAGGTCGCGAGTCGCCCCACCTTCGGTCAAGATCAACGGGCGGGGTGCAAGGCTTGCGAGCAAATCCGGGTAGTCGAACCACTCCCACAAGCCTGGAACGCAATGTGGCAGAAAGTTCACTACGGGTCGCACACCGGCATCTGAGGGCTTGGTTGACACGGTGGCGCGCTTGATAGTCCGGCACACAAAGTCGTTAAACACAAACGCGCGAATGTCCGGATCGAGCACGCCGATCGCCATGAGCGGCTCAGTTCCGAACGAATGCCCACTCAGCGCGATCCGGTTGCGATCGATGAACGCGCGCGTTTTCATCCATGTCAAGATCTGCGTACTCTGGAAGGCGGAGAGCCCGAGATAGTGCCAACCCATATCGATCAGGTATCGCGAAAAGCCGTCACGCTCATAGGCGGGAGCGCGGCCAAAGCGCTCCAAATCTGAGCTTTCGGCGACGCCCGGGTTATCCACCGCCACCGCCACCATGCCTCTTTTGGCGTAAAACAGCGCCATATGATTGCGCTCGGCGTTACGGGCCACGGTATACGTTGGGTGTAGTTCCGCCTCCCCCGCAAGCTGTTCTTTACTGCGGTATGAGCCGGGAAAGCAAAGCACCGCCGGAGCGGGCTTTCGCAGCGAGACGGAATCGGGTATCAGCATCAAGAAAGGGACTACGCTTCCCGGCTGCGGGTAGATTTCCCATTTCTCCAGCCTGTATCCATCCCTCTTTTCCCGCCCCACCAGTTTCGGTGGTGGCTGGATCGGTACTTCGGGGAATCGCATCAGCTCGCGCATTTTGCTTCGAACCCTGATTTTCCATTCCTCGAGCTCTTGGCGAGAGAAGGTGGGGTCGAAAGCGAGCCGAGGCTTGGCATGTCGCAGCAGATACTGGACGCAGCCGCGCGTGCTCACATAGCGGCCGTCCGCGCGGTCGGTGCTAATTATCTTGTTGGCCTCCGGATCGAATTTCGGAGCGACAACCTTCGGCTGGCCGAAGAGCAGTGGACAGGCGATCAACATCCAAAATGCGTTTCGTATGCCCTTGCCAACCCCGGTGAGCCCAGCATCAGTGCAAAGCTTCACAAAAACCCAGTTACATAGAAATGCGTGAACGACCAATGTCTTAACCTCAGTGATTCTCATCAAACTCTCCCTATTCTGTTAAGCTCGAACGGACCTGCGCAAGAAGGGCTTCTTCTGCGTTCTCATAGTGGTGCACGGCGATCTTCTCTGCCTGCTCGCGGTCGCGCAGGAACGCCGAGTGAAAAAGCCGGTGACAGTAACCATTTACACCGTTTGCGTGGAGACCATACTCGAGGAAAGGGGACAGACGCATTTCTTTATCTTATCTTCATCCGCTAGGCAGGTTCTAGAGAACGTGTCCGAAGGATGCAGAATAACGCAGTTCCAGCCCGTTTGCATAGGGTAACGTGCTGTAGACATGCGGCGGCGACTGTGTCTTGGCAGATATGCTGCACCTTCCTGTCCTCTTTGGCACCACGCCGCTCGTTTCCCGACTGGATGATCCTCGCGCGCATCCCCGCCGAGGTCCCACACTCGACGGCTTCCCGGAAGCCCCTCCAGCCAGCTCGCGTTTCAGCCTCGGAAAATCGTGTTCACCTCGAATTGCAAACTTTTTATTTCGCGCATAAGACGTCCTGCCGCCCGTTGCCACGCTGGGTGACGTGATGCGGGGTATCCAGAACGACGGCTCACGCGTTCCTCGCCATTGACACGAGAGTGACGGCGCGGAGGAGAATCTCTCACGGAAACTGGCTATTTGGTGACTGTCACGGTTTCCATGCCGGTTTGCTTCCCTTCTTGTGTCCCGTAAACCGAAAGGCGGCGTCGATCATCACATTCTCGAATGGAAAGGCAAAGACAAACCACAAAACCTTCCAACCCTCAACCTTCACGAGAATGATGCTGAAGATCGACACATGAACTGTAGCTAAGATGAACGCAACCAGCCAAAACAACCGTCGCTTCCTGTAGTTCCAGTGGTCCCGGACAGCGTATCCAAAAAGAATAAGTGTGGTGACAGCCAATCCCCCCCACTTTTCAATCGGTTCGTTGTTGGGGCCAAAGTGGAACGTACTCCAATAGACAAGGAGGACCAGCGCTATTCCTATACTGATGTAGATAGTCAGATCGAGTAGGCGCGACGTCTTCATTGGCAGTGCCCGTTCCTCGAATCAAAGAACTCGGTCCGGAGCGCCATCAACATCGCGATATCCAATCCACCGACTGCTCCAGCTGGCACAGAGCGCGCCGACCGCGCAAGGAAACCACGAAACACACTCGATTTGTTCGCATACAAAAGGAAGGACGTGCCAAATGTCCGACTCGGAGTTGTCGTAGCGTAACTGACTGCCCGACTGTACCAATAGTATTGGCCAAGCCCCCCGGCCACATCACCAGCCGTCGAATGACTTGGGGGCAAAGGAATTGCGTTATTCAAGGAGTTGGAGAGGAAACCACCAAAGCACGATGGACGAGGATCCTCCTGATCGTACCCAAAGGAAAGGGGACAGACGCATTTCTTTATCTTATCTTCATCCGCCAAGCAGGTTTTAGAGAATGTGTCTGAAAGATGCGAAATAACGCAGTTCCAGCCCGTTTTGCATAGGGTAACGTCCTGTAACATGCGACGGCAACTGCGCCTTTGGCGAATATCTTGCAGTTTCCTGTCCCCCACCTTTGCACCACGCCGCTCATTTCCCGAATGGGTGATCCTCGCCGGCATCCCCGCCATCTCCCGCGCCAAGGTCTCACACTCGACGGTCCAAGTTGCGTTTCAGCCTCGAAAAATCGCGTTCACTTCGAATGCAGACACCTTATTTCACATATTATCAATGACATAGGCCGCCCACACCGCCTGGTTTCATCACCTCGCCTGCTACAATCCCCACCGAGCGCGAATCATGCCTCTTATCCGACTCACTCACAAGCAACTCGAAGCCGCCCCGCGCGACGGCGCCCGCTCTCGCGGCCCCAGAACGCCCGAGGGCAAGGCCCGTTCCGCCATGAACGGCTTCAAGCACGGCCGTTACGCCAAGCTCGCCTGCGTCCTCCGCAGCGAAAACAAGGACGCTTTCCACGACCTCCTCCAATCCCTCATTCGCCGCTACCAGCCCGTCGACGAAGCCGAGCTCAGCCTCGTCCGCAGCCTCGCTTCCATCGACTGGCGCCTCGCCCGCATCGTCGCCGCCGAGTCCCGCATCCTCGATATCGAAATCGATGTCCAAACCGCCGCCCTCATCGGCGCCGGCGAACAACCCTCCGAACTCGACCGCCTCGCTTACTCCCTGCAGTCCCTCGTGGACCGCTCCAAGCTCCCGCAGTTCCTTGCCGCCCGCGAAAGTCAGCTCGCTTTCCAGCGCCAGGCCGTCCTCAACCAGCTCCGCCAGCTTCGCCGGGACTGGCCCCTCCCCGCGCCTCCCTCGCAACCCGTTGAATCCGAACCGGTTGACCCCGAAATTCCCACCGCGACCGAACCCGAACCGAACCCGCAACCTATTGATTCTATGGAACCGCCTCCGCCCGCCGAACCCGGCGAAAGTCCCGTGACTGCCCTCCCGGAGGCCGCTTGAACCGTGACAAAACGCCATGCCGATCGTGAGGGGAAACTACAGCAAAGCATCCGCCAGGGTAGATCCCGCCGCGCAACTCAAGAGCGCTCCGCCGTGGTCGCGGGTCAATCTCAAGCTTCACGCTGTCAACCTGAGCCGCGCAACTGTCTATTGCTCGAGTTCGTGCAAAACATCGAGGAGGACAGTGCCCACCACCTGGAAACTATCGGCGCTGAGCTTGTCGATGGTGTCCTTCTCCGTGTGCCAATAGGAATTCGACGGACCGTAGTCGAAATCGATCAGGTTCAGTGCATTCACGCCAAGACGCACAAAGGCGGCGTGGTCGTCCTCCACCAGGGAACCCTCGTTGAGGAAGTGACTGCCGTAACCTCTCCGCCGCGCGGCGCTCCACACACGTGCGCGCAGGCCGGGCGATGAGTACCCCTCTCTCAGAATGCCGAGATCCCGGTCTCCGATCATGTCCACATTGATGAGTGCCTTGATGCGGCCGAGCGTGCCGTCGGCGTTCCAGCGTGCGGCCAGGTGCTTGCTGCCGTAAACTCCATCGGTTTCGGACCACTGCGCGATGGCCTCCTCGCCGTCAAACCACACCAGGTACACGTCGTGCTGGCGGGATTGGCCGGCGAGCACGCGAGCCATTTCCAGCAGGAAACCGGTGGACGCGCCCCCATCGTTGGCGCCCACGAAGTTGATTCCGGGCATCACCTTGGTGTCGTAGTGTCCCGTGAAAACGATGGCTTGGCCCGACCGGCCCGTGAACCGGGCGATGATGTTGGTCATCCGGATGGGGTCGAGCGGCGTCGAAGCTGTGAACGTATCGTCCCACACTTGGCAGCCGCGCTTGGCAAGTTCAGCCCGCAGGTATGTCTGCTGCCTGTGCATGCCGGGCGAACCGGGGGTACGCGCGCCGAATGCCACCACGCGGCGTGTGTATTCGAGTGCCGATTGGCCGCTGAAGTCGGCGCCGGCAGCCAGCGTAGCTGCTGCCAGGAAAGTCAGGATCGCTTGTAAGCCGTGCATATGTAACCGAGAGTGAAGTCGCGCCGCCGGTCGAGCCGGTCGAACAGCGGGGCGAGGAGAGCCGGTGGCGCCACAAGCAGCGCAGCCAGCGGGAGCAGGATTCCGGGGAAGAACTGCAAACCGTTCAGGAGTCGCCGTGAGATCAGGCGGAAGTAGCCCCCGACGGGGCGGATTTCGCACCGCTCGAAGCCGGCCTGTTCGAGCAGCCAGGCGCATCCGAAGCGGGTGTAGCGAAAGTAGTCGTGGGGCGCCTGGTGCACTTCCCATTCCTGCGGAACGACGAGCAGCAGGCGGCCGCCCGGCTTGAGGACGCCCGCGATTTCGCGCAGCACGCCAGCCGGCTCGCGCACGTGCTCGAGGGTGACGATGTTCAGGCTGGCGTCGAATACGCCGTCGCGAAAAGGAAGCGCGGACAGATTCCCGATCACATCGAGCTCGCGGTAATTCCAGTGCGCGTCCCCGATGCCCAGGTCGAATCCCACATACCGCTGTTTGGAGAAGTGGCTACGGTAGGCGCCTTCGCCGGCGCCGGCGTCCAGCACGCGCGCGCTTGGGGAGAGCGCGGCAGCGAAGTTGCGCACCGCTTCCTCGGTCTCCTGCTCGAAATAGAGAAGGTACCGGCGCAGAAAGCCGGGCAGCACACGCTGTATGCGGCGGTAGATCATGATTTCTTGCGTGCTTCCACCATTATGGTGGCGCCGGCGTGGCAGGCGGCTTCGAGCATGGCAAACGGCAGGCAGGCCGCGGTCAGGCCGAAGTAGACAAGGTCCTTGAATAGCCGCATGTTCGGGGTTTCCGGAATGCGGCGAATGCGGCGCGCCATCGGCTCGATGGACGGCGCCAGGCTGGTCGCCATTCCCGCGGGATTATCGCGCAAGGAGAAGTACTTGGTCCGCACCACTTCGAAGCCGCATTGATCGAGCAGGACCTCGAGTTCCCTGGGACGGAAGGTGAGCAGATGGCGCGGAACATCCAAGCCGATCCAATTCTCCCCGAGCAGAAGGAATTGCCAGCACTGCGCGTTGGGAACCTGCACTATGAGGCGTCCGTTCGGCTTAAGCAGCTCGTGCGCGGATTGGAGGTATGCGGCCGGCTCGTAAAGGTGCTCAAGCACGTGGAACATGGTGACCACGGCGAAACTGCCCGGCGCAAACGGTGCACGGGAAAGGCTGCAGCACACAGCCGGAACGCGATTGTGTGTCCAGGCGACCTCGGCAGCCTGCAGGGAGAAGTCCAGGCCGAAGACCGGCAGGCCCCTCTCGGCCATGAGGCGCAAGAACAGCCCGCCTCCGCAACCGACATCCAATATGGGGCCAGTTTCCCCGCACCCGCTCAGGGCCTGTCTGACAAAACGCGTGTGATCGCAGAGTACCGCCCGGCGGTAATGCTCCAGCCACTGCCCGGCGACTTCCATCTCGGGAACATACCAATAATTGTCCGGATAGTATTGCCGCAGTTCGATGGGATCGGGCCACGGCTTGAGCCGGAGCAAGCGGCAGCGGCGGCACTCGACGATGGAGAAAACCTTCTTTGTGGTGTGGTACAGACGGTCGGTGGCGGTGAACAACGTCCGCGACTCGGCGTCGCCGCAGGCCGGGCAAACACTCTCCGTCCCCGGTGCCGGTCCTTTGACCGTGTTGTTCAACGCTTGACTCACTCGATCACCTCATTCCACGAAGGCCCGCACCGGGGGACAATTCTCCAAAACCAGGCGCCGTACCTCGGCCGGAGCGAGCCGCCGGAACCGCTTGATTTGGCGACGCTTGGCCAGGATCTTCGGCAGCAGGAGCAACGCCTGCCAGTCGCCCCGCACAATCGCCGCGGCCAGCCGCACCTTGCCGGTTGCGCCGGCGAAGCGCGCCGCGTCGCCGCGTCCCGCCAGTGCTGCGCGAAGGCCGGCAAGCAACCGCACCGCATAGTAGAAACCGTTCAGCCACAGCAGGCTCCACGGAAAAAGCTTGGCGGCCAACAGCACGCGGTTGCGTTCGATCAACACCATGCGCCGCGTTGATTCGATACCCAAGCTCGAGCCGCGCCGGTGCCGGACCACGGCCTTCGGTTCATACAAGCACGTCCACCCCGCGATCCGTCCGCGCAATCCCAACTCGGCATCGTCGCCGTAAGCGAAGAAATCCTCGTCAAAGCCACCGATCTCGTCCAGCATCGCGCGGCGATACATCGCGGCGCAACCGTCCGGCCACAAAACTTCTTCCCGGCGGTCGTACCGGCCGTCGTCCGGCTCGCCGGTTCCGCGGCCGCGGTTCTGCCCATCGGGGTATATGAGATGCCCGGCCTTGTCGATCTTTCCAGGATCGTCGTAAGAGAGGATCTTGGATGCCGCCATGCCTACCCGCGGCCGCTCATCGAAGGCACCGCGCAAGGTCGTGAGCCATTCCGGATCAGCCTCCGCGTCATTGTTGAGCAGGGCTATGAAGCCGCCGCGCGCCTCCGCGATCCCCTGGTTGTTGGCGGCGCAGAAGCCAAGGTTCACGCTGTTGCGGATCAATCTCAACCGGAGACGCCCGGGGCGGATAAACACCTCCTCCACCATCTCCGCTGAGCCGTCCCGCGAACCGTTGTCTACCACAATGACTTCGAAGTGAACGCCGCGCTGGCGCTCCAGCGATTCAAGGCAAGATCTCAACAGATCCTTGCGATTCCAGTTGAGCACAACCACCGAGATGTCCGATGCGCTGTTGCTCACTGCCTGTAGTATTATAGCGTCAGGGAAGTACAGTACTAACGATGGAATCGGCAGGCGAGCGACTGCGAAGGGTCCGGCTCGATCGGGGATTGGATCTCCACGTCATCGCGGAAGAGTTGCGCATTAGCGCGCGCTACCTGGAAGCTATTGAAAAAGGGGATCTTAAGACGCTGCCTGGCGGCTTCTTTTCCAAGAGTTTCTACCGCCAGTACGGCACCTACCTGGGTGTGTGCGATCAGCAGTTTGAAGCCTCGGTGGATAGCCTGTTCGCACCAGAGGAGGCGGTCCCCCTGGGCGCGAACAGCCCCTTGGACACCGCCCCCGGCATTGCGCCCATGCCAACCGCGTCGAGGCGAGGGCGGGCGCGCAAGCCATTGATTTCGCTAGCCGTGTTGCTGGTGGTGGTGGCGGCATGCTCCGGCATGTTCGCTCTCTGGCAGCGGTTGCAGCAATCCAACTCCGTCGAACAGGCGGTTCGCGCCACACCCGCGGCTCCGGCGCAGAAGGCCCCGCAGTTGCCGCCGGCAGTGCAGACCGTGAACCCGCAGCAGGTGCCGCCAACCGTCCAGGACGTGAACGCGATTCCGGCGACCTCCGCCGCTCAGCCGCTTACGGCCGTCGCCACACCGCCCGGCGGCGTAGTGCTCCACTTGTCTGCGACCGAGCAGGTGTGGATTTCGGTCACTTCAGAGGGTAAGGTCCTTTTCAGCGGTGTGTTGGAACCCAGCCAAAGCAAAGCGCTGGACACGGGCCAGAACGCACGGATACTCATCGGCAACGCCGGCGGCCTGGATGTGCAATGGAAGGGCCGCTCGCTCGGTCCGATCGGGCCACGCGGCCAAGTGCGGATCCTCGTGTTGAAGCCGGAAGGCTTTGAGATCCTGCCGCCGAAGAAGGAAGCGGAGCCGAAGCTCTAGCTCGCCGCCGTCTTTTCCGCTTGCCGCAGCTTTCGCCGTTCCGCCACTTTGCGGAGGCGGCGTTCCCTTTCCAATCGGAAGAGTTCCTGACGGCGCCGGCGTTTCACGCGGACGTCGACTGTCCGCCAGAACTTGCGGAAGTAGTCGATGGCGGAAATGAAGCTGAAAGCCACCACCGCCCACATGGAGAGCACGCTGGCAGTTCGCAGATTCTCCCAACGAATGCTAAGGATTACCACCGAAACCGCCAGCACCTGCATGATCATCTTCGTCTTGCCAAGTTCGCTGGCCTTGATGGTATAGCCTTCCGCGGCGGCAATGCTGCGCAAGCCCGAAACCGCGAACTCGCGGCCCACGATCAGGATGACCATCCAGGCGGGAACGCGCTGCATCTCGACCAGCGACACCAGGGCGGCCGAGACAAGGAGTTTGTCCGCGATGGGATCGAGCAGGGTGCCCACGGTGGTCACCTGGCGCCACCGCCTGGCGAGGTATCCATCCAGCAGATCCGTGACGGCTGCCGCCAGAAAGATGGCCAGAGCGAGCAAGTCGTTGCTTACGGTGAACGTGCCCAAATCCAAGCTGCGTTTGTCGGCCACCAACACAGCCACCAGCAGGGGCACGAAGAAGATTCGCAGAATAGTAAGTAGATTCGGGAGATTCATCTGCTAGAACAAATATAAAACACCCGGGCCCTGCCGGGATCGCCTTTGAAAACTCTGCGACACAGAAAGAGCGCTACTGGCTGGGATCCAGCACATATTGGCGGAGCCGGCGGAGCAGGGACTCGGCTACATCCGCTTCCACCAGGCAACCGTCCTCGGTGTAAGCGAGCGAAGTTACCTTGGCCTGGCGGTGCAGGAGATCCACTGCCGCCATCGCGTCCATCGGAATCCGGAGACGCACCGAACACACCGGGTCCGCGGGGAGAATCTCATCGAGCGTGGCGAGCAGTTGATCGCACCCTTCTCCCGACCGCGCTGAGATGGCCGCCGTGCGCGCCTGAAAATCGCTGCCGACACCCTCTATCAAACGCCGGCAGACCGACTCCCGGTCTTCGGCGCTCCCACCTACGAGATCAAACTTGTTGAATGCCACCATTTGGGGCTTGGCGCTGGCTCCGATTTCCGAAAGCACCTTCAGCACGTGCGCGGTCTCGCCGATCGCTTTGGGCGAGGAAGCATCCACGACATGGAGCAGCAGCGTGGCTTCGGTGACTTCCTCCAGCGTGGCCCGGAACGCCTCCACCAGCGTCGTCGGCAGATTCCGTATGAATCCCACCGTGTCGCTCAGCAGCACGCGGCGGTGGCTGGGCAGGGTGATGACGCGCACGGTCGGGTCGAGCGTAGCGAACATCTTCGCGTCGGTCAGCACTTCGGCGCCGGTCATCCGGTTGAACAGCGTGGATTTGCCCGCGTTGGTATAGCCGACCAGGGCGACAGTGGCCAGGGGCACCGATTGGCGCTGGCGCCGTTGCACGCCGCGCGAGGCGCGCACGCTCTCCAGGTTCTTCTCCACCTTGCGAATACGCCTGTAGATGCGGCGCCTGTCGGTTTCGAGTTGTGTTTCGCCCGGGCCTCGGGTGCCGATGCCGCCGCCCAGACGCGACATCATAATGCCGCGGCCGGCCAGGCGTGGAAGCAGGTAATTCAACTGTGCCAGCTCCACCTGCAATTGACCTTCACGCGTTCGCGCGCGGCGGGCGAAGATGTCCAGGATCAATTGCGTCCGGTCGATGACGCGGCAATCGAGCTCGCGTTCCAGGTTGCGCTGCTGCGTGGGTGTGAGTTCCCGGTCGAAGATAACCAGATCCGGATCGAGCGCCTTCACCTGGAGCGCAAGCTCTTCGACTTTACCGGACCCCACCAGTGTAGCGGCTTCCACATTGGGCCGCGATTGAAGCGTGGAGGAGAGGATCTCGGCGCCCGCGCTGGAGGCCAGCGACGCCAACTCCTCCATGGATTCCTCGGCCGTGTAAGCCGGGCCGGATGGCTGCGCGGGTGGCCGCGCGGATGCGTGTGTGCGAACCTCCAGGCCCACAAGCAAGGCGCGTTCCCGGACTGCCGGCGGCAGAGCGATAGCCTAAGCCTCCGTGCCGTGCCCGCCAGGAGGCAATGGCGTGCCGCTGGATGCACCCATCGTCTGTGGTACGGGAGCGGCAACGTGCGCCGCGCGCGTCACCACCACGGTAGAGATGGCGTGCTTGAAAATCAGCTGCTCCTGGTTGTTCGATTCCAGGATCACCGAGTACTTGTCGAAACTCTTGATTCGCCCCGATAGTTTCACACCGCTCATCAGGTAAATGGTGAGGAACGTCTTGTCTTTCCGCGCATTGTTTAGAAACGCTTCTTGTATGTTTTGCGCCAATTTGTCCATAACACGCCCTCTCCGCCCGTAACCGGGCTGTTTCAGCCAGCTTCACCCAACCAAAGCCGCCAAGTACCCCTTCTTTGAATCATATACGAAACGGCGAGAGGCGTAAACTTTTACTGCGGGCAGCGCAGCGATTCCGTAAGTCGGGGATCGGTCTGGCGACAGGGTGCTGATTGGGGGAGGGTTGTTGCTGGCGGGACCGATGAAGGGAGTTGTGATTGCCTTTTGAGAGCCAACCGGGTTGACAAACCGGCTCTCCTCTGCTCGG
>JAJFUV010000275.1 GCA_021372245.1 Terriglobales bacterium
CCCAATGTAACTGGTGGTCAACACGATCTGCTTGGCAAGCACACGCTGCATATCGACTGAAAAAGAGTGGATGTAAGGCGACCGGGCATTCTGATCGATATAGCTGACGCCCTGGCCCAACCCTACCGATGCACCCAGGGAATTGCCCACCGGCTTCAGGAAGCCATTCGGGAAGGGATTATCGAGAGATGCGATGGCTGTGCGTCCGCCATCGGTCGTGCCGATCAAGTTGGTGATCTGCGTGTACCCCAGCGGGTTGTATCCGCCGTAAGATACCGGTGCCCAATAGAGGCCGTAACCGCCACGAATCGTGGTCTTGTCATTCAGCATGTAGGCCATGCCGAACCGGGGCGCGAATTTCGTCTTGCTCGGATCCATCACGGACGTCTTGTTGCCATTCAAGCCCGCGTAAAGGAGTGTGCCCTTAACGGTCGTACTGCTGAGGTTCTGGCTGATCGGGTTGACGGCATTCGGGTCGAAGCCGACGATCAGGGCGTTGTTCTTATCCGCGATTCCCGACTCCCATTCGTAACGCAGGCCCAGGTTCAGGGTCAGTTTGGGCGACACACGGAAGTTGTCCTGGATGTAGCCGGCGTAGTAGCGCAGGTAGTTCTGCAACTTGGTCGACGTTTGCGCGTAGCCGCTTCCAGGGAGGCCGAGTAGCAACGATGCCATGTCGCTGCCAGTCTTGTTGTCAAAGCTCTGATAGTTCTGGCGCGTGAACGTGTCCGAGAAGGCGAACTCCCCGACGGAATAGCCGAAGGGAATGGTGTCCAGAGAGAGATGCCGGAATGCGAAGCCGACTTTGAGGCTATGCCTGCCGACGAGCTTTGAGACATCGCCCAGGAGGTTCTTCGAGTTGTACACGGTCGAGGCCGTGTCCGATTCAGCTCCCAACGGACTCCATGTCTGCATGTCGAAGCGCGGGAATTTCAGGTACTGCGAATCCTTCACGGCGCTGGCGGGGAATCCGAGCTTGGCCACGGGATCGAAGCCGTCGCTGCGGGTACGGTACTCATTCGGGAACCGGTTGAAACCGTAGCGCACCGTGGCAACTGTCGTGGGGTTGATGATGAATGTGTTGTTAACCGCGCTGGCGTCTACTTTTCGGAGCAGCCGGGCCTGGGCGGGACTCGAGACCATGTTGAGGATGTAGTTGCCCGGCTCGATGCTCTTGTAGTGGATATAGGAATACGTCGACGTCCACCACGGCGTGAAGGTGTGGCTGAACTTGCCCGTGTATTGATCGCCCCGATTCGCGAGCACGGACTGATAGGTGTAGTTTGTAGCGCCGTAATAGGCGGCAGTGTTGGACGGGACTGGATAATACGCGGCTACCGCCTGGCCAACCTTGCTGATGCGGTTGCTGGGTATGACATTGCCCGAAAATGGCTGTCGGACTGTCTTGCCGCTGGCATCCGTTATCGTCGTCGCGGGGTCGTAAATGGTCTGCAAGCCACCCAAGCGGGAGTAGCTTTGCGAGAAATCGCCGGTCCGTTCCAGCATCGTGGGGATGGAGGTGGTGCCGCTTGCGCTATCCTTTTGGCGGTAGGACTCCGTAGTCAACCAGAAGAAGGTCTTATCCTTGCCGTTGTACAGCTTGGGGATCACGACCGGGCCGCCGAGGGAACCGCCGAAATCCCGCCAGGACTGCGTACCGCGCGGAAGCGTGGCACGGTTCCGGAAGAAGTCGTTGGCCGCCCACTGCGGTTGACGGATGTAACCGAGCACGCTGCCATGGATCTCATTCGTGCCGCCGCGCAATACGGTGTTGAACACGCCGCCGGCGGAACGTCCCATCTCTGCGTCGTAAGTGTTGGCCTGGACTTTGACGTCCTGGACAGCCTCAATATCCGGAATGATCGAGGTTCGGTTATTGGTTTCGGTGACGGGGATGCCATCGATCAGGAAGTTGTTGCTGTAGCCCAGCGAGCCCGCAACGCTCACCTGGGATGTACCGCTCTGGTCCTGGAACCGCTGATACTTCATGTCGCCCAGGAAGACCACGTTTGGCGACAACCTGGCCAGAACCATGAAAGGATTGCGACCAGGGTTGGGCAGTGTGATCAGTTGCTGGGAAGCCAAGGCTTGCCCCGCCGACGGCATAGTTGTGTCGAGCAGGGGCGCCGCGTCCGTAACGTCGACGCTCTGGGTGATGTCGCCGACGGCGAGCTTGAAGTCGATAGTATGGAAGCCTTGCGTTTCGACTACGATTTCCCTCCGCTCCACTTTCTTGAACCCTTGCTTCTCGACTGTAATTGAATACGTCGCGGGATCGAGCGAGGGGAAGTTGAACTCACCCTCGTCGTTGGAAACTGTGGTTACTGTAAGGTTGGTCCCCTCGTTGCGAAGCACGACGGAAGCGCCAGCGATTACGGCGCCGCTATCGTCCGCGACCCGCCCGCGCAATCCACCTTGGAAAGTCTGCCCGCTTACGGACAGAGAAGTAAACAGTAACAGGACGGTCAATTGGAGTGCCAAAAGGCCCCAATAGTTGAGTCTGGAAGAGCCCTTCGCTCGGTGATGGACGATCATGAACTACCTCCTACGAGACGTAATCTGGGGTGGAGTTTAGCATTGCTGTTTGGCAAAGTCAGCCAGTTCGCCGCGTCCCAGGAGGGATCTATCCAATCGGCTGGATATGTGAGCAACAGTAAGGTGAAAAGCCCTCTCCTTGCCCTCCGGGTCAATCTATCCTGGTGTTGCGCGGATATCTCCGCAACCGGTGATAGAGTTGTTCGATGCAAACAGAAGGATTGAGAATGGCAAACACAAAAGTTGACTGCAGTGCCCAGATAGGCGAGGGCTGCCGCATCGAGGATCCCGCCCTTATAGGACGTACTTACGAAGACTGGAAGCAGCCTCTGCGGCTGGGCTCGCACGCCATCATCCGGCCGTATGCGGTCATTTACTGCGATACGGTGATCGGCAATCATTTCCAATGCGGCTACTTCTGCGTGATCCGGGCCGAGTGCAGTCTGGCCGATCGAGTAACCTTGATGAGCCGGGTAACGCTCGAAGGGCGCGTCCAGATCGGTTCCGGGACTAAGATCATGGCCCACGTCTACATCCCTTCGCGGACGCGAATTGGGGAGCGTGTGTTCGTGGGACCGGGGGTCACCTTCCTCAATGACCGCTACCCGCTACGGCGGAAACCGGGCGAAGCGGTGGTACAAGGCCCAACCATCGAAGACGACGTGACTATCGGCGGAGGATGCACGATATTTCCTGGGATCACCATTGGTAAAGGCGCGTTTATTGGCGGCGGCGCGGTTGTGACAAAGGACGTTCCGCCCTGGACGCTTGCCCACGGCGTTCCCGCAAAGCACTTCCCGTTACCAGAGGATCTGCAGTGCGGGAACCGGCCTGAGTTCATGTATCCCCAGACGGACCTATGGGGCCCTCACCAAGATCCCACCTGGACCCTGGAGGGACGTGATGACGCGTGACGCACTCCCTCGCCGCCACCTGCTGCGATTGGCTGCGTGCGCGCCCTCCTGCCATGCAATGGCACGGCTGATGGGCGCCGCGGCGCCGGCATCTGTTGCCACCGGCATACAGGTGGGTTCAGGCTCGTTGGAAGTGGCCGCGGCGAGCTTCGACAGCACCCCGCCGTTGGGAGTTCCCGCACCCACTTTGGGCGAGAAGCCTGTTGTGCAGGAGATTCAGGGTCCGCTCGGAACGCGCGTTTTCGCGATCCGCCAGGGCGACCTCACGCTCGGGTTCGCCTCTTCCGATAGCTCCGCCTATGATCCCTGCCGGAAAAGGTTGAGCGAGGCGTTGCATATCCCGGTGGAGCGTACCATCGTCGGCAGCACGCACGATCACGCGACGTTTGCGCCGCCCGCTCTGAACGATATGAGCGCGGGCGGCTTCGGCCGCAGGTTCTACACGGAATTCGAGAGCGCCGCAGCCTCTCTTCCACAGCGCTTCGAACGGGTCACCGTCGCCTATGGCAAAGGCATCGAAGAGACCATCACATATAACAGGAAGGGTCATAGGGCAGATGGCAGCACTTACTTCATGCGCGAGGAGGATCGCGCAAAGCTTCCGGGGGACTTCCGGGGAGTAATCGACCCCATCGCCTCCGTGTTGCGCTTCGACGGATCGGACGGGGTGCCACGGCTGCTGGTTACCCACTTCACAGGTCATCCTGTG
>JAJFUV010000299.1 GCA_021372245.1 Terriglobales bacterium
ACCCGGCCATTCGAGGATTCATCATGCTGGCGGGTTCGACGCGTCCCATGGAAGACGCGATCATCCAGCAGATGAGCTACATCCTGTCGAACGAGCCCTCCATACCGCAAGCCAAGAAGGACGAGACGCTGAACGCCATGAGGGCCAAGGTGGCGGCGGTGAAGGATCCGAAGTTGTCGGCGGAAACGTCTGCCAGGGACCTGCCGCTGGCTATCCCCGCCGAGTACTGGCTGGATCTGCGTGCATACAAGCCCGCCGAGATGGCCAAGCAGTTGAAGCAGCCCATGCTGATCCTGCAGGGCGAGCGTGATTACCAGGTAACGATGGAGGACTTCAACGGCTGGAAGACGGCGCTCGGCGACCGCAAGAACGTAGTGTTCAAGACCTACCCGAAACTGAACCAACTGTTCATTGCGGGTGAGGGCAAGAGTTTGCCGGCCGAATACATGCGCCCCGGGCGCATGGACGCGGGGGTCATCGACGACATCGCGGCCTGGGTGAAGGCGCAATAAGCACGTCGCATCAGCGGGTCGGCCGGAGCACACGGCGCAGCGCGTCGAGGCGTTCAGTGCCTTCGCCGAGCGTGGGCACCAACCAGCCGCCCTCGTCGTTCTCGTTCCACGCGTAGATGAGGGCGGCGCGCGCAGGGGCAGCCTGAGGATGCCGGTCGATCCAGTTCAGCGATTCCTCAACATGACTCGCCAGCTCAGCAGGCGTGGGCCCCTCGTAGTACTCGTCCAATCCAGCGCCGGGCTTTTGCCATGTCTCCCACGGGACCGGCCTTTCGACCCGGGGCCGACGATCCCAGCCACTCATGGCGATGGGGATGACCGCGGAGTCTGTCGAAGCGCAATCGTCCCAGAATCGGCGGGCGTAAGCGGCTAGTTTCGAATAAGGAGTTTGCTTGCCGCCGCTCTGGACGGCATATGCGCTCACCGCATCCGCTCCCAATTGGCGGCGCAGCATGGCGGCTCGCACCGCGACGGGCTCCATAATCGCGATGTAAGGGTTGCCGGCGCCATTCTCGCGCGCCAGACGGCGCATGTCGTCCACGGCTTTCCTGAATCCTTGGATGCCACCCCAGCGCGAGGTCGTGGTTTCGTCGCTAATGAAGCCCAGGTACAACAGCGGGCGGCCGCCTGCGACGCGCAGGTAGGAAGGCTCGCGCATGAGCGCGGCCAGGCGGCGGGCATGGCTCTCGTAAGAGTCCGGGCCACCCCACCGCTGCTGCTCTGTTATCAGGCAGAAACGCAGCCCGCGTTTGTGCCGGCTCTTCAGATAATTGGCGAGGCCGAGACTCATCGGATCTCCGGCGTTGTAAGTCACGAAGGCCCAATAGTCGATGCCGGCTTTGGCCGCGTAAGCGATCTCTCGGTCCATCACTTCCGGCGAGCTACCGTCGATGCTGACCGTGGACGGCGATAAGACCTTGGCGAAGAACGGCAGGCGGTAGTGCCATTCCCGAGGCCCCAGCGAGCGTTCGACGGCGCGACCGGGTTCCCCGCGCTGCCCGTGCCAGGCGTCCCAACGGATCGCGCCCACGGCAGGACGCGATGCGCCGGTTTCGGCTGCGAGACCTAGGCAACACAGCATGCCCGCGACCATGCCAAAGCTGCTGCGCCACATACGGCCCATGGTAGCAGCCAGGTGGGGGAGCGCTGACACCGCCCTAAAGGGGCTAAAATTGAGGTTTATATGCCAGACCTCACACTTCCCATCTCCATGCGCGTAGCCCCGCCCCTGGACAAGGGTTTCGTACCGGCCTCTCTTTTTAATCGCGAGTTCCGCAAGCTGTGCGCCTCGGGCGGCGTCCCGCTGCAACTGGCGCTCGAACGCGCGGACGGCTCCGTATCCACGTTTTCGACACAGGTGATCGCCGGCGACAGCCGCTCGATCGCGCTGAGCCAGCGTTATGTCGAACGCATCGTCAAGTTCCTGTTGTGGCAGCGCGGCGGCTGGAAGGTTTACGTCGGCGGCCCGGCGGCTATCGGCGAATACATCAAGGCCGCTTACGCTCCGGGCGGCGCACGCGCCTTCGATGCCGAATTCATGGGCGGTGTCTACGAGCATCCGTTCACGGTTGTAGTGACCAGTGCGGACAAGGTGCCCGCCGAGAAGGAATCCACGACGCCGCTGGGGCGCAACCTGGACGGCTGCCGCGTCGGTTTCGACCTGGGCGCAAGCGATCGCAAGGCCAGCGCTGTCGTGAACGGCGAGGCCATTTACAGTGAGGAAGTGGTTTGGGATCCGCGCAACCAGAGCGATCCGGATTACCACTACAAGGGCGTTCTCGATTCCATCCGCCGCGCCGCGTCGAAGATGCCGCGGCTGGACGCGGTGGGCGGCAGTTCCGCCGGCGTGTACATCAACAACCGTGCGCGCGTGGCATCGCTGTTCCGCGGCGTTCCGAAGCAGGCGTTCGAAGAGAAGATCGCGGGCATGTTCCTGCGCATTCGCGATGAGTTGGGTGTGCCGCTCGAAGTGGTGAACGACGGTGAAGTGACGGCACTGGCAGGCTCGATGTCCATTGGGGATAACCCGGTGCTCGGCATCGCCCTCGGCTCGAGCCAGGCGGCCGGTTATGTGGATCATTCGGGCAATATCACGGGTTGGTTGAACGAGCTTGCGTTCGTGCCGGTGGATTACCGCGAGAACGGGCCCGTCGACGAGTGGTCTGGCGACGCCGGCTGCGGCGTGCAGTATTTCTCGCAAGTGGGCGCCAACCGCGTGGCCACTGGCGCGGGCATGGAGTTCCCGGCCGGGCTAAGCCTGCCCGAGAAACTGGTGGTTTTGCAGGACAAGATGCGCGCGGGCGATGGGCTTGCGAAGCAGGTTTACGAGACCATCGGGACCTACCTCGGTTACGGCATCGCTCACTACGCGGATTTCTATGAGCTCAAGCACGTTCTGGTGCTCGGCCGAGTAACCACGGGTCCCGGCGGGGACATCATGGTTGAGCGCGCCAAACAAGTTTTGCGCGAAGAGTTTCCGGCTATCGCTGAAAAATACTTCATTGCCTTACCGGACGAAAAGAGCCGCCGCGTCGGACAGTCCATCGCCGCCGCGAGCCTGCCGCGCATTTCCAAGGAGAACAAGTAATGAAACTGAAGCAGACGACAAGCGAGATTTTCGTGCCGGACGGTACGGCGGTGGATGCCGCGCTCGCCCGTACCACGCACATGGCCGTTTCGGCCCACCAAGACGACATCGAAATCATGGCCACCGAAGGCGTCATGGCCGGTTTCGGACAGAGCGACAAGTGGTTCCTGGCGGCCATCGTGACCGATGGGGCAGGGAGCCCGCGCAACGGTTTGTACGAGAAGTACACCGACATGGAAATGCGCAAGGTGCGCCGCCTCGAGCAGAAGAAGGCGGCCTATGTGGGCGAATACACCGCAGTAGCTTTCCTGGACTACCCGAGTTCCGCCGTGAAGAGCGCTGCTGAAGCCGGTCCGAAGGACGACCTTGCCGCGCTTATCAACGCGGCCCGGCCCGAAGTTATCTATACGCATAATCTGGCCGACAAGCACGATACCCACGTGGCCACAGCGCTGCGGGTCATCGCGGCAATCCGGTCGCTGCCTGAAGAGGCGCGGCCGAAAAAGGTGTACGGCTGCGAGGTGTGGCGCGATCTGGATTGGATGACCGATTCCGACAAGGTGGTCTTCCAACTCGACGAGCACCAAAACGTAGCGGCGGCGATTCTGGGCGTGTTCGATTCGCAGATCGCCGGCGGCAAGCGCTACGATCTGGCGACGCAGGCGCGCCGCCGGGCACACGCCACCTATTTCCAGAGTCATGCGGTGGACACCGCCGAGATGCTGAACTTCGGCATGGACCTGACGCCGCTGGTCCGCGATGCGTCCATCAAGCCGGCAGATTTTCTCGAGCAGCATATCCGCCGGTTCTCCGCGGAAGTCAACGCGCGGCTGGCGAAGTTGTCCTAAGATCCGCGGCCGTTTGATGCCCGATTCACCCTTACAGGCGCGGCTGAACGTCATCCTGAAAGTAGGTGTGTACGTTTTAACGTGTCTGTTCGGCATGCGCCTGTTCGGGATAGTGCTGTTTCCGTTGGCGGGCCGCTTCGCAGCCGCAGTGCTCAGCGTTTTCCTGGCCGCCCTGGTGGCCAACGTGCTTTCGCTGCGCATCTACGAGCGCGCCCGCCTTACCACCATCGGTCTGAACTGGAGCCGCGCCTCACGCCGGAACGCGCTCATCGGTATCCTGGGCGGGATGCTGGCGGCTTATGTGGTAGCCGGCCTTCCACTCCTGTTCGGACTCGCGCACCTGGAGTCGATCCCCGGCAACGAACCGCAATGGCGCATGATCCTCCTCGCCACGGTCTTGCTCCTGTTTGGCGCGTTCGGGGAAGAGATGTTGTTCCGAGGTTACGGATTTCAGGTGCTGCTCGGCCCATTGGGAGCGTATGCCACTGTGCTGCCGGTGGCGATTATCTTCGGCCTGGCGCATTTGGACAACTTGAACGTTTCTCCGCTCGGATTCCTCAACACGGTGTTGTGGGGCGTGCTGCTGGGATACGCGTTCCTGCGAGCAGGCGACCTGTGGCTGCCCATCGGGCTGCACTTCGGCTGGAATTGGGTACTGCCGCTGTTCGGCGCCAACTTGAGCGGGTTTACAATGGGGCTAACGGGGTACCGAATGCGATGGCACACTGGTCCGCTCTGGAGCGGCGGCGAGTATGGCCCGGAAGCAAGCCTGTTTACCTCCCTGGCTGTTCTGCTCATGTTCCTGGCCCTTGCCAAGGCCCCGGTTCTGAAACAGCACCCGCCGCTGGTCCCCGTAGACGAAGACGAGGTGGAGTGATGCGAGCGCTGGCCACGATTGCCGCCGGGTGCCTCTTGTTGAGCGTCCCCTCGTGGTGCGGCGAGAAGCTCAACGTCGAGGAACGCGTCGAGATCATTCGCGGACTGACCGCCGAATTCGCCACAGCCAAAGTGCCCTTGCCGCGCTCGAAGAAGGCGCTCGCCATCGAACTGGACGGCAAGTTCGACAAGGGGGTATGGGATGCCACGGAACGGGAGCACGGCCCGGCCGCGCGCAAGGGCGATCTGGTCCAGGTCACCAAGGTGACCATTGATGACGAGCGGCTGGTACTCGACATCAATGGCGGATTCAAAGGCGGCCGCAAGTGGTACCAGAATGTGCAAATCGGCTCAAACGTAGGTATGAGCCAGGTGGGTGGTCCGTACACGGCGGCGCCCGGCGGCACCACGGTCGCTTTGCTGTTTCATAAGCCGGTTCCCGGCATGAAAGCCGCCGAGATCAAGAAACTCCTCGCGCCCGTCCTCGATTTTGAAAAGCACAGCGTGACCGAGCAGTACGTGGAGACGCTGCCCCCGCCGATCAAGAAAGCCATCAAGGAGCAGCGCGCCATCGAAGGCATGGACCGGGAACAGGTGCTGCTCGCCATGGGCAAACCCCGCAGCAAGGTGCGCGAAACCAAGGATGGCGAGGAACTGGAAGACTGGATCTACGGCACGCCGCCCGGCCGCATTACATTCGTGACCTTCCGCGGCAGCAAGGTGGTCCGCATCAAGGAAGCCTACGCCGGGCTGGGAGGCGAAACCGTGAAACCGCCCGCCCCTCCGATCTAGCGGTAAATCAGCAAGATAGCGAGTAAAGTTTATGAAACAGATCATGTTGCTGTGCCCGTTCAGCTTGATTCTTTGCGCCGGGCTGTTGGCGCAGACGCCCTACCCGCGTATCAGCGAGGAGGCTTTTCGCGCGCGGCTCGGATTCTTCATCGCGGAGAAGAAAATTCCACTGGAGGCGCGCGTGGTTCGCCAGTGGGATAATTCCGGCACGCTGCGAGAAAAAATCGTCTTCCGCGGCGCGCAGGGGTTCCTGGTGCCGGGCTACCTGGAGTTCCCGAAGACGGCCGCGAAGCCATACCCGCTCGTGCTGCTGCTTCACGGCTGGTCGGGGTCGAAGGAAGCCTGGTACGTGGACGGCAACAACCACAGCGGCGGGGAGATGCGGAAGGCGCTGCTGGGTGCAGGTTACGCCGTGATGGCGCTGGATGCGGCCACGCACGGAGAACGAAACGCTGAGATCGACTACCAGCACGTGAATCCCTTCAACGATCCCAACGCCCCGCCACGCCAGAATTACTTCACGTACGCCGAAATCAGCGTGCAAACCGTGAAGGACTACCAGCGCGGGTTGGACTATCTCGCAGCGCGCGGCGACATCGACATGTCGCGCATCGGTCTGGTGGGCTACAGCATGGGCGGCATGGATTCCTTCTACCTGCTGCCGGTGGAGCCCCGAATCCGCGTGGCGGTGGCCTGCGTGCCGCCGCTTTACAGACCGGGCTACGGCGTCGCTTCGCCGATCGATTACAGTTGGGGCGTGCGCGGCAAGAATTTCCTCATGCTCATGGGCCGCAAGGACGAGCTTTACGATGCCGCCAAAGCGGAGGCTTCCTACCACGAATACATTGAGAGCCCCACGACAAGACTGATCTGGTACGACAAAGGTCACACGCTGAGTGCCATCTATGTGCCCGACGCGCTCGAGTTTGTGAAGCAGCACCTGACGGCTTCCAATCGCCGGTAAACGGGGGCTTTGATATCATGAAAGAGATACCGACTGGTATAAATTCAGGTACATTCCGAAACCAAAGGAGATTTCTGGACGATGGCTATTAAAGTCGCGATCAACGGCTTCGGCCGCATTGGCCGCAACGTGTTTCGCGCCGCGATCGGCAACCCCAATATCGAGATCGTGGCAACCAACGATTTGACCGACACCAAAACACTGGCGCACCTGCTCAAGTACGACTCCGTATTGGGCCCCCTGGCCAATGACGTGAAGGCCGGTCAGGATTCTATTTCCGTGGATGGCAAACAGGTCAAGGTGTTCGCGACGAAGGATCCCGCGGAAATCGATTTCAGTTCTCTCGGAGCGCAGCTCGTCGTCGAGTCGACCGGCAGGTTCACCGACGCCAACGAAGCCAAGAAGCACATCCAGGGCACGGTGAAGAAGGTCATCATCTCGGCTCCGGCCAAGAACGAAGACATCACCATCGTGATGGGCGTTAACAATAAGCTTTACGATGCCGCCAAGCACAACGTGGTTTCCAATGCTAGCTGCACCACGAACTGCCTGGCTCCGTTCGTGAAAGTGCTGCACGAGGCCTTCGGGGTTGAGAAGGGCTGGATGACCACGATTCACAGCTACACCAACGATCAGAAGGTGCTGGACTTCCCACACAAGGACCTGCGCCGCGCCCGCGCTGCCGCGATCAACATGATTCCGACCTCCACTGGCGCCGCGAAGGCGATCGGCCTGGTGATGCCGGATCTCAAAGGCAAGCTGGACGGTTACTCCATGCGCGTGCCCACGCCGGACGTATCGGTAGTGGACCTGGGGGCGATCCTGAAGAAGCAGACCACGGCCGAGGAAATCAACGCCACGCTGAAAGCCGCCGCCGAGGGTGAGCTGAAGGGTATTCTGGCCTTCACGACGGATCCGGTGGTTTCCAGCGATATGCTGCGCAACTCCAACAGCTCGATCGTCGACGGCTTGTTGACCAAGGTGATGGACGGCAACTTCGCGAAGGTCGTTAGCTGGTACGACAACGAGTGGGGTTATTCCTGCCGCGTGATCGACCTGATCCAGTACATGGCCAGCAAGGGTCTGTAATTTTTTTGAGTTGAAAGACTGAAGTTACTGCGGCGCCTCTCGCAACATGCGGGAGGCGCCGTTGTTTTTTTGCGCCGGCCTTGACGCTTCTCCGGGACACGTGACATCCTCGTGAGGTCATGAAGAGGAGAAGACTGTTCGAACTGGCGGCGGGTGCTCCTATGGCGGCTGCCGGAGGCCGCGGCGCTCCGAGGCCGGTCCTTATGAAGGCCGGTTCGCAACACAGCATCTCGGAAGCCGATCTTAAGGTGATGTCCGCGTTCGGTGTGAAGCATGTCTGCGGGACCTTGCCTTCGCGCCTGCTCGATGAAACCTGGAGCACGGCGGCGCTCACACGGCTGCGGGAGCGCGTGGAGTCCCACGGGATCCGGCTCGAAATGATTCCGCTCCCACTCAGTTCGCTGCCTATCGAGCGCGCGGAGATGCCCAACATCATGCTGGGCAGAAGTCCCGAGCGCGACCGGGAAATCGACCAGATTTGCGAGATGATCCGCAACGTGTCTCGCGCCGGCATCCCGGCCGTCAAGTACAACCTGAGCATCCTGGGGGTGGTGCGCTCGGAACGGACCCCTGGGCGTGGCGGCGCGAGTCTGAGTACCTTCGTCTACGAGAAAGCGAAGCAGGAGCCGCCGCTCACCGCAGCCGGCAGGGTGACCGCCGAAATGGCCTGGGAACGCATCGAGTACTTCCTCCAACGCGTGGTTCCAGTGGCGGAGGAGTACAAGGTCCGCATGGCCTGCCATCCGCACGATCCCGGCATGCCCGAACCGCAGGGATTTCGCGGCGTCAGCCGCGTGCTCGGCAGCGTGGCTGGGCTGAAGAAGTTCATCTCCATCCGACCCAGCCCGTACCACGGCCTCAATTTCTGCCAGGGCACCGTGACGGAGATACTTCAGGATCCCGACCGCGAGATACACGAAGTGATTCGCTACTTCGGTGAGCGCAAGAAGATCTTTAACGTCCACTTTCGCAACATCAAGGGTCGATACCTGAACTTCCAGGAAACTCTTCCCGACGACGGCGACGTGAACATGCTTCGCTGCCTGCGCACGTACCGCGACGTAGGTTACGACGGCATGCTGATGCCCGACCACGTCCCGCACATCGAAGGCGACACGGGCGGGCGGCAGGCCTTCGCCTTCTCGTTCGGCTACATACAGGCCTTGCTGCAGATATTGCGGACGGAGGGATGAAAACGGCCGGCGGGACTGAAGTGCCGCGCGGGCTCAAAGCCCGCTCTCCTGGCGCTGCGGGCGCGGTGTTGTAAAGTGAAAGAACGCTGGTTGGGGGAAGGGCGGCTTCTGTGCGAACAATCCTGGTCCGGATCGTCATCGGCTTAGTGTTTGTCGCGGCGGTTGTCCTTGGCCTGCAGGTCTCAGCGCCGCCCGCGGCTATCACGATCGACTATCCCGCCGGCGGATCCATCTTCCCTCCTGAGATCACGCCTCCCACGTTTCTGTGGCGGGATTCAGTTGCGGGCGTCGCCGGCTGGCGCATCGACATCGATTTCGGGGATGGGGGACCTGTCATCGGTACGACTTCCCCCGGCGAACGGCTGCGCATCGGTGAGATCGATCCGAGATGCGTTTCCGATACCAACGAGCCTCCACGACTGGACCCTCAGCGAGCCGAGGCGCATAGCTGGAAGCCGGACGCCGCGACCTGGGAGGCCGTCAAGAAACGGTCCGTGGCGCGCCCCGCCACGGTTACGATCAGCGGACTCGATGGCGGCCGGGTTGTCAGCCGCGGCCGCGTGAGTGTGCGAACGTCCAGTGATCCCGTTGGCGCACCGATCTTCTTCCGCGACGTGCCGCTGATGCCCTCGGAAACCGAGAAGGGCGTGATCAAGCCCCTCGCCAGCGAGGCCGTGCGGCTGATTGCCTGGCGCCTGCGCAGCGTCGGGGAAAGGAACAGCCGCCTACTGCTGGACGGCATGCCCACGTGCGCCAATTGCCATTCCTTTTCCCTCGACGGCAAGACGCTGGGCATGGATCTGGACGGCCCACAGAACAGCAAAGGCATGTATACGCTCGCCTCCATCTCGCCGGTGATGTCCATCCGGAACCGGGACGTGATCGAATGGAGCGCCGCACGCGGCAGGTTGGAGGGCAAGACACGCGTGGGATTCATGTCGCAAGTTTCCCCGGATGGCCGCTACGTTGTGACCACGGTCAACAGCACAGCACTGGAGAACGCGGCCACACGGACGCCGGGGGTGACGAAAGAGCCACCTAGTATTTACTACGTGGCAAATTTCACCGACTACCGCTTCCTGCAGGTGTTCTTTCCGACTCAGGGCGTCTTGGCATGGTACAGCCGCGCCACGGCGATGCTGCAGCCGCTTCCGGGCGCCGCCGACCCGCGCCATGTGCAGGCGGGCGCCGTCTGGAGTCCGGATGGAAAGTACCTGGTGTTTGCGCGCGCATTTGCGAAAGAGCCCAATCCGGAAGGCGCGCCGCCCGCCAGACGTGCCAACGACCCCAACGAGGCGCAGATTCAATATGACCTCTACCGCATTCCTTTCAACGAGGGCCGTGGAGGTGTGCCGGAGCCCATCAAAGGCGCATCGCGCAACGGGATGAGCAACAGCTTCCCCAAGATCAGCCCGGACGGCCGCTGGATCGTGTTCGTGCAATGCCGGAACGGTTTACTGATGCGGCCCGACAGCCAGCTCTACATTGTTCCGGTTTCAGGCGGCAAGGCTCGGCGTATGCGCTGCAATACTCCGCTGATGAACTCCTGGCACAGCTTCTCGCCCAATGGCCGCTGGATGGTGTTCTCTTCGAAGAGCTGGTCGCCGTACACGCAGATGTTTCTGACCCACCTGGACGAGGACGGCAACGACAGTCCGGCCATCCTGATCGAGAATGCGACCGCCGCGAACCGCGCGGTAAACATTCCTGAGTTCGTGAACATCGCGCCGGACGGCCTGCGCAAGATTGAGGTGCCAGCCGTTGAGTCCTACCGCTTCGCCGACAATGCCATGGCGCTACAGCAGAAGGGCCAGTACGAAGCTTCGATCAACGAGTGGAACAATGCACTAAGAATCAATCCAGCGGACGCGAGTGCCAACAACAGCCTGGGGATGGCATTGTTCGAGGTGGGACGATTGGACGAAGCGATCGCTCACTTCCGGAAAGCCGTGGACCTGAGGCCGCTGTTCATTCAGGCGCATTGCGGACTCGGCGGTGCGCTGGCACTGAAAGGGAGGACGGGGGAGGCGATCACGGTCCTTCGCGGCGCTATGAAGATCGACGCCAATTACGCTCCGTTGCACAACAATCTCGGGATGGCCCTGATGCAGGAGGGGCGCGCCGACGATGCTATCGCGCATTTTCGCAAGGCCACCGAAATCCAGCCCGGCTTCGTGCCGGCGCATAGTAACTTGGGCGGCGCGCTGGCCATGAAAGGCAATCTGGAGGAGGCGGAGGCTCAGTTTCGCAAAGCGGTGAAACTGGACCCTGCTCACACACGGTCTCTTTTCAACCTGGGCTTGGTGCTTTTTGAGAGGGGGAAGACGGAGGCAGCTATTCTCCCGTGGAGAAAGGCCATCGAGACGAGCCCGGACTATCTTGAGGCGCTGAAGCAAAGTGCTTGGGTGCTGGCCACGCATCCGGATCCGGCAGTCCGCAACGGCTCAGATGCACTCAAATTCGCAGAGCGGGCCGCGCGCCTTACTTCTAGGAAAGACCCGGCCGCGCTCGAGATCCTGGCCGCCGCCTATGCGGAGACGGGCCGCTTCGACGATGCCGTGAAAGTCAGCCGGGAAGAGTTGGCCTTGCCCGTACGCAGCAACCGGGAGGCGCTCCAAGCGAGGATGGCGCTCTACAAAGCGAAGAAGCCTTGGCGCGAACAGCCTCCG
>JAJFUV010000314.1 GCA_021372245.1 Terriglobales bacterium
TCGCGCGGGGAAGTACGGCGGGCCATCAACATCTTCCGCTACTACGCGGGCGAAGGCGCCCGGCTGGCCGGCACGCTGGCGCCGAGCGAGCGCGAGCGCGTCCATACCTTCTCCATCCGCAAAAGCCTGGGCGTGGTAGGCTTGGTCACCCCGTGGAACTTTCCCAGCGCGATTCCCGCCTGGAAACTCGCGCCCGCGCTCATCTGCGGCAACGCCGCGGTTCTGAAACCCGCGTCGGCGGCGCCATTGAGCGCCTGGCGCATCGTCGAAGCTTGCCACGAAGCGGGAATCCCCAAAGGCGTGGTGAACTTTGTGGCGGGGCCGGGCGGGGAACTCGGGTCGACGCTCGTGAACGCCGCGCCGCTCAAGGCGATTTCGTTCACCGGCTCTTGCACCGTCGGCCGTTCATTGCACGAAGAGGCCTCGCGCCGCCGCCTGCGCATTCAGCTTGAGATGGGCGGCAAGAATCCCACGATCGTTCTGGCCGACGCCGACTTCGACGCGGCCGTCGAGAACACCGTGAACGCCGCCTTCTTCTCCACCGGGCAGAAATGCACCGCCACCAGCCGCGCTATCGTCGAGGAGCCCATCTACGACCGCTTCGTGGACGCGGTTGCCAAACGCACCAGGCGGCTCAAGGTCGGCAACGGCATGGAGCCCGGCATCGAGATCGGCCCCGCGGTGGACGAAGCGCAGATGAAGACCGACCTCGACTACATCGAGATCGGAAGGCGCGAAGCAGGTGAACCCGTCACGGGAGGCCGGCGCCTCACCGGCGCGGCTTACGACAAGGGCTACTTTGTCGAGCCCACGGTGTTCGCGAACGTCACTCCGGAGATGACCATCGCCCGCGAAGAGGTCTTCGGCCCCGTGTTGGCAGTCATG
This sequence comes from Terriglobales bacterium, assembly GCA_021372245.1. Taxonomy (GTDB): domain Bacteria; phylum Acidobacteriota; class Terriglobia; order Bryobacterales; family Bryobacteraceae; genus JAJFUV01. Next base: position 886 of record JAJFUV010000314.1, read on the forward strand.
CGCGCCAGAAACTTCGAGGACGCCATGCGGCTGGCCAACCAGAGCACCTTCGGGCTATCCGCTTCCATTCAGACCAGGGACATTTCCAGGGTGTTCGAATATGTGTATAGTATGGAAGCTGGCCTTCTGACGGTGAACCTGCCAAGCGCTGGTGTAGAATATCAACTGCCGTTCGGAGGGACCAAAGATTCCAGTTTCGGACCCAAGGAGCAGGGCCCGGCCGCGATCGAGTTTTACACCGATCACAAAACGGTCTACCTGAAGTACTGATAATGCGTTTGGGACAGATAAAGTGGAGGGACGCCGTAACCGCGGCGATATTTGAAGGCGATTCGGCCAGGCCGATCCCTTCGCATACGGTACGCGACCTGATTCGCCGGTCCGAGATTGAGGGGATTCCTCTCGAGCAACTGGCCAGCGGCATGGCCAGCCCCCACCGTGAATCCGCCACCTTGCTTGCGCCCATTCATCCGCCCGAAGTGTGGGCGTGCGGGTGTACTTACACAGCGAGCGCCACTTTCCGGAATGGCGAGCAGGGTGTGCGAGAGGGCTTTTACGCACAGGTGCACAAGAGTTCCCGCCCGGAGATTTTCTTCAAAGGCACGCGGCGCATGTGCGTGGGGCCGGGCGACGCCATCGGAATTCGATTTGACTCGAAATTCACCGCACCGGAACCCGAGTTGGCTGCCGTTCTAGGCAGCAAGGGCAGGATTCTGGCTTACACGCTCGCCAATGACGTTTCCGCGTGGGATATCGAGCGTGAGAACCCGTTGTACCTCCCGCAGTCCAAGATGTACGCAGCCTGCTGTGCGTTAGGACCGGTTCTGGTGACCGTGGACGAACTCGGGGACCCCCATAACCTGGAGTTGAGCTGCACCGTCCAGAGGGACGGGAATGTGATCTTCTCCGGCTCGGTTTCCGTCTCGAAGCTGACCCGCAAGATTGAAGACCTGGTCGAGTATCTAATGCGGGCCAATCCGGTGCCGGCCGGCTCGGTGTTGCTCACCGGAACCGGGATCATCGTGCCCGAGGAGGCGGCGCTCGCGCCCGGCGACGTCGTGTCGATCAAGGTCCCCGAAATCGGCGAACTGGTCAACACGGCCGCCATCGTGAAGTAGTTCCTCAGACTTCGGGCGAAGATACGTCCTCGTCTTCCATGCGGTCCACCAGTTCCGGCTCGGTAGCATGCTGCTTGAGCAGCCGGCCGACCACGCTCGTGCTGAAGCCCGCCAGGCGCAGCTTGCGATAGGCCGAAGCCAGGTGCTTGGGCTCGGCCAGGTATTCCGGCAGGTTTATACGCCGGAACTTGCGTGTCAGGTACTCCTCGGCCAGGGTGTACTCGTCCGTGCCGCGGTAGATCTCGCTGACGGCCTGCTCGGCCACCACCGGGGCCACCTGCTTCTGGCGAAGGTCGCGCAGCACGCGGAAACGGCCCTGGGCGTGGTTGTCGCGGCGCGAGGCGGCGAAGCTCTCGGCGAAGCGCTTGTCGTTCAGGTAGCCGAACTGCTTCAGGCGCGTCAACACGCCGGCGACATCGCCGGGCTCGGCCGCCCGCGCTTTGAGCCGCGTGCGCATCTGGGCGATGGAGTATCCCCGCCCACCCAGAATCTTGAGGGCATAGTTCCACAACCCGTCCGCATCTAACGGTTTTGCCTTTGCCGGCATCTTTTTGCGCACCGATATTAGCATGCGCATCTTGGCAGGCGCGGCGCAAGTAGTATGCTAGTATGCAGAGGGAAGCTGAGCATCGCACTTCCGGAAAGGCAGGAATCGGACAATGGCAGACGAGGGCAAGCTCTCGTATTTCTTCCTGGGTATGGGCATTGGGGTTGCGGTCGGCATCCTGTTCGCGCCGAAATCGGGCGAGGAAACCAGGCGCTACCTGCGTGACAGAGCCGACGAAGGCAAGGACTACCTCAAGAAGCGCAGCGACGATTTGATCGAATCCGCCGGCGAGATGGTGGATCGCGGCAAGGGCGCCATCAGCCGCCAGAAGGATCAGATCAGCGCGGCTGTCGAGGCCGGTCGCCAGGCTTATCGCGAAGCGACTCAGGCTCCCAAGGAAGAACCAGGTCCCGCGACGGGACTGTAGGCTTCAAGGAAAGCGCAAACCGGTATAGGTGTTCCGTATATGGAAAACGTAGCGATCGCGGCCATCATCGTGGCGGCCGTGGCAATTGTACTGCAAGCTCTCTTTATGCTCGGGCTCTACCGCTCCGCCAAGTCGATGGCCGCACAGGTCGCCGGCTTGGTTGAGAAGGCCGAACCCGTGCTCGCCGACGCTCGCGAGACCATCGAGCAGAGCCGCAGACAGATGACGGAAGTGACCGGTAAGGCCAACAAGGTCCTGGATTCCGCGCAGGCGCAGGTCGCCAAATTGGATGAAGTGTTAACCGATGCCGCTTCGCGAGCCAAGGTGCAGATGGACCGTCTGGAGATGGTGCTCGACGATTCCATCAGCCGGGTTCACGAAACCGTAGCCGTGTTGCACGATGGCGTCCTGCGTCCCTTGCGCGAACTGAACGGCATCGCGACGGGCATCCGCGCCGGCATCGCCTACCTGTTTGGAAGCCGTCGTCCCAGCGTGGCGCAAGCCACGCACGACGACGAGATGTTTATCTAGCGCCCCGAGCCTTACTTGCTGCTGAGGATGAAGGTGGGCGCGGGGCCGGCCACGGTCGAGAAGCCCGCCGCGGCAGGCGTGGAGAGCCAGCTCGAACACCCCTGTACTTTGCCCAGATAAGCGTGCGGGTGCACATCCACCAGCATTTCTTTCATTTCAAGTGTGCCGTAGCGGTAAATGGGGAACTCGCTGCGGACAACATCCACCCGTTCCTGGACCACATAGGGGGTTCGCATCGCCAGGCGCAGAGCGTGCTCCCAACCGGCATCATTGGTTTCCCACCCGCGGAAGGTGTGCAACTCGGCGTTGCCGTCGTTCGGCCGCAACAACAGGTTCTGACGGTTCTTGAGGACGAAGTCGATCAGGTCGACGGTTTTGTCCTTATAGCTGACGTTACCAGGCGTCACCACCCGCGTCCACGGAATGTAGTCGCGGATCGCGCGCCGCTCGGCGGACGGAAACTTGGCTGTAATGGTCTCGTCGGTCAGTAAATCGAAGAGCGCTTTTTTGTGCGCCAGTTCCGAACGGAAGCTGTTGACTACGCAAACCTTTCCTTCGCGGTAGGCGCGCACCAGCGGATGCGCGAGATCGAACCGCAGCAGGAATTCCTGGACCTTCACGCGCCGGTACACCAGGTCGATCGCGAACCCGCCCTGGCGCAAGATTCCGCCATGGTATTCGAGTTGATCGGGGTAGACGACCTCGGTCTCGTATCCCTGATTGCGGAAGTAGTCCCGCAAGAGTATGAATTCTCCGCTCTCAACCGCTTGTGTGGACTGCCGGAACTCCAGAATCGCGATCCTGGGCCGGCGCTTCCCGCCGAAGTCCTTGTAAGTCTTGAGCAAACCGTGCAGCAGGTGCTTCAGGGACGCCGAGCGTGTCAGCTTGTAGCGCTTGCGGAATTCCTTCATGGGCGGGCAGTCGTACATCAACTCCGCCATGCCCTCTGCGTATGCCAAACCGGTAGGAGTGTCGGCGTTGTACTCGACAAAGTGCATCGAGCCATTGTGTAACCGCGTGTCCAGCAAGCCAGTTACGGCCAGAGAAGGATAGCCGGGATCGACCGCTGCCAGCATCTTCTCGGCCGGCAGCAGTTGCATGCGCGAGAGAAGCGCGGGTGTCGACAGCGCCATCTGTTTGATGCGGTCGATGGCCGAGAACAACGCCTCGGCGCCTTTGGTCAGCGTCGCGTACTGGCGCGCGCTGACAAAGTGTGGCCGCAGGAAGGGACAGATCGGCCGTCCCGCCACGGCCAGCTTTCGCGCCACCATTTGCTCGTGCAGCGCGTCCGCCCATGCCAGATCGCGGTACGGTTCAGTCTGTAGAATCTTGTGATAGCGGGCAATTGCCTCGCCCAATTGGGTCATGCGACGTTAGTACAATCCTGTTTTTAGTATCGCACACGCGCTATCGTATGCAAAATTGAACAGCGTCGAAATTATCTGTTAAGTCTTTCTGCTGCATAGCGATGCGCGGATTTTTGTCCGCGTCTCCGGAAACCCCGGCTTTCGGCGCCGTGACAAATTCGAGACAATGGCTCATGGAAAGGATCGTCTGGACCTCATGAGACATCTGAGATTTGTTTTAGCCGCGCCGGTACTGCTCTGCATGCTGCCCGCTTCGCCCGTCCGCGCCGATGAAGGGATGTGGTTGTTCAACCAGTTTCCCAAGGATTTGGTGGAGAAGCGCTACGGCTACAGAGTTTCCGACCAGTTTTTGGAGATGTTGCGCACAGCCACGGTGCGCATCACGCACGGCACTGCTTCCTTCGTGTCCCCGGACGGCCTGCTATTCACCAACCATCATGTGGGAGCCGACTGTATTCAGAAGCTCAGCTCCGCGCAGCATGATTATTTCGGAAACGGCTTTTATGCCGCCACACCGGCCGCGGAACGAACCTGTCCGGACACGGAAGTGCGGGTCCTTCAGAAGATTGAAGATGTGACCGGGGCCGTGCAGGGTGCCGCCACGACGGCCATGAGCGGAGCCGAGGCCAATCGCGCACGCAAGAACGCCATGACGCGGATCGAAAAGCAGTGCACCGCCTCAACCGGCAACACCTGCGATGTCGTGTCGTTCTTTTCCGGCGGCCAGTATCACCTGTATCAATACAAGAAGTACACAGACATTCGGCTGGTCTTCGCGCCGGAAGCCGATATCGCTGCTTTCGGAGGCGATCCGGACAACTACACTTACCCGCGCTACTGCCTGGACTTCTCGCTGTTCCGCGTCTACGAGAACGGCAAACCGATCCACCCGGCGCGCTACTTCCGCTGGAGCCGCGAAGGCGTTCAAGAAGGCGATCTTATCTTCGTGCCGGGCAATCCGGGCACCACGGGCAGGCTGCTGACGGTTGCCGAACTCGAATTCTCGCGCGATTACTCCTATCCGCTCTTGTTGCGGCAGCTTAAGTCGAGCATACAGGCGACCGAAGTTTACGGCTCGGCCTCGAGCGAGGCCGCTCGCGTGGGCCGCGATTCGCTCTTCAGCCAGCAGAACAGCTACAAGCGATACGTGGGTTTCGTCGACGGCCTGAAGGACGTCCAGTTGATGGACCGCAAGCTGAAGGAAGAAAAGGAACTGCGCGCGGCGGTGGAGCGCGATCCCAAACTCGCCGCTGAATACGGACGCGCGTGGGACGACATCGCCGCCGCTTACCGTGGCTACCGCAGCTTCTACAAGCCGTACATGCTGCTCGAGACGCGCGCGGCACGGACCTCGGACCTGTTCGGAATCGCGCGTAATGTTCTGCGCTACGTCGAAGAGACGGCCAAACCTGAGAACAAGCGCCTGCGCGAGTACGCCGCGGCGAACCTGCCCATCATCGAACGTTCCATGTATTCGACTGCGCCGATTGAAGATTCCTTCGAGATCGCGATGCTGGCCGACTACTTGCGCACCATCCAGCAGGAACTTGGCACCGAGAATCCGGTGGTGAGCGAAGCGCTGGGCGGCAAAACGCCCGAAGCGGCGGCCCGGGACTACGTGTCGACCAGCAAGCTGAAGGACGTGGCCGAACGCAAGCGCCTGGCGGCGAACGCGGACGCCGTGCGTACCTCCAATGATGGGATGATCCGGCTGGCCCGCATCCTCGATAAGCCGGCGCGCCTCTACCGGCAGCGTTATGAAGACGATGTCGAAGCCAAGCTGACTGCGGCCGCGCCGAAGGTTGCCCGGGCACGTTTCTCCGTGTACGGTTCCGCGGCTTACCCGGACGCCACGTTCACTCTCCGGCTCACCTTCGCCGCCGTGCGCGGGTACAAGAACGCGGCCGGCCAGGCGCTGCCCTTTACGACGACTTTCGACGGCGTCTACAAGCGCGCCACTGGCAAGGAGCCCTTCAAGCTGCCCTCGCGCTGGGTGAAGGGCAAGTCCGCCCTGCGATTGAACACCCCCTTCAACTTCGTAAGCACCGCCGACACGCACGGCGGCAATTCCGGCAGCCCGACGCTGAACACGAAGGGCGAAATCGTGGGCATCCTCTTTGACGGCAATCTCGAGAGCCTGCCGAACAACTTCGTCTTCACCGACGAGACCGCGCGCAGTATACACGTTTCGGGCCAGGGCATCGTCGAGGCGCTGCGCAAGATCTACCGTGCCAACCGCATTGTGAAAGAGCTTGGGCAGTAACCGCTGAATCACCCGCCGCCGGCGGCAAGCAGGTACAATAACAAGCCTATGCGGACTCTGCGCCTTGGGCTGCTATTGTGCCTCGCCGCCGTCGTCGCTTTGGCTGCTTCACCGGGGTTCCGGGCCGCGGCAGCGAAGGTCGATATCACTCCGGACAGCCCGCAGTGGCTGCTCGGCTACCAGGCGCGGCAATCCCTCGGCGTGCACGACCACATTCACCACCGCGTGGTGGCGCTCGATGACGGCAATACCCAGGTCTATCTGGTTTCGAGCGAGTTTGCTGTCTTCGCCCCGTCTTTCTTCGACGAGTTCGGGCGCGAACTCAAACAGCGCACACGGATCGAGCCGAGCCAGGTCTGGTGGACCGTCACGCACACGCACTCGGCTCCCGAACTGGGTCCGGGGGGCATCGGCAGGCTCTTTCTCGGCGAACGGTACAAGCACGATTACGATCACGCCTACGCCAAGGAAGTGAAGGACAAGCTCATCGCCGCCATCAGGGAAGCGCGCGAGAAGCTCTTCCCCGCGCGCGTCTACATCGGAACGGGCCGCGCCGAAGCCAACATCAATCGCAGGGAGCGCCGGCCCAACGGCCGCATCGTGCTTGGAAAGAATCCCGAGGGCCCCGTTGACCGCATGATCGGGCTGATACGCATCGAACGGCTGGACGGCGGGCTGGTCGCGCTCATCGCCAACTACGCCATGCACGGCACCGTTCTGGGAGGCAAGAACCTTCTGATCAGCGGCGACGCGCCGGGCGTGGTGGCGAGCTACGTCGAAGCCAAGCTTGGGGCGCCAATGTTGTACATCAACGGCGCCGAAGGCAACGTCGCGCCGCTCAACAGTGTCGAGCCCGACTTCCGGCACCTGGACGACTACAAGAAACTGCTCGGCGATCCCATCCTTAATGCCAACGCCGCCTTGCGCAAGCCGACGAGGCGCATTCGTCTCAAGGCGGAGGAGATCGTGGTCGAGACGCCGCGCAAGCCCGGGCTCGGGTGGACGGACGAGCTGGCCGATTACCTGAAAGTGAACGGCGACGGCACGGCCGACGTGCGCGTTCCAGTGCGCCTGCTGCGCATCGACAAGGACACCGCCATCTGGGGTGCGCCGGTTGAGATGTTCAGCGAGATTGCGCTCAATATGCGCGTGAAATCGCCGTTCCGCCACACGTTCTACTTCGGCCTCACCAATGGCTGCCTGGGCTACCTGCCCACGAAACAGGCCTTCGCCGACGGCGGTTACGAACCGGGCGTCTGTGTTTTCACCGACCGCGTCGAGGCCGATCTGACGAAAGAAGTGAGCGAGGCCCTGGCGGACCTGAAGCACTGAGGACGAAACCGCGCCGCGAAGCCTGTCATACTGTCGCTCATGAGACGGTTGTCAGCGATCCTGCTTCTCCTTGCCGGCGCCCTCGCTGCGCAGGACTTGCCTAGGCCGGACGCCGATCTTCGCACCATGCTGCGCAGGCACGTCATTCGGCGGGCAGCCGAGGTGCTTGAACAGGGAGAGGCGCGGCGCGAGGCGACGATCCGCGGCGCGGGCTTCGCGGATTATCGCGCCAGCGTGCGCGCGCGACTGCGCGAAGTGCTGGGGGACATGCCCATCGGGCCGCGCGGCGGCGCGCTCAACGTCCGTGAAGTGTCGCGGCACGACCGCGACGGCTACCGCATCGAAAACGTCCTGTACGAATCGCTCCCCGGCTGGGATGTGAACGCCACGCTGTTTCTGCCCGATCCGGCGCAGTTCGCGCCGCCGTGGCCGGGGATCGTCATTCCAGTGGGCCACAGCGGCAAGCAGTTCGCCAGCTACCAGATCCCGGCGCAGGTGTTCGCCCGCAGCGGGTACGTCGCGCTGCTGTTCGATCCGCCGGGGCAGTCCGGCGAAAAGCGCGCCGGCAACGATCATTTCCGCGACGGCGTCC
>JAJFUV010000319.1 GCA_021372245.1 Terriglobales bacterium
GTACTGTTCGATCTGATCCGCGTACTGCTGATTGCGAGTGAGCACCGGTTCGGGTAGATCGGAGGCGGCTGCCAGGGCGGCCGCGAACATGAGCAAGGACAATCCGCGTGGCATGATTCTTCCTTTATATAAAACCGCGCATGCGCGCGAGCAGAACGACGGCCATGTCCTGCGCATGCGACATTCGGCCGTCAGACATCATCGAGTCGAGTTCAGAGAGCGTGCACTCCCGGTTTTCGATCTTCTCGCCGCCGGGCTTCGGTTCGGCGACTTTCACGGCATTGGGCGCGAAATAGCACCAGATGCGCGCGCGCAGCCGTCCGGTATCCGGGTCGACAGCACCCAGGGACTTGAGTTCTGGAGCCTCATAACCGGTCTCTTCCAACAGTTCACGTTTCGCGGCGGCCTCGCGGGATTCGTCTTTGGGGTCGATGTGGCCGCTCGGCAGTTCGAGCGACATACGATCCAGCGCGGGCCGGTACTGGCGAACCAGCGGCACTGTTCCATCGGCGGTGACGGCGAGAACGGTCACGCAATCCGGCGAGTCGATCCAGTAGAACGGCGCGGCGGAGGCTTCGGCGGTCTTCTCCACAAGCCGGAACCACCGCGTGGTGTAGACATCCCGCGTGCCGGGAGACATGGTCATAGTTGCCTCTGTGGGGCGGCTTTCCAGCGTCAGCCGGGTCTTACTTCTTCAGATAGCGCCCGAGGAAAGTGTAGATTTCCTGCCGAGACTCTTTCGCCAGATTGGTGTCCAGGCGATTGAACAAGTGCCCGCCCGGCGCGTCCTGATAGATCTTGTATTCGAACTGCTTGCCCTCGGCCTTGAGTGCGGCGATCAGGCGCCGGACCTCGAGGACATTCACGTCCTCATCGTTGGTGTTGGTGTGGATGAGCAACGGTGTCTGAAGCTTGGCCGCGTGCGTGACGGGAGAACGCCGGAGATACTCCGCAATATCCTCTCGCACGGTCTTGCCGATATGACCGGGCGCGGAGAATATCGCGCGGTAGTCTTCATTGTGGTATCCCAACCGCGCCACCAGGTCGCTGACCGGCACTCCGGCGTAGGCGCACGCATAGGACTTAGGGTGCTCGAAGATGTTCATCAGCGCGATCATGCCGCCGTGGCTCCAACCGATGATGGCTACGCGTTGGGGATCCAGAAACGGGTAGGTTTCCAGCATCCACTGCAACCCTGCGAACACATCGTCGTTCTCGCGCCCGCCATAGTCGATGGCGTCATAGAAGGCCGCGCCGTAACCGGTCGAACCGCGGTAGTCCGGCGCGATGATCGAGTACCCCTGCCCGAGCAACTCGCGCAGGATGTTCAGGTAGCCCGTGTTGAAACTCGAATGCACTCCGCCGTGCGCCAGGACGATGAGCGGATGCTTGCCGGCCCGGTCGAGCTTCTTCGGAATGAAGGTGTAGGCGCGAATGATTATCGGGTTCTGGGCGCCGGGCGCAGTCGGGTTCGGAACATAGCGCGGAGGCAGGCTGGTGTAAGACACCTTGTCGCACTCGGCGATGTCGCCCAGCCGGACGCCCCACGCATGGTCCTCGATCGTCTTCAGTATCTGGTCCAGGCGATGATCGGGTTGCTCTTCCGAGGGCGGCGGCGCAGCAGGCTGCGGCGCCTGCGGCTGGCCGAAGGCCAACATGCCGGATACGAACAGCATTCCAATGGTTTTCATGTCTATCGATGATGGTAGCCCAAACTCGAATTACTTGATCAATTCGTAGCGGGGCTCATCGGTGAGCGTAAGCGAGCGGCCGCCGGCGAGCGCGACAGTGTGCGGCGAGGCGGCACGTGTCCAGCACGCGAGCTTCTTCTGCTTACCGCACGCGAATTCGAGCACGTAGTCGTCCGCCGCGCCTACTTTCAGGCGCCGAGCGAAACGGTAGCCGACCAACTCGGAGGTCAGGCGGCGCGCCGCGTTGTAAGCCGGTTTCGGATCGTGGACCAGCGTGCGGCCCGCAAAATACGGGAAGAATACCGTGCCGAAGTGATGCTCTCTTTCCTTCGCGTCGGCGCCGTCGTCGTGCCAGTCGTACCAGATTGACAGCGGAACGCCGCAGGCGATGTTATGCAGCCACTGCCGCGCCAGATACTGTCCCTGCAGGTCCACACTGAGATCCGCGGCGACGTCTGAGTACCCCCACTCGCCTGAGTAAATGGGGATCGTCTTGCCCTTGGGCGCGTAACGCGCGATCATGGCGCGCAGCTTGGCGTACTCCTCCGCCGTGGATTCGGGATCGAAGCGGCGGTACGGATGCACCGAGACCGCGTCCCAGTATTTAAGCAGGCCGGCCTTGAAGCAGGCTTCCAGAAAGGGCATGTCGATGCGCGAGGTGGCGGGCCCGATGTACCTCTCTCTCGGTGCAGCGGCGCGGATGGCCTTGCCGACCACCAGTGCCAGCTTTGAGTAATCTTCAGCGTTCGGCGCGGGTTTCCAGAACTGCTTGATGTTGGGCTCGTTCCACATCTCCCAAAGGATGCCCTTGTCCTGGAAGTGCTTCACCGCAGCCGCGGCAAAGCGGGCGAAGGCCTGCCGGCCCTCCTCGGTGTGGGGCGGGAGATCGTCGTCATAGAACTTATTGGTGTAGTCAAGGATGAACAACGCACGGATGCCGTGAGGCTTCAACGCGGCGAGCAGTTGCTCGTAGGCGGAAAAATCGTAAACGCCTTTCTCTTTTTCGATGGACGCCCAATGGAAGTCCATGCGCACCCACCGGAAGCCGCCCGCGGCGAGCATTTCCATCTCGCCGGGGCGGGGATCGGTGAAGTGTATGTTGACGCCCACGCCATCGGTAGCGAAAGGCGCCGCGGCGTAAGCGGAAACCGCCGCCAGCAATCCTGCGAGCAAACGGTTTTTCAAGCTCATTTGCCCAATAGCTCCAGATAGCGCGCTACCGCTTCGATGCCGCGGTAGAAATTGGGCAGGTGGAACTTCTCGTTGGGGGCGTGCAAGTTATCGTCAGGCAGGCCGAAGCCCATCAGGACGCTGGGGAAGCCCAGGTACTTGTCGAACAGTCCGACGATGGGAATGGACCCGCCGGAGCGGATGTAGACCGTCTCGGTCCCGAAATACTGCTTGAGCGCCTCTGCGGCGGCCCGCACGAACGGGCTTTCGGGATCGATCAGGGACGCAGCGGCGCCGTGGATGAACTTGGTTTCCACCGTTACACCCTTCGGGCAAGCCGCCGCGACGGCGCGCTTCAGTTGCTCGAAGGCTTCCTCGGGCTGCTGGTCCGGCACCAGACGAGTGCTGACCTTGGCGACGGCGCGCGCCGGGATCACGGTCTTCGCGCCCTCACCCACGAAGCCGCCGCGGATGCCGTGCACTTCGAACGTAGGCCTCGCCCAGGTGCGATCGAAAATGGATAAACCCGGCTCGCCGGTGAGTTCCTTGACGCCGATTTCCTTGCTGCGATAATCCTCTTCGTCGAACGGCAGGCTCGCCCACGCGTCGAGTTCCTTCTGGCTGGGCTTTTGCACCCGATCGTAAAAGCCGGGGATGAGGATGTGCCCATCCGCGTCCTTCAGCTTGGTGAGGATCTCGGCGATCGCCATGATCGGGTTCGGCGCCACGCCGCCGTACATACCCGAGTGCAGGTCATGATCGGCGCCCTGCACCCAGATCTCGCAGTAGTTCATACCGCGCAGGCCCGTGCAGATGGTGGGCAGGTTCGGCGCGAACATCTCGGTGTCGCAGATCAGCGCCGCGTCGGCTTTCAGGCGCGCGGGGCGCGATTCGACGTACTTGGCGATGTGCTCGCCGCCTGTTTCCTCCTCGCCCTCGAGCAGGAACCGCACGTTGACGGGGAGCTTGCCCGTGGTTTTCAGCAGTGACTCGACCGCTTTCACCAGGATGTAGGTCTGACCCTTGTCGTCGCAGGCGCCGCGCGCGTAGAGATTATCCCCGAGCACGGTCGGTTCGAACGGCGGCGTCTTCCATTCTTCGAGCGGCTCCACCGGCTGCACGTCGTAGTGGCCGTAGAGGAGCAGCGTCGGCTTGCCCGGCGCGCCCAGCCACTCGCCATAGACCAGCGGATTGTGCCCCTTGGATTCCAGCAACTCGACACCATGGATGCCCGCCGCGCGCATTTCCCCGGCCACGAACTCGGCGGCGCGTCGCACGTCGGCGACGTGTTCGGGCAGCGTGCTGATGCTGGGGATGCGGAGGAAGGCCTTGAGCCCCTCCAGAAAAGCTTCGCGGTGCTGTTCGTAGTAGCTCATAACACATCAGGTTACAATGAAAGCGCTACCTCCGAACTGGGACCATGCCTGAAAATCGTCTGGCGCGCGAGAAGAGCCCATATCTGTTGCAGCACGCCCACAACCCGGTGGACTGGTATCCCTGGGGTGAGGAGGCGTTCGAGAAAGCCCGTCTGGAAGACAAGCCGGTCTTCCTCTCGGTCGGGTATTCCACCTGCCACTGGTGCCACGTCATGGAGCGGGAGTCGTTCGAGGACGCCGCCATCGCCGAAGTGCTGAACCGCAATTTCGTTCCGGTCAAAGTGGACCGGGAGGAGCGCCCCGACGTGGACCGCATCTACATGTTGTTCGTGCAAGCCTCGACGGGTGGCGGCGGTTGGCCGATGTCGGTGTGGCTCACGCCGGACCTCGTCCCCTTCTATGGCGGCACGTACTTTCCACCGGTGGATGCGGGTGGGCGACCCGGGTTCCGGTCGATTCTCGAACGTATTGCCGCCGCCTGGCGCAGCGAGGAACAGCGCATCCGCGAGTCCGGCGGGAAGGCTCTGGAACAGTTGCGGGATTACGTGGAACCGCTGCGGCATACGGGCGTGCTGGGCGAGGAGGTTCTGGATGCCGGCTTTCGCGCGTTTCGTGGAATGTTCGATCCGGCGCACGGCGGCTTCGAAACCGCGCCTAAGTTTCCGCGTCCCGTGACCCTGAACTTCCTGCTGGCCTTCTGGCGGCGGACCCGCAATCAGGAAGCGCTGGATATGGCGCTGGCGACGTTGCGCGGCATGGCTCGCGGCGGCATGTGCGATCATCTCGGCGGCGGCTTCCACCGCTACTCGGTGGACGAACGCTGGTTTCTGCCCCACTTCGAGAAGATGCTGTACGATCAGGCGCAACTGGCCTCGGCGTACCTGGACGCGTTCCGGATTTCGGGCGACAAAGCCCTGGCCGAAGTGGCGCGCGGGATCCTGGAGTACGTTCTTCGCGACATGACCAATCCGCAAGGCGCGTTCTATTCGGCCGAAGACGCCGACAGCCTGATCGATCCCGCGCGCGGCGGCGAAAAGGGCGAGGGTGCGTTCTACGTTTGGACCAAGAGTGAGATCACCGCTGTGCTGGGTGAACCACTGGGAGAACTCTTCGCGTGGCATTACGGCGTTGAAGCAGGCGGAAACGTTCGCCACGACGTCCACGGCGAATTCCGCTCGAAGAATATTCTCTACGAAGCTGTGCCCATAGGCGATGCGGACCGCGCGGTGATCGCTGAAGCCCGCGCCCACCTCCTGAAGGCACGATCGAAACGCCCCCGGCCTCACCTGGACGACAAGATTCTTACAGGCTGGAACGGGCTCATGATCTCGGCCTTCGCCAAGGCAGCGCATGTGCTCGGCGACGCGGCGTACCTCGACGTCGCGCGCCGCGCCGCAGGGTTCATCTGGAACAGCATGTACGCGCCACAATCCGGCGTGCTGATGCGCCGGTACCGGGGCGGGGAAGCCGCTGTCCCGGGCTTTCTGGACGACTACGTCTGTTTTGCCCAGTCGCTCGCGGACCTGCATGAAGTGACCGGCGAGCCGGGGTATCTTGAAAAAGCGATCCTTTTGGCGGACTCGTTCATCCAACGTTTTGTGGACGGTAATTCCGGTGGGTTTTATGCGACTGAGGAGAACACAAACGACTTGGTGCTACGCATCAAGGACGATTACGACGGCGCCGAGCCGTCGGCGAACTCCCTGGCCGCTCTCCTGCTCTTGCGCCTGGCGCGATTCACTTGCCGCGAGGACTACCAATGCGCGGCGGACCGCACCCTGGAAGCTTTTGCCGGAAGGATCGAGGCCGCGCCGCATGCAATGCCGCAGATGCTTGTGGCATACATGCGGAGCCTTGAGCAACCCCGGAACGTCTGTGAAGATCCCCGTACTCGCGCCGCCCTCGTTGGCGACGTCGCGGGATTTGATGAAATAACTAAGTAATCTATCAAGGAGACAAGATGGAACGACCTGGAGCAACTACTCTCAACGGCAAGCCCCTCACGCTGATCGGACCTGAACTGAAGGTGGGTGACAAAGCCCCCGACTTCGAGGTTGTCGACAACTCTCTGCAGCCTGTCAACCTGGCGAAGACCGCCGGCAAGGTAAGGATCTTCAGCGTGGTACCATCGCTCGACACTCCCGTCTGCGATATGCAGACCAAGCGCTTCAACGACGAGGCGGCCAAGCTGCCCGCTTTGGATATCTACACGGTCAGCATGGACCTGCCCTTCGCGCAGAAACGTTGGTGCGGCGCCTTCGGTGTTGACAACATCAAGATGACGTCCGATCACAAGTCGGGCAGCTTCGGCGAGGCTTACGGCACGCTGATCAAGGAACTGCGCATCGAAAGCCGCGCCATCTTCGTGGTCGACAAGGGCGGCGTGATCCGTTACGTCGAGTATGTCAAAGAAGTGGCCGAGCACCCGCACTACGACGACGCGCTCAGTGTGGCCAAGAGCCTGCTGGCATAACCCTTCACGCAGTGGCAGGCGTGACGTGATCCGCGCCTGCCACTGCAGTCTGGATTGCCGGCAGCGCATCCGCCCGATATACTCGGTTTGGGATGCATTTCGCCGGTTTCTTTGCCGAAGCGTTGGCGCTTGGCGTCAGTTCCGGTCCTGCCTGCTTGGCCTCCTGCGGTCCCGTTCTGGTTCCCATTCTGACTGCGGAGCGGAGAACTGCCCGCGGAACAGGCATAACGCTCGCCGGTTTCCTTTCCGGCCGATTGGCCGGCTACCTCCTCTTTGCATCGGCTGTGTATATCGCGGGCCATAGTCTGGAAGTCGCACCTCGGGCCAGGGGCCTGGTCTTCGGATTTGCCGATCTGGCTATGGCCGTTTTGCTGGCGGCTTACGCACGGGAATTGGGTCGCACCCCGAAAGATGCGTGCCGGGGAGTATGCGCGGCTGGCCGGTTCCGCGTCCTCGCCGGAGCCACACCGGCCTTGCTCGGCTTGGTGAGCGGCATTTCGCTTTGCCCCCCCTTCCTGGCAGCGGGAGTGCGCGCGACGCAGGGCCCGGGCCTGGTCGCCGCTCTTGTCTTTTTCGCCTGCTTCTTTCTAGGCACTTCCGTCTGGTTCCTGCCTTCGCTCGGACTCGGCCTCCTGCGGCGTTGGGCCGAGGTAGCCGCGGTAGCAAGACTTGTACTGTTTGTGCTGGCCGGCTATTACGCTTACCTTGCTTTCATTGTCCTCGGAGGATTCTTACATGGCTAAACCCGTGTCCACGGGAAGACTCAGTATCTGGCGATCATCGCTGCTCACCCTGCCCGTGCTGCTTTGGTCGATGCTCATGTTTTCCCGCGCCCTGGCGCAGCCGGGACTCGCGCCCAAGCTTGCGGCAGTTATCACGCTGGCATTTGTGGTGTTCCTGTTCCACCAAATGATGCGGACTGCCGAGACCAATCGCTGGCGCAGGTACTTCTTTGTCGCGCTGGGTTTCCTGTTCCCCATCGGCTTCGTCTGGGACCTCATCGCCTTGCGCGGCTCGATGAGCATTCCGGTGGAGAAGATGATCTCCGGCGACACGCCCTTCTGTTTCCTGGCAATTCCCATGATGATCCTGCCGGCAGCGCTCACCAAGACCATCATCTTTCCGGGGTCCATCCTGCCGACCGCGTCCAATCCGCACGCCATCGCCGCGATGGTTGCCCTTTGGCTGGTGGCCACGTTGGCGCTTGGCAAAGGCTGGTGCGCTTACGGCTGCTTCTTCGGCGGGATCGAGGAGGGGTTCGCCTCGTTCGCGAAGAAGCCGCGCATCAAGAGGCTCGACCCGCGGTGGCGCTGGATGCCCTGGGCGGTGCTCACCGCGGTGATACTGCTGTCGGCTGCGACGGTGGAGCCGGTCTACTGCACCTGGTTGTGCCCGTTCAAGGCCGTGACCGAATACCCGCAGGTCCGCTCGCTGGAGACCGCCGCGCAGGCCGGCATTTTCATCTCCTTGTTTCTGGGCCTGGTGGTCGTGCTGCCATTTCTTACCAAGAAGCGGACGCAGTGCAGTTTTCTTTGCCCCTTCGGAGCTTTTCAATCGATCTTCAGCAAAACCAGCGCCGTCGATGTGCGGATCGATACGGCCCGTTGCGTGCCCTGCAACTTGTGCGAGAACAATTGTCCTACGCTCTCCATCGATCGTGAGGCTGTCAAAGCCGGCCGCCCGATGATGTCCTGCATGAGGTGCGGCGCCTGTGTGGACGCCTGCCCGCGCGATGCTGCCCTGTGGCACATCAAGGGGACCGAACCCGGCGCCGGCACTGAACGCGCCCGGCTGCTGCACTTATACGCCGCCTGGGCGTTCGCGGTGATGTTCGGCGGCAGCATCATCGCCAATACTTTGTCGAAGCTGATTGGGATGGTTGTCTAGAGGAGACGTCGCGATGAAAAAGCTCAGTTCGATTCTCGGCCACTCCGGCGCCATCGTGGCACTCGTTGTCGCAGTGCTCGGACCGTTCCTCCTGTTCGGCTGGTTCCAGAACGGCATCGGCGCCATGGGCCTGAAGATTCATCCCTCTTACTCCGGGGGCGCCGTCTCCCGCGTGGTCGAGCGGCCGGGCTACCGGATCCTCGTGCACGAGCGCGCGGGCAGAACCACGCCCTGGCAGCGTGTCGGCGCCTTCGTGCAGGCCGATTGGGTCCCTGTTTCGGCTCTGCCGGCTTCCGTTTCGGACGATGTGGACGTGGACGGGGATGGCAAGCCGGATTTCCGCGTGGCCTTCAAGCCGGCTGAGTTGACCGTCGACGCGGCAGCGCTGAGCCCTCGTTATCGCTCGCTGCGCAGCGGCGGAATCACGTCCTTCTCTGCGTTGATCGCCCGCGTCAACGGCAGCATCGTCGTGCGGATTCCGGTCGAATGATGCCTAGATCCCCTTCCGCGGGCCGGAGGTTTTCTTTACGGTGGCCTCAAGCTTCAGACCGCCGGGAGCCGGCAGGGTCTTCACGCCTCGACCGTCCGCACTAACACGAAGCCGCATCCCGTAAAGCGCCATCGTGCGCGCATCTGCGGGCTTGTGGCCGCCTGTACCCTGGAACACCACGTAGACCGAGCCGTCGGGAAGTTCGGTACCGCTGGAATAGCCGTACACCGAGGCGTCTACGGGGAACCCGAAGTCGGGGCCGCCGGCCGTCCAACTGTGGCCGCCATCCTTACTCACGATGGCGCGCAAGCCGTGGCGAGCTTTGTGATACGAACCGTGCAGACAAAGAAGAGTGCCGTTGCGGAGCGTCATCAGCCATGGCGCAAACATGCGCACAGGCATGTCGACGGGGTTGGTCCAGGTGTGGCCGCCGTCCTTCGACCAACTGATCGCACCCTCAGGCCGTGTGATCACGACCAGAGTGCCGTCGAGCAGGCGCGCCAAATCGGGCTCATCGAGAGAGTGTGTTGTGTGTAGCGTGGCCAGGTGTTGCCGGGAAGCGGCGCGATTGTGCGATGAGAAAATGACTGCCGATATGCACGGATCGTTCTCTTTCTCGTTGCCATAGGCGGCCAGAAGTAGCGAGCCGTCCGGCATGGCCAGCGGAGCGGTGTTGATAGCGAGAGAGTGAAAAGGAGCCTGGATGTATCGGGGAGTCTGTTCCCAGGTCTTGCCGTCGTCGAAAGAGCGAATGACGGCTACGGCTTCAGGTGAAGAAAGCCGCCACCAGGGTGCCGTCGGGCAGTGAGGTAATCATGGGGGAGCGGTCGTCTCACTCTGTCTTAATTATGGTGGCGGGAATCGCTCCAGTTCTTGCCGCCGCCGTCCGAACGCATGATCTCGGTGCGCCCGCCGCGGGTAGCATCCAGAATAGGCATGCAATACTTCCTGGTCCACAGCGTCAGGTGTTCGGGCTTGATTCCAGGTAGAGGTGTAGGCGGGGAAGCGTGCCAGTAGCCCGAAGAAAACGCCATCAGCAGGGCCCAGGTGCGCGTACGCACAACCTAGGTCCAGTCTACAAGGCCTAAGTAGCCGGGGTACGATTTGGGTTGTTTGTACACCAAGCCCACGAGCATGCGGCGGTTCTGCTGACCCGCCAGCGACTCGTTTTGCGGTACGGGCATGATGGTCTGGGCACCGCTCTGCGAAAGGCCGGAGGATCTGCGATCGTCACGTTACCGGCGCGTCCTCCCGTTGCGGCACGTAAGCCGCTATAGTGTACCCATGATGACGCGACGCACTGCCATCGCCGCACTTGCCGGTTGCCCGCTCGTGGCTGGTAGCGTCAGCCCTCGACGCATCGAGCAGTTCAAGAAACTGCGCTTCGGAATGTTCGTCTGCTGGAGCTTCAGCACCTTCTCCGAAAAAGAATGGACCCCCGGCATTGCCAGCGTGGATTACTTCAAGCCCACCGGCTTCGACCCGGATCAATGGGTAAGCACCGCCAAACGCGCCGGCATGAGCTACATCCTGATGCTCGCCAAGCACCACGACGGCTTCTGCCTCTGGGACACCAGGACCACCGGCCGCAAGGTGACCCGCTCGCCGCTCGGAGCAGACGTCGTGGCGGGCGTCCTCAAGAGTTGCCGGAAACACGGCATCAAACTGGCGCTGTACTTCAGTGAGGGCGATTGGACCTGGCCCGGCGCGGTAGACGGCAAAAGCGGCCAGGGCGGTTCGAATCCGGCTCAGAAGAAGGTGCAGTTGAAGGAGTTGCTCACCGGCTACGGTCCCATCGAATTCATCTGGTTCGACCACGCCGTGGGCGACGGTGGCTTGAGCCATGCCGAAACCACAGCATTTGTGAAAGGTCTGCAGCCGGACTGCCTGGTGGGCTACAACCACGGCGAGGCGAGTGGCGATCTGCGATTGGGCGAGATGGGCCACGGCTCGGCGCTCGATGACCTCGCGGGGTCGGGCTACAACGCCAAGTACGCCAAGGGTTACTCTGGCTATGTCGCCGCCGAATTCACCTATCCGATTCTCGGCGGCAACCGGCGCGGCACGCCGCAGTTCAGCCGCTGGTTCTACACACGGCCCGAGTGGAATGAAACGGTCACGCCGGCCGAAGATATTTATCGCGATTACCTGGGCGCCGTCCACCATGGCAACATCTTCTCGCTCGATGTAGCGCCGACCAGGGCGGGCAAGCTACGTGAGATAGACGTGCGGACGCTCGAAAAAGTGGGGCGCTACGTGCGAGGACAAATCAGACTACCCTAACCATGGAACGCAGAACATTTCTGACCACCCTGGCCGGCGCGCCGCTGGCCGCCGCACCGCAACCCGTGCGAGCCTCGCTGGTTCGCTGGACGCGCGACGAAGCCACCAGACTCTACACGCAGGCGCATTGCGGCGGGACGCCGCTCGTCTATCGGGGCGGATGGGGCCTGCTCACCGCGCGCGTGAAGCCCGAAGGCGCTTGCCAGGTGTCGCTCGCGCACCGGCTGCTCCGGAGCGGCCGGGGCGGGGAAGACATTCTCGAAGCCGAACTGACTATCCGCAACACAAGCAGCGAGCAGCGCACGCTGGAGGTCAGCTTCGCCACCTCCGCGCATCCCACGGAGGCTTATGGCCGCGAACGCGCGCACCTGCCGTTCACCGCCGGCGCGCATGCGGTGCTGCGCTGCCTGGGCAAGATCGAGACGCTCGATTGCGACCGCCACATCGGTCGCCCCGGCGAAAATGCCGCGGAGTTCTCCGCCGACTACCTCGAACCGTTCTCTAGCGAACCGGCCGTGACGGACGTGCGCCGCATGCTGCTCATTCCGCTGGCTGATATCTATCACCCGGAGATCCCGTGGCGCATCGCGCTGTTCGCGTCACCCTTGCGTGCGTGGTGCGTGGCCGCCACCAGCCAGCCGCGCGGCGAAGGCGGCTGGAAATTCACCACAAAGATCGTGGTCCCTCCGGGCGGGGAAGTGCGCGAAAAGTGCTACCTGTTCGTCCACGAGGGCGATGCGCCCATCGCTTGGCGCGCTTTCCACGAGTTCGCTTTCCCGGATCGAGAGCCGCGCCCCGGCTGGCTCCAGAACGCCCACGTACACTACTACGATTTCCTTGGGCCCGGCGACGACGGCCGGCGCGGCGCGGGCTACGACCTGGATGCCGCCCATTTTCGGGAATTCCACGTCGCCATGGCCACGCAGCACGGCTATTATCCGGTGCTGGGCGATTATTTGAAACCCGGCCGCGACCGCTGGATGGCCATGGCCAGTGACCTGCACGGCGCCTGCGAAATGTCGGTCGAGAATATGCGCGCGCGGGTGAAGGCGACACGCGCCTCCGGTACCAAAGCCGCTATCTACTTGCACACCGCTGGGTTCGATTCGGCATCTCCATACGCGGCCGCGCTTCGGGATTCGCAGCTCACTTACGCGGACGGCAAAACGTATCCTTACGCATGGCAAGGTCCGGAGACGGTGGGCGAGCTATGGCACATGTCCATCGCTTCCCAACCCTGGCGTAAGCACCTGCTCGATCAGGCGCGCAACGTGATGGAACTGATCGGCCCCGATGCCATCGTGCTCGACGAAACCTTCGGCGGGCTGGGCTACGATTTCCACCGCGATCGCCGGGGCCCGTTATCGCCGCACATGATCGGATTTCTGCGCGATCTGCGAGCGCTGGTTCGTTCTTACGGAAAAGACAAGGCCTTGCTCACCAGCGATTGCGCGCTCGCGAGCTTCGCGATGTGGGCCGATGGAGAGGGCGGCGACCACGCCTACGGCTCCCTGCTTGGCAACGAGCTTTATCGCAAACCGCCGGTGCGCTACATGGCCGCGTTGGGCGCGCGGCGCTGGCTCCCGTGCGCCTGGCAGTTCACGCAATTCTGGAAGTACCAGATGGATTTGGCGCACAAGACCGGCGCCGGCGTGGGCGTCTCAAACGGTTGGATCGAATACACCGGACTGCACCGGCTGCACCCGAAAGTGCGGGCCCGATTGATTGCTGACATTGAAACATTGGCCGGGTGCCGCGGAGCGGTCTCTTGAAAGGGTGTCTTGACAAGGACGTAACCCTTTCCCTATCATGTAGTTTGCCGTTTTCGAGGGGCCTGCTTCGCGCAGGCGTTGACTCATGGTCCCATGGGACTCGAAGCGAGGAGGATGCCTTGATCAAGCTCGATATCATCAACGAAGTTGTCAACCGGACCGGAATCACCAAAACCAAGGCCGAGATGGCCGTCGAAACGGTGTTCGAGAGTATGAAGCGCGCACTCAGCCAAGGTGAGCGGATCGAGTTGCGGGGCTTCGGCATCTTCAACGTGAGGCCGCGCAAGACGGGCATTGGGCGCAATCCGCGCACGGGCGCCGAAGTCGCCATCCCGCCGGGAAAGGCCGTGCGCTTCAAGCCTGGTAAAGAACTGCAGACGTTGCAGTAACGCGATTTGTGACAGGCCAGGGTATTCCTTCGGCTTTGGATACCTCATCGGGAGAAACGGGTTTCTCCGCCCCCTTGGGCGCGGAGTTTGTGGCGCGTTCTCACCCCCGCATCTGGCTGCATGTCTTGTTGTTGGTCCTCACTTTCCTGACCACCACCGGCGTGGGCGCGCGCATGGCGCACAACTTCGCTGCTAATCGTCCGCCATTCACCGAGCCAGACCTGCTGGGCTTCGCGCAACTGTGGATGCAACCGGGAGATCTTGCCGCGGGGCTGCCGTTCTCCATTACTCTTCTGCTGATTCTGCTCGCGCACGAATTCGGCCACTACTTCGCCTGCACGTACTATGGCGTGGACGCCAGCCTTCCTTATTTCGTACCTTCGCCGACGGTGATCGGCACGTTCGGCGCATTCATACGCGTGCGCACACCCATCTATTCGCGCCGCGCCTTGTTTGATGTGGGAGTGGCTGGCCCGATTGCCGGCTTCGTCGTGCTGCTGCCGGTCTTGTTTATCGGTATGCTGATGTCCAAGGTTGTGCCGGGCATCGGGAGAGTGGGCGACATCGTGTTCGGCGTTCCGGCGATCCAGCGTTTGTTCGAAATGATCATGTTCCCCGGCGTCCCGCATCAGGACATCTACCTGCACCCGATGGCGCGCGCGGCCTGGGTCGGCATTTTCGCCACGGCGCTGAACTTGCTCCCCATAGGCCAGCTCGACGGCGGACACATCCTTTACTCGCTCACGGGGCGATACCACCGTTTGCTGTCGCGCATCTTCGTGGTGGCGCTGGTTCCGATGGGCATCTTCTACTGGCCGTGGCTTGTTTGGGCGGCCCTCCTGCTGTTTTTCGGCATGCGCCACCCGGTCATCTATGACGATTCGCAGCTCGGCAGTACGCGCAAGGTGCTGGCGTGGGTCGCGTTGGCGTTGTTCATGCTGTGTTTCATGCTGGCGCCGCTGGAGACCAACGGCGTAAGCTAGGTCCCGGGACATGAAAATCTCCGCCACGCTCATCACCTTCAACGAGGAACGCAACATCGCGCGAGCCATCGAAAGCTTGCGTTGTTGCGACGAGGTGATCGTGATAGACGGCGGCTCAACGGACCGCACCGTGGAACTGGCGTCGAACCTCGGTGCGCGGGTGGTCGAGAACGTTTGGAAGGGCTACGCCGACCAGAAAAACTATGCCGCCGAGAAGGCTTCGAACGATTGGATCCTTTCGCTGGACGCGGACGAGGCGCTGAGCGAGGCGCTCGAAGCCGAGATTTGGCGCTTCAAGAAAAGCCAGCCGGACTGCGACGGTTACACGGTGCCCCGGATGGCGCAGTATTTGGGCCGCTGGATTCTGCACTCCGGCTGGTATCCAGACCGCAAGATTCGCCTGTACGACCGCCGCAAAGCGCGTTGGGTCGGCAAGTACGTGCACGAAAGCGTCCAGGTGGATGGGCGCGTCGGCGAATTGCAGTCGAATCTGCTGCACTTCACATGCAGCTCGCTTTCCGAGCACATGAAGACGATGGAGCGCTATACAACCCTGGCGGCAGAAGAGATCGTGAGCGAAGGCCGGAAGATCGGCTACCGCCATCTGCTGCTGGATCCTCCCTGGACTTTCTTCCGGACTTACATTCCGCAGGGTGGTTTCCTCGACGGCTTCGAAGGGCTGGCTATCGCTTACATGGCGGCTTTCTACAATTTCCTGAAGTACGCCAAAGCCAGGAACATGAGCTGAGATGCACGTCCTGCACCTCGATTCGGGCCGCCAGATGCGCGGCGGGCAGTACCAAGTGCTCGCACTCCTTGAAGGACTGCGGGCCGCCGGGCACGAGTCCGTTCTGCTGGCGCGCGATGACGCCCCGCTCGCCGCGCGCTCACGCGAGCGTGGCTTCGTGGTGGAGCCGCTCGGCTTCCGGCGCTTCGCCTCGCGTGTTCGCTGGACCGACGTAGTGCACGCACACGATGCGCATACGCATACGCTGGCCGTGCTGGCGGGTGCGCGTCCCCTGGTGGTGGCACGCCGCGTGGATTTTCCCGTGCGCGATTCGCTCGTGTCGCGATGGAAGTATGCGCATGCTGATTTCTTCATCGCCGTGTCGCAGTGCGTGAATCGGACGCTTCTCGCCGCGGGCGTCGAACCATCGCGCATTGCGGTGGTATACGATGGCGTGGAACCGCGTCCGGTGGAAGCCGCGGGCTCTCGCGTCGCATCGCTTTACAGCGACGATCCCGGCAAAGGCATGGCGCTGGTGCGGGCGGCGGCCGAACGTGCCCGCGTTGAGGTCCATTTCGCCCGCGACCTGGATTCCGCCCTCTCCGGTGCGCGTCTGTTCGTTTACATTACTTCGCGCGAAGGGCTCGGTTCGGCGGTGCTCGCGGCGATGGCGGCCGGAGTTCCCGTGGTGGCCAGCCGCGTGGGCGGGCTGCCGGAAATCGTCGTGGACAACGAGACCGGCCTGCTCACTGAAAACGACCCGGATTCCATCGCGGGCGCCATGCGCCGTCTGCTTGATGATCCTGCGCTCGCTACTCGGCTTGCCGCCCGGGCGCGCGCGCGGGTTGAAAAGGAATTCACGGTGGACCGGATGGTCTGTGATACACTGCGCGTGTACCAGCGCTTACTCGCATGCTAGAAACCTTCCTCGCTTTCTTGTTCGGTCTGTTGATCGGCAGTTTCCTCAATGTCTGCATTTACCGGATGCCGGAGGATCTTTCTGTGGTCAGGCCGCGTTCGTTCTGCCCGGCGTGTAAACACACGATCCCCTGGTACGACAACATCCCGCTGGTGAGTTACGCGCTCCTGCGCGCCAAGTGCCGCTGGTGCGGCGAGCGCATTTCGGCCCGGTACCCGATCGTCGAAGCGCTTACCGGCGCACTGTTCGCGTGGATCGTGTTCACGCGAGGAGTTACACCGCTGGCGGCAAAGGATTGCGTGTTCGCCGCGCTGATGGTGGGACTCATCTTTACCGATCTCGAACAGCGCATCCTTCCGGACGAACTCACGCTAGGCGGCGCACTGGCAGGCGTCCTCATCGCGGTGTGGGTGCCTCTGGATCGTGGCCTGATCTCGTTCCTGATGCCGTACAGTTGGAACCCGAGGGTAGTCTCCGTCGTGGAGTCGGCGGCGAGCGCCCTGCTGATCAGCCTCCTCATGTGGGGAATCGGGGTGGCCTACCTGAAAGTGCGGAAGCGCGAAGGATTAGGCCTGGGCGACGTGAAGATGATCGCCACGGCCGGTGCGTTCCTGGGGCTGGAAGGTGCATTGCTCATGCTCATGATCGGGTCGCTCCTCGGCTCGGTGGTGGGGTATGCCTACATACGCATCGCGCACAAGAATTCGTCGACTTACGAATTGCCCTTCGGCAGCTTCCTCGGTGTGGCTGCCTTGGTGGTCTCACTCTTGAGGTTGGGTGCTGTCGCATGAATCGCCGTTGCTTCTTGAGTTTGGCTGCTGTGCCGCGCCTTGGTTTCGGTGCAAACCTCCTGGCGAATGATTACATCGTTTTGCGCCGATCGAGCGATCCCGCTCGCATCCAGGTTTACAGCCCGGGCCTGGCGCGCCTGTCGAGCGGCCGCCTGGTAGCCACCTGCGACGTCTCGACACCGGCGGCGATGACCTCCAAGGGCGCACTGCTTGAAAGCGGTAAGCGCTGGACGCATGAGTTCTACACGAGCGACGATCACGGCCGTACCTGGACCCTGCGCGGCGAAGCTCCCATGATGCACGCGCGCCCGTTCGAAGCCGGCGGTTCGGTGTACGTGTTGGGCCAGGCGGGCGACCTGACCATCGTGCGCTCCCGCGACCGGGGCGAGACCTGGTCCTCGGCCACGCGCCTGACCGAGGGACAGAAGTGGCACCAGGCGCCCTGCAACGTGCATTACGCCAACGGCCGCGTGTACTTGGTGATGGAGCGCCAAACGGATCCGTCTTTCAAGGGATGGCCCGTAAGTGTGCTGGCCCCTGTGCTCATGTCCGCGCCCGTCGATGCGGACCTCACCCGGCGCGGCTCGTGGACCTTCTCGAAGGAGTTGGCCTTCGCGGAAGCCGTGCGGCAAGCCGGCCCGCCGCGTCTGATCGGCGCGCCGTTCTTCCGTTACGGGCGCACGGTAAGCAACCCAGGCGACTCGCGGACCATGGCTCCCATGGGGTGGCTGGAAACCAACGTCGTGCAATTCACCGATCCGGACCACGTGTGGTACGATCCGTCGCTGCGCACTTTCCACGTCTGGATGCGCTCGCACACCGGCACCTCGAACTTGGCCTGCATCGCCAAAGCAGTGGAAAGTGAAGACCGCAGCTCGATCACGGTCTCGCTCGAACATGCGCCATCCGGCGAACCCATGCTGTATGTGCCGTGTCCCGGCGGTCACATGAAGTTCCACATCGTTTTCGATCCGAAGATGCGGCTCTACTGGCTCGTTTCCAGCCAGTCCACCGACTCGATGACCCGCCCGGAACGTCTCCCGGCTGACCGTTACAACCTGCCGAATAACGAGCGCCACCGGCTGGCGCTGCACTTTTCGAGGAACTGCGTGGATTGGTGTTACGCGGGACTCATCGCGGTGGGCGGATCGGCCCGCCAGGCTCGCCATTACGCCTCGGCCGTGATCGACGGCGACGACCTGCACGTGCTCTCGCGCTCCGGCGACGAACGTACCGCCACCGCGCACGACGGCAACATGATCACCTTCCACACCGTCCGCAATTTCCGCTCTTTGGTGTACTGAGCGTTATCCGAATTCGAAGCCGCCGAGCGCGTAGACCAGTTCAGGCCGCTCCACAAACGGCGGCGCCCAGGCTCGTCCGCGAAGGACCATTCGCATCAGGCGCCGCACGGGAGCGAAGCCTCGTGTGCGAGCCAAAGCGAAAGCGTCCGGATTCGGTTCGACAAGGTCCCAGAAGACCTGTTCCCGCGCGTGCCTCGAAAGGTACCAGTCCAGCAGCTTTGCGGTGCTATCCATATTCCGGCTCACGCAGGGGCCGAAATAGGCGGCTTTCGAACCGGGCCTTCCCAGGGCGAAGGCGCCGCCTGCTGAAGCGGCTTCGATCGGCGCCAGGGATGCCAGCAACGACGAGCGGTCCGCGCCGAACGCCTCCAGGTCGAGTTCCGGATTCGGCCGGTACGCTTCCACCGTGGCCGCCGCCGCCGGCGATGGAGGACGCAGCCATCGTTCCACAGCGTACTCGGCCACGAAGCCAAGCTTCTCGTAGAGCGGACGGCCCATGTCGGTGGCGTCGAGCTTGATCCAGGCCACATCCTGTGAGCGGGCGAAATCCAGGGTCGCCTGCACGGTGGCGCGCGCAAATCCGCGGCCTCGATAGTCTGCAGCGGTGAGCACCATCCCAACCCAGGCCAGCTCGCTGCCGTAACAGTATGCGGTTGCCGTGGCCACCACGCGGCCGTCGCAATCGATGCCGAAGCAACTCTGCGGCGTGAGCGCCATCATGCGCGCCCAATCCTCGCGGGTCTGGTTCCACCCGGCTTCGCGCGAGAGCAGCATGACTCCATCCAAATCCGCGGAAGTCAGGAGCCGCACGTTCACTCCTTCATCTCCTCTCGGCGGCCTCGAGCACCGGCAGGAGTTCCTTGCGTGCAGCGGCGAACTCCGGCGGCTTGAGATGCTCGGCGATGAGCGGCGTTTCGGCCGGCAGCTTCGCCACGTGCTCGGCGAAGAGCCGGTAGTTCATCTCCCCTTTCAGCGGCCCGGGCAATTGGTAAGAAGCTCCGTCGGGCGCGAGCCGGAAGTCCTTGAAGTGAACCAGGGCGATGCGGTTGCCAAGTTCGCCGAACATCTGTTTCAACACCTTGTCGCGCTGTCCGTAACGCGCGACGGGCGTGAGGTTGGGCGGATCGAGGACCGCGCCGGTAGACTTCGGCAGGCGCTTGAGCAGGCGCGCCAGCGAAGGCGCGTCGGGGCAGACCAGCGTGATGTACGTTTCCAGCGCCAGCTTCAGCCTCGCGTTTTCAATGCGTATGTGATACGGCTCCAGGAAGCGGCAGATGGCGTCTTCGGCCTCGCGCGTGAGGTTGCGCGGGTCCGATGTCATCAATCCCTTGCCGTAGCCGCCGGTCCAGGCCACGATGACATGCGCGCCGATGAAGCCCGCGAACTCGATGGCGCGGATCAGGTCCCGGCGGCGGCAATCCATCAGCACGTTCGACGGCGAGGCGCAGTTCACATACGCGCCCACCACGTCGCCCACGACTCCTTCATCCTTGAGCCAGCGCGGCAGCGCGCTCAGAAAATCGTCGCCCACCGTGCTCCAGGAGAACTGCAGTTGCGCGCGCGTGTAGCCTGCTTCGCGAACCGTGCGCAACAGGTTGCGGGAGGCGGTTTCGTCCGTCGTGAGCTGGATGGCGATGCCCAGGCGCTCCGAGACCGGCGCCGCGCGCAGGCTCGCCGACGCGGCGGCCCCCGCGATGAATGACCGGCGAGTCAAGCTGTTCATGACTTGGTGCCAGACAACTTCCACGGCTCGCGGTACTTCCGGTGGATGTACGCGTCGGCTTCGGGCAACCCTACCGCGCGCTCGCTCGCGGCGTCCCAAACCACCTTGGCGCCCGTTCGCAGTGCCACGTTGCCCAGATGCGCCACGCTGCTGACGAAGTGGCCGACTTCGAGGTTCTCGCCGGGCTGCTGGCGCGAGCGCATGCAGTCCAGGAAATTCCGCACCAGCGCTGGCCGTCCTTCCGCGCCGCGGTCGTTCGGATCGCGCATGCGCTTGTAGGCAACCAGACTCTTCTTCTTGGGCTCCGGAATCACCTCGAAGCCGGAGGCGTCGACGATGAGCGTGCCTTCGCCGCCGCTGAAACTCAGCCCGTGCGGGCGTCCGCCGATGCCCACGCCGCCCAGCATCTGGTGCTCCCAGATGAAGGTGTAAGTGGGGAATTCATAGACCGCCGTCTGCGTGTCGGGCGTTTCCGTATTGTCGTCCACCACCATCTTGCCGCCCGTGGAGGTGATGGTCTTGGGCGGATTGTATCCCATGGCCCACATGCCGATGTTGATCAGGTGCACGCCCCAATCGCTCATCAGGCCGTTGCCGTAATCCCAGAACCAGCGCCAGTTGAAGTGATAGCGATTCTTGTTGAAGGGGCGCTTCGGCGCCGGCCCGAGCCACATGTTGTAGTCCACGCCCGCTGGCGGATCGCCGTCCGGCGGATTGCCGATGCCACCGACCCAATCCAGGTACGCCCAGGCGCGCACCTGCCGGATCTTGCCCAGTTTGCCGGACTGCACGAACTCGACCGCTTCCTTGTAATGCGGGCCGAAACGCCACTGTGTGCCCATCTGTGCCACGCGCTTGTACCGCTTGGCGGCCTCCAGCATGGCGCGTCCCTCGCCGATCGTGACGGCCAGCGGCTTCTGCACGTACACGTCCTTGCCGGCTTCGAACCCGTAAATGGTGGGCAGGGCGTGCCAGTGGTCCGGCGTGGAAACAATCAGCGCATCCACATCCTTGCGCTCAATCACCCGCCGGAAGTCCTTGACCACGTCGGGCTGCTTTGCCAGGCGGGCCGCGTTACGTTTCAGGGTCTTGCCGATCATCTCGTCGTCGACGTCGCAGCAGACCACGCACTCGACATCGTCGTACAGGAGAAACGTCGCCAAATCTCCGCTACCCATTCCACCGCAGCCGATCTGGCCCAGACGGATGCGGTCGTTGGCGCCGAGAATGCGGCCGTAGCTCGCTGCCGGAGCGATGGCCGCGACTTTCAGGAAGTCTCTTCGCGATGAGTTCGACATAGTTGCCCTCCAAAACCGGAAATTTATCATATCACCCGGCACGGAGCGGGCCGGCAGCCTTGCCGCCGCCACCGTCTACAATTCGATCTCGCGGACCTCGCAGTAATTCATTCGGAAGGCGGCGGGGTCTTCTCCGGTGAGCTGGCGCGCGATCTCGGCGTTTACCGCCGCGTGCGCCACCACGATGGCCGGCAGCGGCCCGTTGAGGATGATGCTGAGCGCATCGGTGACGCGCTCGCGAAAATCCTCGTAAGTCTCGCCGCCCGGCGGCGTGATGCCGTACCAGTCCTCCAGTTTGCGGCGCGCCAGGTCGGGCTCGCGCGCTTCGATGTCGGACCACGCCCTTCCGTCCCAAGTCCCGTAGGATATCTCCGCCAGCTCTTCGATCACCTCGAAGGGCCTGAGCAGCGGGATCCGCGCGGCGGTTTCCAGTGCGCGGCGCAAGGGGCTCGAATAGATGATTTCGGCGCTGAGTTCACGTAGGCGGTGACTGGCTTGCACGCGGCCTCCGGAGCTCAGCGGAAGGTTCGTGCGGCCCAGCAGCACGTCCGCCCGCTCGGGTTCAGCGTGCCGCACCAGGTAGATCTTTCGTTGTGTCGCTTCCGCCAACTTAAAGCCACAAACTCCTTCGCCGCGACCGGAGGAGCCAGATGAAGAACGGGCCGCCGGCCAAGGCCGTAATCACGCCGACCGGAACCTCGGTCGGTGCAAGGACCGTCCGGGCCAGTGTATCGCAGATCGCCAGGAACGCGGCCCCCACCAGGAACGAGCATGGCACAAGCAGACGGTGGTCGGCGCCGAAGCGCAGCCGCAGGGCGTGGGGAACAATCAACCCAACGAACGCGATCGGCCCGGTCAAAGCCGTCACGGTTCCTGTAATGAACGATCCGGCCAGATAGCCTACCAGAATCAAGCGCGATGCGGAAACGCCGCGGGCCGCGGCCCAGTCCTCTCCCACGGCGAGCAAATTCCATTCCCGCGACTTGAAGAAGATCAACAGGACCATGGGCACTACGGCCAGCGTGACCCAGCCGAGCGTGGAATACTCCACCGCGTCGATACCCCCCATCATCCAGCGCGCGATGGCGAAGCTCTGGCCTACGTTCGCCATGTAGTGCAGAAACAGGATCAGCGCCAGGCAAATGCTGTTGATCGTGACGCCCGCCAGCAGTAATGTGAAGCTCGACATGCGCTTGCCTTCGGTCGCGACCCCCATCACCAGGAATAGGGTGACGCCCGCACCGGCGAACGCCGCCACCCACACCGCTGGCAGATGCAGGATCGGCTGCCAGCTGAAACAGATGGCAGCCACCGCGCCGAGCGACGCGCCGCTCGATACGCCCAGCGTGTAAGGAGTTGCCAGCGCGTCGCGCAGCAGCGCCTGGAAGAGCACTCCGGCACAGGCCAGGGCGCCTCCCGCGAGCATCGCCAGCAGCACACGCGGCAGCCGCGCGTAAAACAGGATCTCATGGTCCGGAGAGAGTCCGGCGAACGCACGCGCGTAACTGATCTTCGATGAGCCGATCAGGGGCATCAGCAGCCCCGCGGCCAGCGCGATGAGCAGCGCCAGCGCGAGCGCGGACCAGAACCGTCGTTTTGGCGCGGCGCTAATGACCATAGACGATCCACGGACGCCCATCAGCCGCCTCCCGCACTTGGCTCTCCACGCCAAACACGTCCCGGATGATTTCGCTGCGCAGCGTCTCGGCCGGTCCGCCGTCAGCCGCAATCCGGCCCGCTTTCAGCATCACCACGCGATCCGAATACGCGGCGGCCAGATTCAGATCGTGCGTTACCGCCACTACCAGCAGGCCCTGCTCGCGCAATTCGCGCAGCAGGCGGTAAATGGAGATCTGGTGCTTCAGGTCGAGAAATGTGGTCGGCTCGTCCAGCAGCAGCGTGCGTGGGGATTGCGCAAGTGCCGACGCCAGGATGACAAGCTGCCGTTCGCCGCCGCTGAGCGAACGGAAATCCCGTTTGCGGAACGCCGCTGTGTCCGTGATCTCCATGGCGCGATCCACGGCCTCGCGGTCTTCCGGCGATTCGAACAGGCCGTCGCAGAACGGCGTGCGTCCCATCATCACCACTTGTTCGGCAGTAAAGGGGAATTCAAGGCGCAGGCTTTGCGGAACCACACTGACCTGGCGCGCGAAGCCGCGACGCTGCCAGTTGCTGACCTCCACTCCGTTGTAAGTGCAGCGGCCCATGTAGCCGTGGCGCAAGCCGCTCATGATGCCGAGCAAGGTGGACTTGCCGGCGCCGTTCGGACCCACGATGGCGGCCATCTGGGGGGCAGGGAAGTCCAGGTTGACGCGGCTCAGCACTTCCGTGCCGTTGTATCGCATACCGGCGTCGCGAAGGCTGTAAAGCGGCGTCAAAGACCGGCCTCCGGATGGAGCATGCGGGCGAATTCGCGCGCGGCGTCGACGATGCGCGGTCCCGGCACCACATAGATGTCCGATGCCACCGAGTAGACTCGTCTTTCGCGCACCGCCTTCAGCATGGGGTAGCGATTCCACAACGCCACCACGCTCCGCTTGCGCGCCTCGGTGACGGAGTCGGTGTCGGTCATGTCGCCCATGTCGATAACGACTTCCGGATTGCGGCTCAGCAGTTCCTCGGTGGGAACTTTGGGGTACGCGGCGGCAGAATCGGCGAGCATGTTCACGCCGCCCGCGATAGCCAGCAAGTCGCTCAGGTAAGAAGATCCGCCCACGGCGACGATGCCTTCTATCGAGTTCGCGGTGCGGCCCACCACGAACAACACTTTCCGGCGCGGGAAGGGCGCCGTGCGGCGCCGGATTCTCTCGAGTTCCGCCTGCATCCTACCGCGCAACGCACGGCCCCGCTCAGGCACGCCTGCGGCGGCTGCGATCTGCTCGATGGATCGATAGATGTTTCCCACCGTGTCGTGATCGATCTCCAGTACATTCTGCCCCAGCCCGCGCAGCTTCGGATAGAGCTGGATGGGATTCTTCTGGATGATCACCAGGTCCGCCCGCAGCGCGACAATGGCTTCGAGATTCGGCTGAATGAACGGGCCGATCTTCGGCTTATTGCGGACTTCCGGCGGGTAATGACAATAGTTGGTGACGCCCGCTACACGGTCGCCGAGCCCCAACGCGTACAGGATCTCGGTGATGTTGGGGGCTGTGGAGACGATCCTGCGTGGCGCGGCGCACACCGCCAGCGCCAGCACCGCGAGCAGGATCGCCGTCCTTCTTACCATTCCAGGCGTAACCCTCCTTTGAGCGTCCTCGACAGGCTGCTATAGCCCAGCACTTCATAGTAGCGGGCGTTGAGCAAATTGTCGGCGCGGAAGAATGGCGCCACATGCTTGCTCGCGCGCCAACTCGCGCCGGCATACACGTTCTGGTACCCGGGATTACGCGTGACCCCGAAGATGTCGCTATCCTGCCGCTCACCCACCAGGACCGCGCCGGCCTGGAATGACCAGCGCGCGGGCGCAATGGTCATGGAGAGCGCCCCGGAATTGCCCGGCCGTCGTCCCAGTTCCTGCCCGATGCCGGTAAACGCGCTGTTGGGCGCATTGGAAGTGACGATGCGCGTCCACAGCTTCGTGTACGCCGCGTTCACGGTGACGAACTTCATCGGTCGAGCCTGAACGGTGAGTTCCAGGCCGCGCGCCTTGCTGGCCTCCACGTTCGCCCATGAGCCCCAGATGGGCGCGGGCATGGAGATGAACGCGATCAGGTCTGTGAACGAGTTGTGGAACACGGCGGCCTCCGTGCGCAAACGTCTCCCGAACCACTCCTGCACAATGCCGGCCTCATAGCTCGCGGTCTTCTCGGGCCGCAGTCTCGGATTGCCGGTGTACCAGGCCTCGCGCGCGAAGTTCTGCAGCAGGCTCGGCTCGGTGATGCCGCGGCCCGCGCTAAGGCGGAAGTACGTGGATGACAGCGGGCCGTGCTCGCCGGCCGCGAGCACGCTCACGGTGCCGCGCGGCGCCCATTTATAGCCAAACGCGCTGGAATGCTCCGAGCGCAGGCCGCCGGAAACGAACACGCGCCGGCCCAACCGCTGCTGCTTGAGCACGTACAGGCCGTGGTTATCGCGCGAAACGTCGTAGCTTGAAAGCCTGCCTCCCTGCCGCTCGAATTCGTAGCCGAACACCAGTGCTCCGCCATCGTGCGTAAGGGTTCCCTGGTACTCGCCTGTCTTGCGCGACGTGTCGCTCACGTACGGGTCCATGGGCCACATGTAAACCGTCGTCGTCGCAATGCGCATGTCCGGCGCGAGGCTCGAAACCGGTGGCAGGTTCGCCGGATCCAACAGACCGACCATGTAGGTGCGCTTCTGTGGGGAAGTCACGTCGCGAACCAGTGCGGCGAGGCTATAAGGCCCGCCAAGCCCGTTATCGTTGAATACGTCGTGGAGCTTGTGGTAGTTGAAGCTGGCGCGCTGCACGTAGTGGCTGCCGCGCGCGTCGTCCAACCGCAGCGAAACGGCGTAGTCGCGAGTGAACTCGTTGGCGTCGTAATTGAAAACGCCGTAGCCGACTTCACCCGGAGTGCCGAGACCGGCGTCGAAGCTCTGGAAGGTCCCGCGCAGGGACGTGGACGGGGCCAGGCGGTAGCCCACGTTGGCGGTGCCCGATGTGTTGCGGTGAAAGTCGTTGTGGAACTCGCCCACGGTGTGCTCCTGCTCCGCGGTCAACGAGTAGTCGAAACGGTCCGCGGCTCCTCCGGACAGGCCCGCCAGCCAGCGGTCGGTCTGAAAGCTGCCGCGCTCGTAGGTGAGGAAGCCGTGGGGTGTGCTGCTTTCGGCGTCACCACGGCGTGTGAACATCTGCACCACCGCCGCCGAAGCTTCCGCGCCGAACAGGACGCTTTCCGGCGAACGGACCACCTCGATGCGATCGATCGCGCTTGAGGTCAGGTTGGCGAAGTTGATCTCCCCGCCGGGATCGTTCATCGGCACGCCGTCGAGCAGGACCAGCGTGGCCGTGCGCTGGGCGCCGCGCGCGTAGACTGATGTGAGTCCGCCCTCGCGGCCGTTGCGCGATACGGACAAGCCCGGCACCTCGCGGAGCACGTCCAGGACCAGCGGAAACTCACGCTGCGCGAGATCGGACCGCGTGATAACGGACGCCGAAACGCCGGCCTCTTCGACCGTGGTTTCCGAACGCGTGGCCGAAACCACGACGCGCTGGCTAAGACCCGCCACCTGTAAGGTGACCCGCGCTTCCGCGGCGGCCTCGATCGTAGCATCCGCGGTGTCGAATCCTGGGGCTGAGATCGAAGCGATGCAGGTTGCGACGCCGGGGATAGCGAATCGCCCGTCGGCGGCGGAGGTGACTTGTGTTCCGGCGCACTCGATGCGCGCGCCGGCGATGCTCTTGCCCGAAGCATCCAACACGATGCCGCGGACGGTCGGGGCTCCAGAAGAGACACCTAGAGCAAGCAATGATATCAGGCTAACCGATGTGACTCGATTGAAAATTGACATGAGACGCTCTCCCTCGGAACGTGCCTCACTAGGGGGGCTCGAGATCGGTCTCCTGACTCGCGGCTAGGCTCGTGTTGCCGGGGGCGCGGCCTTCCCACTTGCGCAGTGGCCGCGCGGCCTAACACCATGCCGCTCACAGTTGCGGGGCAGTGGCGGATTTACACCGCCTTCCCATGAATCTCTCACCCGCTGGTGATCGTTCTAAAAATATCCGGTTGCCAAGGCAACCTCTGTCAGTATAAAACATGGGGGCTGTCCCCACCAAAACCCAAAGGTGAAGAGCTTCTCTGCAAGCCCCGTAGTCCGTTGCGTGCTCGCCGTCAAGCGCCCCGCCGCACCTACCGCTGAACTTGCACCCTAGGGAACATCCCGTGTGTCACTGCCGATCGTCACTGCCGATCTGAGGGACAAAAAGCCTCCGTTGAAAGGAGGCTGACCGCCGTCGAATGGATCTGGGCAAGAGTCGTGCAACTACGCACGGGACAGCCGCCTATAGTCCCGATGCTGGACATAATGACCGTAGAAGAGCACCAGAGGATAAAGGGAAATGCTCAGCTTTCCCAACTCGCGGCCTCACTGAATCAAGATTCCGTCATGAAGCTATTTCGGCAGGAAGGCGAAGCACTTGAGAACGTTCGCCTCTATACTGGCGAGTACCTGTGGTCCCTGTGCTTTTGCTACGAAGCAATTGTACTGCGTGCCCTGCTATCCCTGATGTTCAGTCATGATGATTCCAGCAAATTGGAATGGTACAAAGACGCGGGTACCCTTGGCTTGATAAGTGCGGTCTTATCGCCTGAAGAATTCCAGGAGTTTAATGGTACGGCATTTGGGAAACTCGGCTGGATTCAACGGCGCTTGGAATGGAAGATCCTGTCAGCCTCCCAGAAAGTCATCTCCGGAGAACAGTGCGGCGTCGAAGTCCTGGAAAGAACCAAGGTAATCCAGGAGCGTGCTGCCGAATTGAACCGTTCATGAGAGCTTCAGGCTCAATTCCATTCAATTTCCCCGGAGTCGATTCGCTGCTTGAGAAGTGCAAGCTCGTTTTGGACTCCCTGGAGGTTTGGCGTAGCGAAATTCAGTGTCAAAGTCATTTTAACAGCCGTACCAGTTTGGGCCGTTTGGATTGCCTCCGTTATCTTCGGGATGAAGCACTTGCTGAACTCCTCCATGTCAGTAACAATCTGGTCGCAGAGGCGACTTTGAGCCGTCCTGAAGTTGTGTACTATCTCAGGAATCACCAGGCGATAGAACGAGAGCTTCCATTCGAGAATCTGACGGTAGATTCCTCCCAGCCGTGCGGCCGCATATAGGATCTCATCTGGGTCTCCCGGAACACCGTGAGGTCCGAACGCTTTTGAAAGCGACTGCTTACATAACTCCTCTGTCAAAGCGGCAGTTCTTAGGGCCTCACTATTCTTGTCCCCACAGTGCGTCATGAATTGACGGGCGCTCATACACTCGGTCTGCCCAAGGGAAATGCAATACTCCCAGTCCCTTCGCATGTCGCTGTAAGATGATATCTCCCTTTCCAAAGCATAACCGAACAGGAGGTATTCCCAGCCTGGAGGCGTGTCTATAAGGAGGCGTAGTTCAGTACCAGAAACACGGCGGTATTTCTCCGAAAGCGCCCCTGAAGTAAAGGCACGTTTCCGCAATTCGAGAGCATCGGCAAATAGGTACGATAGTTGAGTCCGTAACGTGCCGACGATATCTTGAGCCGTATCGAATGGGAAGACCCATTTCTCCCCACTGTTCCGGATTCCGGAAATGAACTCGAAGACCTTGGGCGAGTCGGCCACGCTCCGAAAGTCACCGTTTGGGTTGTCGGCCCACACTGGGAGGATATCGAGCAAAGAACGCATGACGAAAACGTATATCGGTATGCCCTTTGCCTTTGCCGCAAGGTATTCAAGGTTGCTGATTGATCGGCCCTGGTCATCAGTTGAGCCGTAACGACCTCCGATTATCAACACCAGGATATCCGCCCGGTTTTCGACAGCCTTCCTACAGTTGGTTATGGTAGGGCAGGCAGGGTCAACGGGAAAGGAGGGAAACTCCGAAAGCACAGGATCAAGACCAGCGTTCTCCAAATAGCTGTGGAGGTCTGCTCTAACCTATCGAAGGTCGTAGCAGGTTGAACTGACGAAAACAGAGGGTTTCCGCATGTGCTGTATGCCTCGAAAGCGGCTACGATAGAGCATAGCCGATTTCACAGTGGGACGGGAACATTTCCCGGAAGGGTTGTTTCCAGCGGAAAAGGCGGATTCGAGATGAGAAACGAGATTGTTGAAAAGCTCAGGGCCGAACTGACCAGGGGCATCGAGACCGAGGCTCAAGTCGTTTACCTCTTGGTGGAAATCCGAAAGCTGATTGAGCACTCGGAATACGTGAACCGCTACTTGAGCGTCCTGTTCTTCTGCGAATGGGCGCTACACGTCAAAATGAGTCGGCAGAGTGCGTTCCTGTTGCTGAAAGAAATTGACGACGCCTTGGAGCGTTCAACGTCGGCTGAACAGATGGCAGAGTTGGTCGGAACACGGCTTTCGATGGACACTTTCCGTGATGACCTGATACACGTTCTGATGGATCACAACTTGCCGACTGAGCCGATTCGGACGATGCAAGGATGGTTAGCGTTCCTGCCTCTCTATCTGAACGTCATTTCTGATTGCCCAGTCCTGAAAAAGAGTGTTGACCTGAAACGCATCAACCAGCTTACCGTGGGAATCGACAGAGAGCCTCCAAAGGAGATTCCCCAAGGGGCGTTATTCGCGTTCGCGATTCAGTGGACGTTCCGGAAGGACGATGAGATTGTCCTGGAATGGCGGAATGAAGTGCTCTACCCAAAGGACTACGTACCAGGGCGCTTTTATCAGCTTCACTCGGGAAGGCGGAATTGATCCGTAGAGCCCACGGAAGGAACGATTTATGACGAACGCTGAAATTGAGGCAGGCATCCGAAAGAACTACCCCGTCAGAAACAAGTGGCTCCTTGCGGCTCTCCAGGACGGCGCTACTCGCACGCGTGACGCTCCCAGAGTGCAGGGGGAACCCTGTGCAATCTGCCGTAGGAGAGAACACGGCGGAGGTCTGTTTCCGTTCCGGCAGAGGGACGGACAGGAGCTATTGCTTGGGGAACGCTGCGCACTCTTTCTTGACTACCTGATGTCCCACCAGGGCGAAGCGGGAGAACTGC
Organism: Terriglobales bacterium; assembly: GCA_021372245.1. Lineage (GTDB taxonomy): Bacteria > Acidobacteriota > Terriglobia > Bryobacterales > Bryobacteraceae > JAJFUV01. Next base: position 29,945 of record JAJFUV010000319.1, read on the forward strand.
TTCGGTGAGCCTCCCCGGACGCCTCAAAAATGTAACCAAAACTGTAACCATCAGGCGGAAAATGGGGGAATGCCAGGGAAAGTCGTTCTGAGGAAAATCAACAACTTGGAACCCCACGAAAGCCCATGAAAACACGTGATTTACTTTGAGGTGCTAGCGGGAGCAATCCCCTGGGGGTTCAAGTCCCCCTTTCCGCACCATACATTCTGATTGACACACGGGCCACCGCAAGGTGGCCCGTCGTGTTCTTGCCGTCTCTTCTGCCGCGTTGCACAACAAATCATGGCACCTGCCCCGTGTGCTAGATTGCACTTCATGATGAGAAAGTGCATTTGGCTTCTGGCGGCGTTGTCGGTGGCCGTCCCGGCTCCCGCGCAGCTCTTTCGCTTCACTCGCGAAGATCTGGTAAAGTACACCGCCGGCAACCCGTACGAGCGCTTCCCGGATGGGCGGCCCAAGGTTCCAGATGACCTATTGGAGAAGCTACGCGCGCTGTCGATGGAGGACGTCTGGGCCGTCCTGCGCTCGGCGGGTTTCAACAATCAATACGAGGGCGGGTGGCGGCTCCTGCAGCCGGGCAAGAAACTGGTGGGACGCGCCGTCACCGCGCAGTACATACCGTCGCGGCCCGATGTGAACGATCTCGTCGCCAAGGAAGGCACGGCGGCCGGACGTCATGGCGGGCAGAACCAGTGGGTCATCGACACCCTGCAGAAGGGTGATGTTTTGGTGGCCGATCTCTTTGGAAAAGTAGAAAACGGTACTATGGTCGGCGATAACCTCGCCGCAGCCATTTTTGTATCCACCGGCGCCGGCTTCGTGATCGACGGCGGAATTCGCGACCTCGAAGGCATCCACCCCATCGGCATGGCCGGCTACTATCGCGGCGAGGATCCGACCGCCTTTGCCGACCTGATGTGCACTGGGATCAACATTCCCGTTCGCATCGGCAGGGCCACGGTGATGCCCGGGGACATCGTGCTGGGCGACCGCGAAGGCGTCTACTTCATCCCGCCCGCGCTCGCGCAGAAGATCGTCGACCGGGCCGTCGAAACGCGCATCCACGATGATTGGACCCAGATGAAGCTGCGTACGGGCAAATACAAATCCAGCGAGATCTACTCCACGCCCCACGATCCCGAACTGAAGCGCGAGTACGAAGAGTACCGCAAGAAGCGCCTTGGAAAATAGCGCTACCGGGCCTTGGCGAGGCCCGGTATCAGCGCGTCGAGGGCTTGGTGGATCTCCTCGACAAAAATAAACTCCATGTCGCGGCGTACGTCTTCGGGGATGTCGCGCAGGTCCTTGTTATTCGGCTTGGGCAGCACGATGCGCGAAATTCCTGCGCGCCGCGCCGCCAGGACCTTTTCTTTCACCCCGCCGATCGGCAGTACCAGCCCCGTCAGGGTGATCTCGCCCGTCATCGCGGTGTCCGAACGGACGGGTTTGCCTGTGTAAAGCGAAGTGAGCGCCGCGGCCATGGCCACGCCCGCCGAGGGGCCGTCCTTAGGCACTGCCCCGGCCGGGACGTGTATGTGCACGCCGATTTTCTGGAACGCGGAGGCATCCAGCCCGAAATCGGCCGCATGCGCGCGCACATAGCTCTGCGCCGCTTTCGCCGATTCCTGCATCACATCGCCCAACTGGCCGGTGAGCGTGAGCCCTTGCCCATCGGGCAGCAGAATGGATTCGATGTAGAGCACCTCGCCGCCGGCCTCGGTCCAGGCCATCCCCGTCGCCACACCGGGTTGCAGTTCCCGGCGCGCCTGCTCGGGGAAGAAACGCTCCGGTCCCAGCAGGTCCGCAAGGTCCGCGGCTTTCACCTCCACAGGCTCCATTTGCCCAGTGGCGCGGCGCAAGGCTACCTTGCGCGCCACGCCTCCGATGGCGCGTTCGAGCTGCCGGAGCCCCGCTTCCCGCGTATAGCCTGAGATGATGCCGGCCAGCCCCTCGTCGGTAAAGCGGCAATCATCGTCCGTGAGACCGGTCTCTTTGAGCTGGCGCGGGATCAAGTACTTCCGCGCGATGATCATCTTCTCCTCGCGGCTGTAACCGGCCAGCCGCAGCATTTCCATGCGGTCCAGCAGGGGACGCGGGATCGAGTCCAGCGTATTCGCCGTAGTGATGAAGAAGACCTTGCTCAGATCGAACGCCAGGTCAAGGTAATTATCCCGGAATGTCTTGTTCTGCTCCGGATCCAGGATTTCCAGTAGCGCCGCCGCCGGATCGCCGCGGAAGTCGTGGCCCAATTTGTCCACTTCGTCGAGCATCAGTACAGGGTTGTTGGATCCAGACCTGCGGATGGCCTGCAACACGCGGCCCGGCATGGCGCCTATATAAGTGCGCCGGTGCCCTCGCAGCTCGGCTTCGTCGTGCATGCCGCCCAGACTCATGCGCTCGAACTTGCGCCCGATGGCGCGGGCGATGGATTGCCCCAGCGATGTCTTGCCCACGCCCGGCGGGCCGACGAAGCACAAGATGGGCGCCTTGGCGCCGGGATTGAGCTTGAGCACCGCCAGGTGCTCCAGAATGCGCTCCTTTACCTCGGTGAGGTCATAGTGGTCGTCGTCCAGAATGCCGCGCGCGCGAGCGATGTCCAATTCGCCTGCAACACTGGTCTGCCACGGCAATTCGCACATGAATTCCAGGTACGTGCGGATCACGTGATAGTCCGGCGCCGCCGCCGGCAGCCGCTCCAACCGGTTCAATTCGCGCTTGGCTTCCGTCTTCGCCTCTTCGGGCAAGCCGGCCTTTTCGAGCTGTTCACGAAGCAGGTCGACTTCGGCCTGTTCCGGGCTGCGCTCGCCCAGTTCCTGCTGGATGGCGCGCATCTGCTGCCGCAGGAAGTACTCCCGCTGCTCTTTGCCAAGTTCGTTCTGCACGTCGCCGGCAATCTTGCTGCGCAGCTCGAGCACCTGCACTTCGTAACGCAGATAGGTGTGCATCAGGCGCAGCGCGTCGGCGCGGGTCTGCGCCTCCAGCAGCGATTGCTCCTTCGCCAGGTCCAGGCTCAACAGCGAAGCCAGGAAGTACACCAGCTTTATGGGATCTTCCGATCCGGCGAGCATCCGGCTGATTTCCTGGCTTGCCTGCGGCTGCGCGATCGTGATTGCCTGCGAGGCAAGCTGCAACACCTCCCGCTGCAAGGCCTCCACCTCCGGTCCCATGTCCTCGGGCATCGGCATGGACTGCACGCGCGCCCGCAGGTAAGGCTCGGTCTCGACAATGCCTAGAACGCTCACGCGCTCCAAGCCGACCACCAGGACCTCCAGCGCATGTTCGGTGCGGTTTACCTTGCGGATGGCGGCCCTTGCGCCCACCGCATAAAGATCACCCTGCTTTGGCACGTCCGCGTTGGGATCGCGCTGCGCCACCACCAGGATTTCCTTTTCCTCGGTTCCGAGTGCGGCTTCCACCGCGGCCACCGAATTGGGCCGGCCTACGGCGAGCGGCATGGGCAGGAACGGGAACAGCGCACTGTTTTTCAGCGGTAATACCGGTAGCGTGTTGACAGGTTTCTTTTCAGCCATGTTGCGTCTCTTTCCCGGACGGCGTTGCTGCCGAGAATTGTAATTCATCCCGGCCCGCCACGTGGTCCACTTGGACCGTCTGACCGTCTCTCAACTCGCCGGCCAGGATCTTGCGTGCCAGCGGCGTTTCCACTTCTCTTTGGATGGCCCGCTTCAGAGGACGCGCACCGAAGGCGGGGTCGTACCCCGTCTTGACCAGAAACTCACGCGTCGCCTCGCTCAACTCGAGCACAATGTGACGTTCCGCAAGCCGCGCCCGCAAAGCTTCCAGTTGGATGTCCACGATCTTCTTCAGCTGTTCCTCGCCGAGCGAGTGGAACTGAATGATCTCATCCACGCGGTTCAGGAATTCCGGCCGGAAGTGCGCGCGCAGGCTCTCCCGCGGATCGCCTTCCACCGGAATGTTGGACGTCATGATGAGAATCGTGTTCTTGAAGTCCACAGTGCGGCCCTGGCCGTCTGTCAGTCGTCCGTCGTCCAGGATCTGCAGCATCACATTAAAGACGTCGTGATGCGCCTTCTCGATTTCATCGAACAGCACCACCGAGTACGGCCGCCTCCGGACGGCTTCGGTAAGCTGACCGCCTTCTTCGTAACCCACGTATCCCGGGGGCGCGCCAATCAACCGCGCCACGGTGTGACGCTCCTGGTACTCCGACATGTCGATGCGGATCATAGCCCGCTCGTCGTCGAACAGGAACTGTGCCAGCGCGCGCGCCAGCTCGGTCTTGCCTACACCCGTAGGCCCCAGGAAAATGAAGCTGCCGATGGGCCGCCGGGGATCCTTCAATCCCGACCGCGCCCTCAGTACCGCCTGTGCCACCGCGCTGACGGCTTCGTCCTGCCCCACAACCCTGCGGTGCAGCACTTCTTCCAGGTGCAGCAGTTTTTGCACTTCGCCTTCGAGCAGCCGCGACACGGGCACGCCCGTCCAGCGGCTCACCACCTCGGCGATGTCTTCCTCGTCCACCTCTTCCTTGATCAGGCGGCTACCCTTGGTCGCGGCAATTGCGTCCGTCTTGGCTTTGAAATCGCGTTCGAGTGAGGCGAGCTTGCCATATTTCAGTTCCGCCACCCGGTTCAGGTCGTAGCTGCGCTCGGCCTTCTCGATTTCTTGCTTGGTCTGCTCGATTTCAGCGCGCAGTTTACGCACTTCGCCTACGCTTGCCTTTTCCGCCTGCCAGCGCGCCTGTATGCCCGCCGAGGACGCCTTGGTCTCGGCGAGTTCCTTCTCCAACCGCGCCAGCCGCTCGCGCGAGGCGTCGTCGGTCTCTTTCTTCAATGCCGCGCGCTCGATTTCGAGCTGCATCACGCGGCGCGTGGCTTCGTCCAGCTCCGCTGGCATGGAGTCGATCTCGGTGCGCAATTTGGCCGCGGCTTCGTCCACCAGGTCGATGGCTTTGTCCGGCAGGAAGCGGTCCGTGATGTAGCGGTTCGATAGCGTCGCCGCCGCCACCAGCGCAGCGTCCTTGATGCGCACGCCGTGGTGCACTTCGTAACGTTCCTTGAGGCCGCGCAGGATCGAGATAGTGTCCTCGACCGACGGCTGATCCACCATCACCGGCTGGAACCGCCGCTCCAGGGCGGCGTCCTTTTCGATGTGTTTGCGGTATTCGTCCAGAGTCGTGGCGCCGATGCAATGCAGTTCGCCGCGCGCCAGCATGGGTTTCAGCAGGTTGCCGGCGTCCATGGCACCCTCGGCTTTACCAGCGCCCACCACCGTGTGCAGCTCGTCTATAAAGAGGATGATGTCGCCTTCGGACGACTGCACTTCCTTCAGGACTGCCTTCAGGCGCTCTTCGAATTCGCCGCGGAATTTTGCGCCTGCAATCAGCGACCCCATATCCAGCACCACCACGCGGCGGTGCTTCAGTCCCTCGGGCACGTCGCCGCGCACGATGCGCTGTGCCAGGCCTTCGACAATGGCCGTCTTTCCCACGCCGGGCTCGCCTATCAGGACCGGGTTGTTCTTGGTGCGGCGCGAAAGCACCTGGATCACGCGCCGGATTTCCTCGTCACGGCCGATCACCGGGTCCAACTTGCCCTGGGACGCCAGAGCGGTCAGATCACGCCCGTAGCGCTCCAAAGCCTGGTAAGTCGTCTCGGGCGTGGGTGTGGTGACGCGCTGGTTGCCGCGCACTTCGGCCAGCGCCTTCATCAGGTTTTCGCGCGTGAGGCCGGCTTCCTTCAGGATGCGGCCGGTCGCACCACCATCCCCGGTCGCCGCCAGCAGGATATGCTCGACGGAGACGTAGTCGTCCTTGAGGCGCTTGGCCTCGTCTTCGGCGCCGGTCAACAGGCGCTGCGAACGGCCGGTGATATAAATCTGGTCCGGCGGCGTCCCGGCGCCCGTGCTCACTTTCGGCAGTGAATTGAGCGTCTCCGTGAGCCGGCGATGAACCAGTTCAGGTTTGACTTGCGCCTTGATGAGCAGGGCGGGGACCAAGCCGCCATCCTGCTCGATGAGGGCGGCCAGCAAATGCTCGACGTCAATCTGCTGGTGAGAAAGCCGTACGGCGAGCGATTGACCCTCGCGGATGGCCTCCTGCGACTTCTCGGTAAAACGGTTGAGGTCCATAATCTCTGTTCCTTAGTGTATCACTATCAAATATCATAAGTCGATACTTGTTAGATTTAAAGACCTGGACAGCTACCGGATTGCCCGCCGAAGCCTTCTCTATCGCTCCAGTTTCTCAACTAAATCCAATGGAATGTTGGCATTAACATGAACCACGCGCTCTTGTTGCTCTACCGTTACCGAATCGTACAAACGCAGTAACTCCCGTTTTCCGTCCGGCGTGGACAGCCGCCCCATCCCGATCAGCCCCTTGATGGCGTCGTGCGTCCTTTTGGCGTCCTGTGGTGTGGAAGTGTCAATTTTTGCAGCAAGATCCGCGCTCTTTCGCAGGTCCGCCCAGGCCGTCACTTCCTTTATCGAGCCGAACATCTGCGGCGGGATGGTCAAGCTGCCGGCTTGGGAGGTGGGAAGATGGAGCTTGTCGAATAGCCCTGTGGCGACCACCCACACCTGGCTTGTGGCCGGGACGGTCGCGACGCGATCGAGCAGTGGTTTCGGCGGGGCCGGGCCGCGTTCGCGACGGTCGAGCGCCGCACGCAGCGCGGCGGCGGGTCCGGCGAGAGCCGTCGAGTCATTCAGAAACACGACGGCGGCCTGCTCGGTACCTGTGAGCGTGTAGCCCTTGTAGGTGAAGCGCCGGGCGCCGGCCTGGGCGAGCGCCGGTTCCACACCGGACGGCGAGAACTTCCCTCGCGCCATGGCCACCGCGCTCTTTCCGTCGCTCGCTACAAGCAACTCCCGGATATCCTTGCGGGGATCGAGCCCGGTGCGCTTGGCGAACTCGTCCAGTTGAGGCTGCGGCTTGGCCACTACCCAGCGCCGGTAGAATTCGGTCGAGCGCAGCGCGTCGGCTTTCACGCCCGCCAACATCACAGAGTCGGGTGGAATCAGACTGCTCAGCGCCGGATCGATCGTGATGGTTTGGGAAGCGCGCCGCGCGCACCCGGAGAATGCCAGGAGCGCCGCCGCAAGAAGAGCGGTTTTTCGCATCAGAAATCCTTTTTCGAGAAAATGTACAGCGAGAGCGACAATACCGCAAGGGCGAACAACCCGCTGGTGGCGAGCGGCATCAGCGAATCCACGCGATCCCCACGCACCAGGTTCAGCGTGATGCGCCCCACGTCGAACACCTTGGGTAGCATTTCATAGAGCGCGCGCCACAGCCAGCGCGACCACTCAGAGCTGAGCAGCTTCTCGGCGATCGTGTGCTGGGCCAGGATGGGGCTCATCAGGCCCAAGCCGATGGTGACCATGGTGCTCACCGCGGAGCTTTCGAACAGCACGCCGGTCAGCACAACCACCGAGAGCAGCACCGCGAAGATGAACACCGTGGTGGCGATCGCATAAAGGAATCCTGGCGACCACACGCCCGTCTTCCAGCCGAAAATCAGCCACACGCTGGCAATCAGGTAGGCTACGTTCAGCCCCACCACGGCCAGGTTGCCCAGGTAGCGCCCCAGCAGGATCTGCCAGCGGCGGACCGGCTTCGAGAGCAGCAACTCGATGCGCCCGGGTTCGAGCACGGTAGGCACCAGGCCGGAACTCGCGAAGACGGCAAGCGCCATGCCCCACGTGTAGAGGAACGTCGCGATGCCGCCGTGGACCTGGCGCACCAGTCGGCTCACGTCGGTCATCTTCCGGTTGGTCTGGCCGAACAGCGTCACCGTGGCCATGGCGCCTTCGACCACGTCGATCTTCATGAGGAACAGGAAGAACAGGATCAGGGCCGTCGAGAGGCCGAACAGCGCCCAGAAGATCTTGCGCGCCATAGCTTCGCGGAAGGTATCCGAGACGAGCGCGCAGCCGGCGATCAGGTCGTGTTTATGCATCGACGGTCCTCACAAAGACGTCTTCCAGCGTGCTCGAAGCGATGGTCAGGCTCTCGATAGTGCATTGCTCGGCACGGAGCAGGTCGATGGCTGCGTTGGCCAGTTCCTGGGTTGCGAACAGGAACTCCGCCGAGCCATTCTGCGCCGCCACGCGCGTGGCCTTAGCCCGTAGAGCTTCAATCAGGCGTTCGCCCGCCCCTTTGGCGACAAGCTTGTAGCCGCTGCCGGCGGTGAGGTCCTTCACGCACCCGGTCAGTGCGACCTTGCCCTTGTGTAGAATGGCCACCTCATGGCAGTACAACTCCACTTCCACCAGCAGATGCGAGTTGATGAAGATGGTCGTGCCCTTCTGCTCCAACTCGTGCAGGATCTCGCGGATCTGGCGCCGGCCGATGGGGTCCACACCGTCCGTTGGTTCGTCGAGCAGCAACAGGGCGGGGGAGTGCATCATCGCCTGGGCCAGTCCCAACCGCTGCAGCATTCCTTTCGAATACTTGCCGATGCGTACGCCGCCCCACTTGTCCAAACCCACCAGTTCGAGCAGTTCGGGGATGCGCTTGCGGCGCGGCCCATGCTCCATGCCGCTCAAGGCGGCATAGAAATCGAGCATGCCAGCGCCAGTGAAATAGGTGGGGAACCGATGGTTTTCCGGCAAGTACCCGGCCGGCCGCCGGGCTTCGGCCAGGCGCGCGTCATGGCCGAACAAACGCGCTTCTCCGGCCGTGGGGTGAACGGCCGAAAGCAGCAGTTTCACGAAAGTGGTCTTGCCCGCGCCGTTCGGCCCCAGCAGGCCATAAGTGGTTCCGCGGGGGACCTGGAGCGTGATGCCGTCCACGGCCCGCACCTCGCGGCGCCTCCACCGCGAACGGAAGATCTTGGTCAGGCCCTGAGTCTCGATGGCGTAGTCGCCGTTCATATGTCCCAACAAATGGACAACGCACCCGGTCTCGCGACTGTTCCCTGAGTTTTCTAGTCCGGCCGGGAATCGATCCAGCCGCCGCCCAGGACAAGGTCGCCCTGATAGAATACCGCCGCTTGTCCCGGCGTGACGGCCCGCTGCGGTTCGTCGAAGACCACCTCGACTCTGGCCCCGCCCTCGATCGCCGCGACGGTGGCGGCGGCAGCCACGTGCTTGTTGCGAATCTTCACGTCGGCGCGCACCGTCTCGCCGGGTACTTCAATCGAAAGCCAATTCACCTTCGACGCCGTCAGTCGCTTGCACAACAGCTCCTCGTCCGGTCCGACAATCACGCGTTGCGTGGCGGAGTCGGTCGCAATCACATACAGCGGCGTCCCAGCGGCGATGCCCAGGCCTCGGCGCTGGCCCACGGTGAAGTTGTGCACGCCCGCGTGCCGGCCGAGGACAAGTCCGTCCATGGTGATGATTTCACCGTGCGTCTCAGGCCTCGGCGTGCCCTGTTCGGTCATGTATGCATTCAGGAACGCCGCGTAATCGCCGTTCGGCACAAAACAGATCTCCTGGCTGTCGTCCTTCTCGGCAACGGGGAGTTCGAACGTGCGCGCCAGTTCGCGCACCTCCGGCTTGGTCATCTCTCCCAACGGAAACAAGGTGCGGGAAAGTTGCTCCTGGGTGAGTCCGAACAGGAAGTAGGTCTGGTCCTTGGCCGGGTCGGCGCCGCGCCGCAATTGATAACGGCCGATTGCCGGATCGCGCGTGATGCGCGCGTAGTGGCCGGTGGCGATGCGTTCGGCGCCCAACCCCGCGGCGGTCTCCAGGAACTCGTCGAACTTCAGGAAGTTGTTGCACAGCGTGCAGGGAATGGGCGTGCGTCCCGCCAGGTATTCGTCGAGGAATGGCCGCACGACTTCCCGCTCGAAACGCTCCTCGAAATTGAGCACGTAGTAAGGAATGCCCAAATTCTCAGCTACGCGGCGCGCGTCATAGACATCATCCAGTGAACAGCAGCGTCCACCTGTCGTACCGGCCGCAAGCCCGGGTAGACGGCGCTGGTTCCATAGCTGCATGGTCAGGCCGATCACCTTGTGCCCTTCGCGCGCAAGCATCGCCGCCGCTGTCGAGCTGTCGACGCCGCCGCTCATGGCCACAGCAATGGTGTGCGTGTCAGACACAGGCGCTCCAACGGGCCGAAACGCCGCGCAGGCGCGCCACGGACTGCTCGACCGCTTCGGCCAGCGCATCCACCTGTTCCACCGTATTCGAACGGCCCAGCGAAAACCGCAGGCTCGCGCGGGCGCGCTCGGCCGAAAGGCCCATAGCCGAGAGTACGTGCGAAGGCTCCACCGCGCCGCTCGAGCAGGCCGAACCGGTCGAGACTGCAAAACCTGCCAGGTCGAGTGCGATCACCAGCGCTTCGCCCTGTACGCCGTCGAACCAGATGTTGGTGGTGTTCGGGACGCGGGCAGCGCGCCCGCCGTTTACTCCCGCCGCCGGAACGCGTCCGAGGATGGCGTTCTCCAGGCGGTCGCGCAGTTGCCCCAAACGCTGTGCTTCGGAATCCAGATCGCGCCGTGCCGCGTTTACGGCTGCAGCCAGCGCCACCGCGCTCGCAACGTTTTCGGTTCCCGCACGCCGGTCGCGCTCGTGATGGCCGCCCCGGATGATGGGTTCCAGGACGGTGCCGTTGCGCACGTAAAGCGCTCCAATGCCCTTCGGTGCGTAGATCTTGTGCCCGCTGATCGAGTAGAGGTCCACGCCCAGTGCACGCACATCTCCGCTCAATTTGCCGAAGGCCTGCACACCGTCCGAGTGCATGAGGGCGCCGGCTTCGTGCGCGATTGCCGCGATTTCCCCGATGGGCTGTACCACGCCCGTCTCGTTGTTCGCCTGCATCACGGAGACCAGAACGGTGTCGGGCCGCAATGCGCACCGGACGTCCTCCGGATCGACGACTCCGTTCGAGTCCGGATCAAGGTAGGCCACCGCGTGGCCCTCGCGTTCAAGTTCGCGGCAGGCAGCGAGCACCGCCGGATGTTCAATGGATGTGGTGATGATGTGCGCGATCCTGCGGGTTGCACGTACCACGCCGAACAGAGCCAGGTTGTCGGCTTCCGTGCCGCCGCTCACCAGCACGATTTCGTTCGCATCGCATCCCAATACGCCGGCCAGCTCGCGTCGGGCCTGTTCGAGCTGCTGCTTGGCCGCCTGGCCGTAATAGTGGATACTGGAAGCGTTCCCGTGCGTCTGGCGAAGACACGCGACCATTGCATCCAGCACCTCGCCAGACACGGGTGTCGTCGCGTTATGGTCGAAATAGAAGCGATTCACGAGAAGTTACTTTCATTTTAGCAGCCCATGCCAAGAGCAACCGTACGCGAACCATTGATCACCCTTACCACGGACTTCGGCTTGGACGATCATTTCGTCGGCACGATGAAGGGCGTGATTCTGTCGATTGCGCCACGGGCGCGCATCGTGGACATCACTCACGCGGTGAAGCCTTTCGAGATCGCTGAGGGCGGCTTCCTGCTGGCCGCGGCAGTTCTTTACTTCCCGCCGAAGACGGTGCACGTGGCGGTGGTGGATCCCGGCGTGGGCACGTCGAGGCGACCGCTCGTGGTTGAATCCGGCGGCCAGTACTTTGTGGCGCCGGACAACGGTCTGCTGTCCATGATCTACGAGCGCGCCAAGTGCACCGTTCGGGCGGTCACCGCGAGCCGGTACATGCTGGAGCGTGTCAGTGCGACTTTCCACGGACGCGACGTTTTTGCGCCGGTGGCGGCGCACCTGGCCATGGGCACGCCTACGGCGCGCTTCGGCAAGCGCATCGACGACTACCTGCGGCGTGACTTCCACAGGCCCGTGCACACGGGCAAGCGCATCTGGACCGGAGCCATCCTCCACATCGATCACTTCGGCAACATCGTGACCAACTTCCACGCCGGAGAGTTCGCACAACTCGCCGAACGCCCCTTCGCCATGAATGTAGGATTCGAGTGCACTACGCGGTTGGCGGCGACATATGCCGATCTCGCGCCCGGCGAATTGGCGCTGGTCGCGGGCAGCACCGGTTACTACGAGATCGTTTACAACCAGGCCTCCGCAGCAGAGAAACTCGGCGTGGGCGTGGGAGCGCCGGTGGAACTGACCGTGAGCTAGCCGCTCACTCGTAACGCAGCGCTTCGACCGGGTCCAGGCGCGAGGCTTTCACAGCCGGCCATGTGCCGAAGAACAGGCCTACCAGCACGGACACGGAGAAACCCGCGACCACGGCCCAGGCCGGCACTTCCGAGGGTAGGCTGGGGACCAGCGCACTCACCAGGAACGTCACCGCGATGGCGAAGATTAGCCCGAGCGCGCCACCTGCGCCGGTAAGGGCGACGGCCTCGATGAGAAACTGGGCCACAATGTCGCCACGCCGCGCGCCAATAGCCTTGCGGACGCCGATTTCCCGGGTGCGCTCGGTGACGCTCACGAGCATGATGTTCATTACACCGATGCCGCCCACCAGCAGGCCAAGCGCGGAAATGGCGATCGACACCAACACGACCATGCCTGTCACGGAGTCGAACTGCTTGATGATCTGGTCCGCTGTCGACACGTTGAAATCGTTCTCTTCGCCCGCGGGCGTGCGCCGGACGCGGCGCAGAATGTTTTCGATCTCTTCGTAGGCCTGTTGGCGCAAGCCGGATCGGGCTTTGGCTGTGATG
>JAJFUV010000103.1 GCA_021372245.1 Terriglobales bacterium
AGGCGGTGACGGCCCTTCGCCGCCGGGATTGCATTCAGGTTTGAAATCGGCGTCCCATCCCACAAGCACTCGACTGCCCCCTTCGCCTGGACCTTCACCGAGGCAGAGGCAGGATCGAACGGGATATCCAGCTCCTTGGCAAATTTCAGATCCGGCCCGCCGAACTGGCCGGGGGGCCGGGTCTTGTACACGTACCGGGTAATCCAGACCGCGTCCCAATCGGAAACGTACCGGCGGGTTCCGTTGCTGAACCGGATGCGCTGCCAGGGATGGCCGACAGTTCGAAAATCCCCAACCGGGATACTGACTTTCGTTTCACCGGGATCGGGGCTCCACTTGTAGTCGAGTTCGTGGGGCGCCACCTGGAACGTCCAGGTGCCGTTGAGCGCGATCTCGGTCTGCCTGGGGGAGCGCGCCGGCGGAGCCGTCTTCGTGCGGCCGCCGAACACGATATAAAACGCCTCCCATGGCGCAAAACTCAAATTCGCCGGATCGATCGGGCTCGCTTCGCCGGTCTCCGGATTCCACTTTTCGGCCTCGCCTTGGGCGGCGAAGTGAACCGTCACACTCACCGGACGACGCTCGGAGTTCACCAGAAAGTAGACATCCTTGTTCGCGGCCCGGCGGTGCAGATACCGCAGCGCCGGCGCATCCTCGCCCTCTATTGTGATGTCGGCGGGAACGGACTTGCGCAGCCAGGAGGTAAGCTCATCGACGTCTTTGAGCACACGGATTCCGGCCGATATTTTCAATACTGCCGGATCCTCGGCGCCATTCTCGGAGGAGTTCCGGGGAGCGGCGCCGAGAGCAACCACCGTGAGACCCTGTTTGGCCCGCTCGGCCGCCCGCGCGTACATGCGCGCGGAAACCGTCCGGACGTCCGGCAGGATCAGCACGCGATAGTCTTCCTTCCCGATGCGTGGGGTGGCAGCCGCGACGCTGTCGGTGTCCACCAGGTCGCAGTCCATGTGCGACCGCTGGAGATGGTCGATCAGAGATGTGACCGCGTGCTCCTGATGGCTCTTTCCTGGGCCGCGGCTCCACACGTCCTCGACCGGATACAGCACGGCGATATCGGCGACGTGCTCACCCTGGCTGCCCATGAACGACAGGCGGCGCGTGTAATCAGCAAAACTCTTAAAGTACTTCCAGTACGGATTCTGATAGAACCAGGTGTTCGGCCAATCGTCCTGACTCACCGCCGTGTCGAGCGAGTAATGGAAGAGGTGCATCACGAACGAATTGATGCCGTACACCGCAAGCATGTTGACGCCGTAACGAGCCTGATCGAGTGTAACCGTCCAACCAGCACCGCCCAGCGACTCGACCATCGCCCGCGGCTTGCCGTAGACGTGCGCCACCGAACTGAGCTGCTTCGGTTTCCACGCACCCACCGTCCGCGGCCATGTGTACCGGAAATCCTCGTTGTCAGTGCCCGGCATCTGCGCGTGCCGCCATGTGCGGAAATAGTCGCCCTGGTCGAAGATGTTTCGGATGTCTTCGTTCGTGTGCCCCGTCAACTTGAGATTGTGGCTGGCGCACCAGGCCGACAGTTGCTCGAACCACGCCTCTTCGTAAAGCCGCGCGAACTCCTCGAAGAAGTCGCATCGGAACTTGACCGTCTCGCGACCGCCGTCGAGGAACAGCAGCGGCAGAAACTTGCGAAGCTCGTAACCTTTGCGGGCACGAAACCTCTGTTCGAGAAGCGGATCCCAGGGGACCGGTGTCACGTTATAGATTTCGTCGAAGAAAGAGCCTGGAATGGTCGTCCCGAAGTACCGCGAGAAGCGCTTTGCGTACTGCTCGTAAGTGTTGTTGAGGAATTCCCTGACGGCCTCCGGGTTGATGTAGTTGGGCAACGGCACTTTCAAGCGCACAGGCTCGAAAACGGAGATGAGCCACTCGCCCTCGGGAACCCGCCAGGTTTCCTTTGCCCGGTTCCGCGAGGTCAGATCGATCAACGTATTCTTCTCGATGGCGTCCTCGCCGGTGCGCCTGGCCGCTATTACGAAGACGGCATTCTCATTGTCCAGCTTCAGCTCCGCCGGTCCACGCACGCTTTGGGTACGATGCGTCAAACCACGAGCGGTGAAGCGCTCTGGATTCGCGGCGCGCGTACGGCCACCCGCGTCACCGCTCGGCCACTTGTCTTCGTCGTAAATCCAGGTTCGGAAGCCGACCTTTTCGGCATGTTCCACACTGGTCTTGACCGCGTCCCAGAAGCCATCGGAGAAATAGGGCGTCCTGCTTTGGTCCAGGCCGTCGCGCGCGTGCATGTACGCGCCGTATACGCCCTTTTCCATCATCTGGTCGATCTGCCAAACCAGCTTGTCGCGTTCCAGAGTGCCGTTCCACGACCAAAGCGGCTCCATCGAAAACTCGCGCGGAGGTTCCTTGAAGAGCTCTTTGAGGTCCGGAGTCCGCTGTGCAGGCACAGCGGACGGTCCTAACACAAACCAAAGGAAAAAGGCGATGAATCCACCTGTCTGTCTATCGCAAATTCTCTCGCGGAAGCACATTAGTCAATACTCTCCAAAGGCCGCCTTCGGCTTCACAGCGCGCAATCACCACTTTCTAGAAGCTTGTTACAGTTGCTTGCAGGCTTCGGGCATCTCGCCACCCGGATTGGACAAGCGGTATGGCGTACTCCGAATCCAACCAGAATCCCACCTCTGGCGTTCCATGATGAGTCGATTTTACACCGAGCAGCCTTCAGTGAAGCGGCTTTTTTATTCCGACTCCCCGCTTGTAGAGTCACTCCCTAAGAACGGCGGCAAAGACAGGCCAGTCGCCGCAATTATCCGGGCTCGACAGTGGACAATGCCCTCAGAATCAGTCGCTGGCCGACAATTGCGGAGGCCCTGCGTTCCTGCCATAATTGCTGGGCACCGAAGCTCCACAGTCGGATTATCGCTTGCTGGGGGAACGGAGAAATAACGTCATGTATTCTGATTTCAAAACCATTTCCACTTACTACGATGCTTTGTATGTGAAGGACCGGGAATACGCACCAGAGGCGGCCAAAGTACGGGAACTGCTGACCAGACATGGCATTCCGTCACAGGCTGATCTGCTTGTTCTTGCCTGTGGGACGGGAGGCCATATCCCTTACTTTACGGACCACTATCGTGTCTCCGGGCTGGATCTGAGCGAGGACATGCTTGATCGGGCCAGAAAGAAGTTCCCCGACGTCAAATTCTATCTGGGGAACTTGATTGATTTTCAATTGGAGGCGGACTTTGACGCGATGGCCTGCCTGTACGGATCCATCGGATTCGTCAGGACTGTGGGCAATTTGCGCGCGGCGATGAAACGTATCGCCGCCCACCTTCGGCCCAACGGGCTGGTGTTGATCACCCCATGGAGCACGGTAGAAGAATTCCAGGATCTCATCGTGGTCGACGCTGCCGACCGGCCGGATCTGAAGATCGCCCGCATGGAACAAGTGCGTCTCAAGGAACCAAAACTCGTGGAGGTTACGTTCCACCATCTTCTTGGGAAGGACAACGAGGTGACCTACCACAAACAATCCATGGAAATCGGTCTTTTCTCCCGCGAAGAGTATGCGTCTGCCATGACCGGCGCCGGATTGAAAGTCGTGGAAGAATACACGGGCACCGACGTGCGCGGCGGCGCGTACATCGGCAAACGAGTTCCCGAGTAGGTTCCTGACTACCGAACGCGCGGACCTGGTGCGGGTAGTATCGCGATCCCGCGGCCTTTCGCCTTCACCCGTAAGCGCATTCCATAGATGGACATCGACGCCGCGTCCGCCGTCTTGTGTCCACCGGTGCCTTGATAGACGATGTACACCGGCCCGTCAGGCAGTTGAACGCCGCGCGAGTAGCCGTACACCGACGGATCGACCGCAAAGCCGTAGTCCGTCCCCGCGCCATTCCACGTCTTGCCGCCGTTGGTGCTGACCAGCGCACGCAGCCCGTGGTGTTGCTTGTTGTAGGACCCGTGGAGACAGAGTAGCTTGCCATCGCGGAGCGTCAGGAGCCAGGGGTCGAACATCCGCGCGGGCAGGTTCTGCGGCTGAGTCCACGTCTTGCCGCCGTCTTTCGACCAGCTCACACTGCCCTCGGGGCGTGTAATGACCACCAGCGTGCCGTCCCGCAGGCGGGCCAATCCGGGCTCTGACAATTCGTGCAGCGCGCGGATCGTCGCCAGATGCCGCCACGTCTCTCCGCGATCGCGCGATCCAAAGATCCCGATGGCATCGTTGGCGTCGCCTTCCCTTTCCGATCCGTAAGCGGCCAGCAGGAGCGATCCGTCCGGCATCACCAGCGGCGGGCCGTCCGTGGCCAAAGTATGAAAGGGGGCGCAAATCATCCTGGGCTTCTGCTCCCACGTTTTTCCATCGTCAAAGGAACGAATAATGGCAACTCCCGGCGAAGGGTAGGTAAAGAACGAGGCCACCAGCGTGCCGTCGGGAAGCTGCGCCACAGCCGGCGACCGGTCGTCCCATTCGGTATCGATCATGGGAACCGGATCGCTCCAGGTCTTACCGCCATCGTCCGAACGCATGATCTCCGCCCGTCCGCCGCGCGGCGCGTTCACCTCCGGCATGCCCATCTTTCGCCACAGGCGCAAGTCCTCGGGCTTGATCGACGTAATGGGTGTCGGCGGGGAGGCGTGCCAGTACCCAGAACTGAACGTCACCAGAAGCGCCCCTGTCTTGGTCCGGGTGACGGATGTCCACCCGACGAAGCCCGTATAGCCCGGGTAGGCTTTGGGCTGCTTGTAGCCGGGCTTCACGAGCGCGCGCCTGCATTGCTCGTATGCCTTGGACTCCTGCTCCGGCGTGGCGACAACCGTGGGTTTGATCGCCTGGGGCAGCGCCGATGGAGGCGCGGCGCAGGCAATCGCGGTCATCAGGATGAATGGCAGTTTCGTTTTCATGGGTAGAACAGTTGACCTCTGGGAACCGCAGAACCGATCTTAACGAAGTTCGACCTTCGACGAACGGGCGCATAGACGACTCCGTGGAATTTCCGCGACGCGCCTGGCCGTTCCGGAATCCAAGAAGTATGGCAAACATAAACTCCGCTCCCCTCCGTGAAGGCAGCCTTGCGCCCGACATCAGCCTGCAAACGGATACGGGCGAACCCTTCCGGCTGTCCGGCCTCCGGGGCAAGACCGTGGTGCTCTACTTCTATCCGAAAGCGGACACGCCAGGATGCACAACCGAGGCTTGCGAGTTCCGCGATACGCGGCAGCGCTTCGACACGGCCGGCGCGGTGATTGTGGGCATTTCGCCCTGCCCGGTCGAAAAGCAAGCCAGGTTCAAGGAGAAGTACGGCCTGCCGTTTACGCTGCTTTCGGATTCGGAGAAGGCCGCCGCGCAGGCTTACGGTGTGTGGCGCGAGAAGAACATGTACGGCAAGAAGACCATGGGCATCGTGCGCAGCACGTTCATCATCGGACCCGACGGCAAGATCCTCAAGATCTTCGACAAAGTCCGGGCGGAAGGACACGCGGCGCAGGTATTGGAAGCGCTAGCCGCGGTAAATCTTATCCAGCAGCGGAGTTAGATACGCGCGCGCCGCGGCGATGCGCGCCTCGATCAACTCGACGGGCATCGTCATGGCGTTATCGGTTCCGTCGATGCGTTCCACCGAAATCGGGCCGTCAAATCCCGCGCCAAACAGGATCTTGAACATCAGCTCGTGGTCGATTTGGCCCTGGCCCGGCACGGGGAAGTCGGGGTTGGCGCGCAGGCCGCGATGGTCCTTCACGCAGACCGCCTTGACGTGCGGAGCCAGCTCCGGCAGATCCGGGTCCGGGTGGATCCCTTCATAGAACGACACGTTGCCGGCATCCCAGCAGATCTTCAGGTTCTCGCTTGGCAGGCGCCGCATCAGTTCCAGGCCCGCCTTGCCGTGGCAGGCCAGCCCGGTATGCGGCTTGATGGTGATGGTGACGCCGATGGAAGCCGCGTGCCGGACGGCGCGCTCCAGCGCGGGCAGGAATTCGGCGACGTCCCTCTCCCAAACGCTCGCGCTCTTGGGCACTCCGGGGAACTTAGTGTAGTAGCCGGGACCGATGCCGACCACGGTCCGCACGCCGAACTCGCGGGCGAGGTCGAGCTCCTTCAAGTAGAGCGTGAAATTCTCAGGCTTGCGCAGGTCGCCGCGCAATCCCACGAAACCGCAAAACATCTCGAGGCCCGCATCCTTCAAGCGCTGGCGCAAGTCGTTCAGTTCGGCGCGCGGCGTTTCGGGCGCGAACACCAGCCGTCCCGCGTGCATGTGGTTGACCTGCACGTAACGATAACCGGCTTTGCGAATCCCCTCGATGCCGCGCGGCAGCGTCTGGTTACGATATGGCAGCGTCTGGCAGCCGAGCCGGTAAGGACGCGCCGAAGCGAGGCCGAAGCCTCGGAAGCACGGAAGGGAGCACAGTTGAAGCGCGGTGCGGCGAGTCATCGGTAGCATTATCTTACGATTCAAACGCGGCACGCATGGCAGCAAGCGACGCGACCGCCTGGATGTAATAGGCGTTGTGCGGTGTCCAGTATTCGGTGGTGCGCCAATCGAAGCCATTCTCGATATCCAAAATCGGCTCGTCGCGCGTGTTGCCGGCGATGCCGTTCATAATGCCGCCGGGAATGAGCCCCACGAAGCGCGAGTGCGGATACGGATTGCGCATCCCCTCGCCCGTCATCAGGCACGCTCCGAACGGATTGGCGCCCATTACCCATTCGAGCTGCCTCAAAGCCAGGTCCCGGTACGCGCGCTTGCCGAGGATCTTCGCGGCGAGCGAGAGCGCGTACGCGTAGCTCTCCAGGTGGCTGGTGGTGCCCACCCACCAATCGGTGTGCCGCACGGGCATGAAGTAGCGGTAGGTAAACTTGCCCGCGAGCGGCCGGTAGAGTTCCGGCGATGGCGAGCCGCGGAAGATGCCGAACGGCACGATGCGATAGGGCGAGCGCGCGGCCATGGGCATCACGTATTCGTCCAAATGCCGCTTCACTGCGTCGCGCCAGGCCTCCGCCTCTTCGACGTTCGGATAGGCCTCGATCAATCTGAGCAGCGCCAGGACGGGAAGTGCGCCGTGCACAACGTCGACGTAAGGCTCCGGACTGTTACCCGAGGCGCGGAACCATCCACGCACCAGTTTCTGCCCGTTGGAAAATTCGGTGTTCTGCAGCGAAACGATCTGCGAACCGAAGTTGATGGCGTAATTGCGATATTTGACGCCTCCGGTGGCGCGGTCCAGTTCGGCGGCCGCCATCGCCCACCACGCCAGGTCGCCCGTGCCGCCGAAGCGGTTGGCCGCGTCCCAGCAGCGCAGGGCCGCATGCAGGCATTGCTGTCCATAGGCTGCGTCGACGTCGCCGAACGCATTGGCCATCATGCCTTCGAAGAGGGTGAACAGCGCCTGCACCGAGGATGGCTTCGCTGGATTGATGTAGCGGTCGTCGGGCGTTCCCGTTTGGTTGTCGGTCCAATGGTTGTCACTGTTGTCGCCGTTGACGCCGCCAGCCACATCGTTCCACACGCGGCCGTCTTTGTCCTGCATCTTCAGGAAGTACGTGTTGCCCCAGCGCGCTTCGTCGAGCAGCGTCTTCATCCCGCTTCCCGCGGCGTCCCACTTCTCCCCGAGGCTGCGCGTCAGCCCGATGAGCGCAATTCCGTTGAGGATGGTGGCGCTCACCCACTTGCGCAGGTCGCCGGCATCGTGCCAGCCGCCGGTGGTGTCGATGTGTTCGCCGGTGTCGCGCCGCCGCGCGTCGTCCAG
>JAJFUV010000334.1 GCA_021372245.1 Terriglobales bacterium
GGCCGGGAACGTCCATTTCCGGACCACGGCGGCCCATTCCAGCGCGCGATGGCGATCACCGGCCTCAACTCGCGCCGTCAGAATCGAGGCCGACGTGTGCCCGATCGCCCCACGCACGCGCTTACGAGGTTGTGTGAGAAACGCGGGCTAATCCAGGACTCGGAACAGGTTGCTGTA
Source organism: Terriglobales bacterium (assembly GCA_021372245.1). Taxonomy (GTDB): domain Bacteria; phylum Acidobacteriota; class Terriglobia; order Bryobacterales; family Bryobacteraceae; genus JAJFUV01. The sequence goes on from JAJFUV010000334.1 coordinate 178, forward strand.
ATCGTCGGTCCAGACGCGCAGGCCCTTCGGGATGGCCGGCCGCGAGCCCACCGCGTGGAAAGTGGGCTGGTCGAAGAATCCCTTGCTCATGCTGACCAGGACCCACGTGGTGGCGTAACAGCCGGTATTCTCATCCTCCTCGGTCTCCAGCATCACGGCGTCCTTACCCAGGCTTTGCGCGGCCAGTTGCACCACGGGAACCAGGTTCAGATAGCGGTTCGAAACATGCACGCAGAGCACACCGCTCGGCTTGATGTGACGGACATAGACCTTGAACGCCTCCCGCGTGAGCAGGTGCACCGGGATCGAGTCGCTGGAGAAAGCGTCCACTGCGAGCAGGTCGAACTGTTGACTCGGCTCGCGCTCGAGCGATAACCGCGCGTCGCCCATGATGACCTCGACGGGCGCCGGCGATTCGCGCAGCAGCGAGAATTCCTTGTACGCCAGTTTCTTCACGAGGGGGTTCAGCTCATAGAACCGGTACTCGTCGCCAGGCCTCGAATAGACGCTGAGCACTCCAGCGCCCAGACCGATCACGCCAACCTTCTGTGGGCCTTCGCGGTGGCTTGCCATGAGGCCGCGCACCACGCCGGACACTTCGCAGTAATAGCCGGTGGGCTTGCGGCGCATCGAGGGATGCAGCCACTGCTCACCATGGTTGGTCACGCCATGCGTCAGTTTTCGCTCGCCGTCCAGGTCGTCGGCCGTGCCGTAGTCGCTCACGCGCAGCGTGCCATAGAAATTGCGCGCCAGCAGGCGGTAGCCGCTCACCGTCTCGCGCACTTCATAGGAAAGCGCAAAGCAAAGCCCCAACGCCGCTGCTACGAACACCCACCAGAGTTGGCGCTGCTTGCCGCTACAAAGACGGCTGGCCGGGTCCCGGCGCAGCACCAGGAGCGCCAGCACTGCCGTAGCCGCGATACTGATAGGCAGTTCGTATGAACCATTGAACACCGCCGGCGCGAACAAGCTGACGAAAACGCCGCCCAGCGCGCCGCCCACCGAAACCATCAGGTAGAAGGACGTGAGGTAGCGTGGATGCGGCTTGATGCGTGCCAGCTCGCCATGGCACACCATGCACGCGACAAAGAGTCCCGCCACCCAGATAAGTATCGCCAGCGAGAGTTTGATCTCCGTCCTGTCCGACCACAGCATGTAAGTCATGCCGCCGAGCGAGGCGGCGAGCAACGGCATGAAGAGTCCGCGCCGGTACCAGCCGTCGGCGTCGAAACACAGAATGAAGCTGAGAAGGTACAGGCTGAGGGGCAGCACCCACAGAAACGGGATCGCGGCCACATCCTGTGTCACGTGAGTGGTGACCGACAGCAGCAGAGCGCTGGCGCAAGCCGGCAGCAGGATCCAGGTGATCCGTCTGCCCGTTGTGGGAGCCGGATCGGTCTCCATGACGGCTTCCTCTGTGTCGCCGGCCTCAGGTGCGGGAATGACCTCCGTCTTCTTCCAGCTCTTGAATGCCGTGGTAGCGCAAAGCGCTGCGAAGACCACGTAGGCCGCCGACCAGAAAAGCGTCTGGCTGCGCGTCGACAGGAACGGCTCTACCAGCGGCGGATAGGTCAGCAGCCCCAACATCGATCCTAGGTTTGACAACGCGAACAACCGGTAAGGCATGGCGCCTGGTCTGCTTCGTGCGTACCAAGCCTGCAGAAGCGGGCCGGTAGTCGACAGCAGCGTGTACGGCAATCCCACCGAAACCACGAGCAGCGCCAGGATCCGCAGCGTGGGCATTTCGGCGTTCGCGGGCTTCCAGCCAGCCGACGGCGCGATGGGTAGCAGCAGGATGCTCAACCCGAGCAGTGCGGCGTGCAAGATCACCTGCTTCTTGGCGGACAGCCGTTTGGCCACGAAGTGAGCGTACGAATAGCCCACCAGCAGCGCGACCTGAAAGAAGAGCATGCAGGTAGTCCACACGGCCGCCGATCCCCCGAACCAGGGCAGGATGATCTTGGCGATCATCGGTTGTACTTGGAACAGCAGGAAGGCGCTGAGGAAGATGGCTATCGCGTACAAGAGCATGACTAGGTTTGAGAACTCCCCTGATTGTGAACCTACGATTTTACAGGTTCAGCCCGCGGCGCGCGATGTGGACAGCATGAAATTTCCTTCACTTCACCCGGCGGGTTGTCATGAAGAGCCATACCGCTGCCGCTGCCAGGACGGGAGATGAGTAGACACCCGGGGCAGGGCGTCCTAAGTACAGGCTGCCCGCGACGTGTCCCACGCTGTTGAGCACCATCAGCACCGGCACGATGTAACAGACCGGACGCGTCCAGCGCGCACTTCTGAAGACGGCCGGCGAAACAGCCAGCATCAATGTCACGCCGGCGGTCAAACCGGCAATCCAGACCGGAAAAGTGAAGACCGGCACGGGCAGAAACGGTACGGCGCGGTGTATGGCTTCAGCGGCTGGATTGTACAGGGACAGAAAATCGTGCGTCGCCTCGTCGGCAACGTGCAGGGCGATAGCGATGGCCATTGCCACCCACGCCCAACCGCGCTGCCGCATGGAATCAACCCTTCGTGCGCCGGAGGTCCAGGATCAACCTCATCACAAGGTTCTCAATCACGTCGCGCACCTTGCGGTGGTACTCGATGCGTTTCCCAACAGGGTCGGGCACTTCCCATTCGCGCACAGACGTGGTCAGGTACGGGGGCAGGGGAATGCCGCTCATGTTGACCACTAGGTCGAAGCTACCGAACTCGACGTCGTCCAGTCCTTTCGGGAATTGCCCGTCAAGAGGCATGTTTTTCTCCTCCATCACCTGAAGGGTTTCGACGGGAATCTCCAAAGCGTGCGCGAGACCTGCGCTGGACGCCTCCATCACGTCGCTGCCATAGCGGCGCGCGAAGCCTTCCGCCATCTGGCTGCGGCAGGCATTGCCGATGCAAACGAAAAGAACTCGATCTTTTCGCACAGTTAGAGTTTATCCAGGAACCAGCGATGGACGCGAGGATCTCCCGTCAGTTCGGGGTGGAACGTCGCCGCCATGTGCCGCCCTTGTTCGACCAGCACGGGTGCCCCCCGGTAGCGCGCCAGCACCGTCACGCCATCGCGGACGGTCTTGATAATGGGCGCCCGGATGAACACCGCCTCCATTTTTCCGCCGCCAGCGCGCCGCAGAAACTCCTCCTCCGGCGTGATCTCAGTGACCCGGCTGTCGAGCTGGCGGCCGTAGCCGTTGCGTTCCACCGAAATGTCCATCAACCCGAGCGACGCCTGCGGCGGATTGCTGACGCCGCGGGCCAGCAGGATGGCGCCGGCACAAGTACCGAGAATCGGCTTGCGATGGCCGAACTCCTTCAGCGGGTCGAACAACTGCTCAATGTCCAGCAGCTTCAACATAGTGGAGCTTTCGCCGCCCGGAATCACGAGTCCGTCAACGGAGGCGAGATCGCCCGCCGTGCGTACTTCCATGGTCTCGGCCCCGCCGGCGAGTTCGAGGGCTTTCCGGTGCGCCTCGAAATCGCCTTGCAGAGCCAATATGCCTACACGCTTCACGCTTACCAACCTCGCGTCTGGAGCAGTTCGCTTTCCGGAATCTTCGAGATATCCAGGCCGGGCATACCCATGCCGAGTTCCTCGCTGGCCTCCAGAAGCTTGACCGGATCGTTCCAATAAGTCACCGCCTTGACGATGGCGCGTGCGCGGTTTTCCGGATCATCGGATTTGAAGATTCCGGATCCAACGAACACGCTCTCGGCGCCCAGCGCCATCACCAGTGCTGCGTCGGCAGGAGTGGCCACGCCGCCGGCTGAGAAGTTCGGTACCGGCAGTTTGCCCTTTTCCGCCACATACTGGACCAGTTCGAGCGGCGACTGCAGTTTCTTCGATTCGGCCACCAGCTCTTCCTTACCGAGCACGGTGAGCTGCTTCATCTCCTTCTGGATGGTCCTCATGTGGCGCACAGCTTCCACGATGTTACCCGAGCCGGCTTCGCCCTTGGTGCGGATCATCGCCGCGCCTTCGGCGATGCGCCGGAGCGCTTCTCCAAGGTTCCGCGCACCGCACACGAACGGGACTTTGAACTGGTGCTTGTCGATATGATGCTCTTCATCGGCGGGGGTCAGAACTTCGCTCTCGTCGATGTAGTCGACCTTCAGTGCTTCCAGAACGCGGGCCTCCATGAAATGGCCGATGCGCGCTTTGGCCATGACGGGAATGCTCACCGTTTCCATGATTTCGCGGATCTTGCGGATGGGGGCCATGCGGGCCACGCCGCCTTCTTTGCGGATATCCGCGGGAACGCGCTCGAGCGCCATCACCGCCGCCGCGCCGGCTTTCTCCGCGATCACTGCCTGTTCGGCGTTGGTGACGTCCATGATGACGCCGCCCTTGAGCATCTCGGCCAAGCCTACCTTGACCCTGAAATCCTCATCCATGAACTGCATCTTGTCTCTCCTAATTTCTCGCCGGCTGCCCTTCGGCCTCCGGTCTCCTCTCTCAAACCATTGCCGTCGCGGGTTCAGGCCGCGATTGGCCTCGCACCCGCTCCAGTTCTTTCCTGAAAACCTTGCCCAGAATCGCGATCCCTTCCGTGATTTCGGCCGGCGCCAGTCCGGCGAAGCTAAGCCGCAATGCGCCTGGGTCGCGCCGCGTTACCTCGAAGTAGCGGCCGGCCAAATAAGATACGCCTTCGCGCTGCACCCGGGGAGCCAACTCGGCCGCGTCCAGCGGTTCGGGCAACCGCACCCAGAGGCTCATTCCGCCCTGCGGCTTGGTCAAACGCGTACCCGCGGGCAGATACCGCTCGCAGGCCGCGATGGCCGCCGCAAGCCTCTCGCGACCCGCCGCCACGATTCGCCGGCGGTGCGCTTCCAGTCGCCCGGATTCGGCAAAACGCAGCAGCGCTGCCTGCGAGAGCTGGTCCGTGTGCAGGTCCGTCCACTGCTTGGCTTCCATCATGCGTGCGACCAACGCTCGCGGGGCGACGATCCAGCCCACACGCAACCCCGGAAACGCGATCTTCGAAAAACTTCTCAGCAGCGCGACGCCGGAACTTCCGTCCATCCGCTTGAGCGGCGCCGCACGCTCGCCCTCGTAGCGCAGTTCGCCGTAGATGTCGTTTTCAATAACCGCTGCCTGCGCCTTGCGCGCCGCTCGCAGCAGCGCTGTGCGGGATTCGGCCGGCATCGACTCTCCAGTGGGATTTTGAAAGTCCGGGGTCACCACCACAAGGCGCACATTGTCCCGCGTCAAGGCGCGTTCGAGCGCCTCGATCTCCATGCCGCGCGGCCCCACCGGGATACCCACCAGGCGGGCGCGTCGCGAAAGAAATGTGTTTTTGAGGCCTGGATATACGGGATCTTCCACAGCCACCGCGTCGCCTGCCCGGACCAGGACTCGCGCGGCCAGATCCAGAGCCTGCTGGCAACCGCTGGTCACCATCAGGTCGTCGTCGCCGGTCAGTACGCCCTCACGGCGCGCCTCGTCGGCTAAGTAATGACGCAGGGGAGGGAAGCCACCCGGCGAACCCAACTGCAGTATGGACGAGGCATGCGGTGCGCGCAAGGCTTCCTCGCAGGAAAGCCGGAACTCCTCGACCGGGAACAGTTCCTCGGAGGGACGGGATGTCGCGAAGCTGATGTGTACCTCGCCCACCCTCGGCAACGCCGCACCGGCGATCTCGTCGAATTCTTCCGTCAGGCGCGCCCAGTCCAGCCGCGAATGCTCCCCGGCAGGCCGGGCCGCGACAAAACTCCCCCTTCCGACGTGACCACGAATCAGTCCTTCGTTTTCCAGTAGCTCATAGGCGGCTGAGACGGTTGTCCGATTCAGACCGAGCAGACCAGCCAATTCCCGCGTCGCAGGCAGCCTCTCGCCTGCGGCAATGGCTCCGGATCTGACGCTTTCCTTAATGTGATCAGATAGTTGCCTGTAGATTGGTAGATCGGAATCCGGATCGACCTGAAATGAGGGCAACATACCTTGGCCTGGCATCACCATACCATATTGGATGGTCCCGAGCAAGACGTCTGCTTTTTGTTACAATCATGTCCTTAACAATGACCAGAGCCCTTCTTGCCGCCTTGCTGCTTGCCGCTCTTTTCACGGACGGCGCCCTGCTCGCGAAACAGCGCCGCAAGAAGAAGCAGCAAGAGCCGCCCACCCAGGTGCTGCAACTGCCCAAGGAACTGCCGCAGGCCCTCGTGACGGACGCCGGTCATTTGGTATTCCAAACGGTGCCGCTGTCCGGCCGTGGCCTCCTGTCGCAGCAAGTGCGCGACGCTCTGAAAGCAGTGGAGCGGATGAAGGGAGGCGCCCCCCTAGTCAAGCTTCGCGCGTTCGTGGCTGGCACGGGGGATATGCGCCGCGTGTCCCAGATCGTCAGCGAGACTTTCGAGGACCGCCACCAACCGCTCCCGGTCTTGAGCGTCGTGCAGGTAGGAGGCCTCCCCATGGAGGGCGCACAGTTGGCGCTGGAATCCATCTGGGCGGACCGCAAGGTGGTAAACCCCGGCGGTATCGCATTCCTGGCCGGGCAGCAGATAGTAGCCGAAAGCCCCACCTCGCGGATGCAACCCATGGTTGAGAAATCCGTCGCGCAGCTCTCAACGGTACTGGCAGCCGCCGGCGCGGGCAAGGACGATGTGCTGCGCGTCACCTGCTTCATGACGTCGTTGGAGGATGTGGACGCGGTGCGGCAGATAGTGGCTCGCGAGTTTCCGAGGGCAGGCGCCGCTTTCATACAACTGCAGAGAGAACCTCGCACGTCGCTGGTGGAGTGCGAAGGCGTGGCCCGGCTGGCCTCCGCACCTGCGGCTTCTCCCACTTTCCTGAACCCGCAAGGGCTCTCCCTCTCGCCGAATTACGCGCAGGCCGCCCTGACCGGACCGGTGAAACTCGCTTTCACAGGTACCCAGATGGCGTTCGGCCACCGCAACGAGGACGCCGTGCTCGCCTTCCAGAGATTGGAGAAGGCCCTCGGCGGCGTCAGGTCGTCGTTGCGCGACGCGATCTGGACTAGCTACTATCCACTTTCGACCGCCAGCGCCAGTCTGATTCGCGGCGTACGATTCGATTTTGTGAACAAAGCCGCGCCGCCAGCCGCCACTATGGTGCCGTTCGAGGGCTTGCCCTCGCTCGACGCCTCCTTCGCCGTAGAAGCCGTCGTCCGCGTAGTCGAGTAACGAAACCTTCCCGGACGGCGCGCCGTCAGAAGCCCTTTACAGCGGAATCGCCGGTCTTCAGCGATAATGAGAGATTACGGCGAGAATCGACAACATGAAGATTTCCACCCTGCTCTTGTTTGCTCCGTTTTTGATTTGTGCGACTGTTTCGGCGCAGAAGTACGAAGTGTCGGTGGGCGCCAACCTCATACGCCTCGACGGTAAACCCCTCGGCTCGATCGCCACTTCCGGCGGCTCCGACAACGATACGTTTTTCAAGAAGGTGAGTGTCGAGGGTGGCTCCCTTCGCCTGACCCTGAACACCAAGGGTTACTACGGTCACGAGATCGGCTACTCCTACAACCGCTCCATGCTGAACATCGTCACCCGCGTGACCGACGAGGACGATAATGAGACCGTGACCCACCATCAGCGAAAGGTGCCGGTCAAACAGTTTACTTACAACTTCCTCATGTACATGATGCCGGCCGGTGAACGGATACGCCCTTACATCACGGTGGGTGCGACGGTGCAGGACTACGGCGCGCCGAGCCTGGACGAGTGGACGCACGGCAGTTCGCGCAATTACGGCGGCAACATCGGCGCCGGCATCAAGATCCGCTTGTTTCCTCACGCCCAGTTCCGTCTCGACCTCCGGCAGCATTTCGTGGGCACACCTTACGACCTGACTTACAAGGATCAGCAGAAGTTGAGCGGCGGCGTCATGAAGAACAGCAGCGTTTCGGCCGGATTCGGGATCACTTTCTAACTGCGCGCTCCACCTACCTGCCCAGCCAGGCCACCAGCAATTGCGCCAGCACGATCTTGGCAATCATCGCCGCGGGATAGACCGCCGCGTAAGCCAGGTTCGGGGCCTCCGAGGGCGAGGCCATTTCACTCGCGTACGCCAGGCAGGCCGGCTGCGTCTGCACGCCGCTCATCAGACCGAGTAGCGAGTCATAAGGCATTTTGAGGACCTTGTATCCGAAGATCATGGTCCCCAGCGTCACGCCGAACGTGAGGACCGCCCCGGCCGCCAGCATCTCCATACCGTTCGAGCGCAAGGTCCCGGCGAACGCAAAACCGGCTCGCGTGCCCACGCCCGCCATGAACAGCAGCAACCCGATCTGGCGCAGCGTAAGGTTGGCGCTGATGGGGATCACCCACGTGACCCGCCCGCTGCGCTCGATCTTGCCGAGCAGCAGCGCCACCAGCAGCGGTCCGCCCGCCAATCCGAGCCGCGCTACCCCGCCGCCCGGCAGCGGGATGGGCAGCATGCCCAGAAACACGCCCAGCACCATGCCGATGGCCACCGACCCGAAATCGGTTTCCACAGTGCCGCGGATGGAATCGCCGAAGAAGTGCCGCGCGGCGGGGAAATTCACCAGGCGCGTGAGCACACGCAGGTGGTCGCCCGCCTCCAGCCGCGTTTCCGGCGCCGGCACAATGTCCACGTCGCCGCGCCGCAGCCGCGTGATGGTCGCGCCCAGACGGTTCTGCAGGTCCAGGTCACGGATGCGCTTGCCGACCACGTCCTTGCTCGAGACATAGATGCGCCGGAAATCGAGCTGCGACCTATCGAGTTCGATCTGCGCTTTGCTGGATTCGCCGAAGATCTGGCGCGCACGGTCCAGCGCCGTTTCCTCGCCCACGACGGCGACGATGTCGCCTTCATTGAGCATGGTGTCCGAGCGCGCGATGTCGGTCACGTCACCCTTCTGTATCCGGCTGATGACGAAACCCAATTCCTTGTGCAATCCCAGCACATCCCCGATGGTGCGCCCGATGACGCCCGGGTTCCGCACTACGAAGTCGCGCACCAGGATCTCGCCGCCCTCTTCGTGAGGCTCAAACTTGACGCGCCAGATTCTGCGCAAAACCTGGAAGCACAACAACACGCCGATGACGCCGGCCGGGTACGCGATGCTATAGGCCACGACCGGTTCCTCGGAGAGCCGGCGCGCATCCTCGGCTGCCACGCCCGTTGCCATGGCGCGCTCGTGAACGAGTTCGCGCGTCGCAGCCAGAGCCGGCGTGTTCGTGACGGCACCGCAGAACAAACCAGCCGCGCGGGGCGCCGAAAGCCGGAGCAGGGGAGCAATGCCCAGGGTCAGCAATGCCCCGAAGAGCAGCACTGCGACGGTGAAGAGGCTGTCCCGGTATCCCTGGCGACGGAAAGATTCAAAGAACGCCTTGCCCGAGTGAATGCCTACCGCATATACGAAGATGATCAGGCCCAGGCTGGGCACCACCTCGGGCAGCGCCACCGCGGGACTCAATGAGCCGATGGCCAAACCGACGAATAGCACGCCGGTGACACCCAGGCGAAACCCGAAGAGACTGATTTCACCGAGCAGGTATCCAAGGCCAATCACCAGGAACAACGTAAGAATGGGGAACTCGGTCAGCAGCGCGATCGCGGATTGGGTCATGTGGAAGAAGGATTCGCCAACAGCTCCTCAATGAGGCGCGCCGCCCGCCAGGCGTTTCCTTCAGCTTCATCGCTGAAGCCGCCACCTTCGGCAAAGTCCGCGCCGGGAACGTGGCACAGCACGCACGCTCCCTTCCAATCGTACAGCTTGCGCGCGAGCGCCGCGACCTCGGCCACTCCTAACTCGTGACCGAGAGCGGTGGGGCGATCCGGTTCCAGGACCTCTTCCAGGTAAGCTTCTCCGGGTTGGAGATCGGCGTCGATTACGATGGCGATCTCGTGCCGGGAAAGGTCTTCTGCTATTTCGGGAGTGAGTTGATGGACACCCAGCGCGGTTGCGCCGGAGGCAAGGTCAGGATCGAGTATCTCAAGAACGCGGTGGGCGATCCCGTCGTCGCGACGAAGCGGATTGCCCACCGCAATCAAGAGAACTCGCATCTCGGTTTAGCGTTGGTAGCGGCTCAGAACATCACCGCGGCGGTTGCGCACTTCCAGCACCATGGGCATCTTGCCCAACGCGTGCGTCGAGCAACTCAGGCACGGGTCGTAGCAACGGATCCCGGCTTCCACCCGGTTGAGCATTCCTTCCGTGACCTTCTTCGGATCGACGAAATGCTTGGCGGTCTGCTCCACGGTCTTGTTCATAGCGATGTTGTTCTGCCCGGTGGCGATCAACAGGTTGGCTTTCGTCATCAGCCCGCTGTTGTCCACCCAGTAGTGGTGGAACAGCGTGCCCCGCGGCGCTTCCGCGCTGCCGATACCTTCGTTGCGGTTCTGACCGGCGCGTGCGCGTGTGTGCTTGTCGAGCAGCGCCGGATCCGACACCAACTCGTCGATCTTCTCCACGCAGTGCAACATCTCGATGCAGCGCGCCAGATGATAGTGGAACGACTGGTTCACCGTCGGGCCGAATCGCTGCTTGAATTCGCGCAATTCGCGGTCGGCCAGCGGCGTGCCGGCGTGGGTGGCGACGTTCAAGCGGGCCAGCGGTCCCACACGGTACGCGCCGCCCGGGTACCCCAACGGCTTGTAATAGGGGAACTTGCAGTAGCTCCACTCTTCGCTCGCCTCGCCGATGAAAGTGTGATAGCGCTGCGGATCCAGGCCTTCGGCGACGACGTTGCCTTCGGCGTCCACAATGCGGATCGGACCGTCGTAGTACTCCAGACCTCCGGTCTCGCTGACCGTGCCAAAGAACAGCGATGGAAAATTGCCGATGTTTTCGATCTCCTCCGGAAACTGATCGATGAGCGCCTTCATCCGTCCCAACGCCATCTGCACGCTGGAAAGCGCTTCGGGGATCCAACCGGCGATCTCGTCGCGGGCGCGGCCGTCGATGGGATTCAACACGCCCCCCGGCGTTCCCCACGCGGGGTGGATACGCTTGCCGCCCAGCAGTTCGATGACGCGCTGCCCGAACTGACGCAGACGCACACCACGGCGGGCAAGGTCCGGATCGCGCTCGGCAAGACCCAGCACGTTGCGCTGTGTGGGATCGGAATCAAAGCCGAGCAGGAGATCCGGCGCCGACAAGTGGAAGAAGCTCAACGCGTGCGACTGCAGGATCTGGCCGTAGTTGATCAGGCGGCGCAACCGCACAGCCGCCGGCGGAACCTCTACGCCCAGCAGCGCGTCGCCGGCCTTGGAACTTGCCAGCACGTGGCTCACCGGGCAGATACCGCAGACGCGTGCCATCAGGCCAGGCATCTCGTGGAAAGGACGCCCTTCGCAGAACTTCTCGAAACCGCGGAACTCCACTACGTGGAACTGCGCGCTCTCTACCTGGTTCGAATCGTCTAGGTAAATGGAAATCTTGGCGTGACCCTCGATACGGGTGACGGGACTGATAAGAATGCGATCGGCCATGGCTATCCAAACCTCCGTTCGTCGAGCACTGGCTCGCGTCCCGCGAGCAGGTCGACCAGCAACTTGTAGATATCGTCGGCCGAAGGCGGGCACCCTTGCAGGAAGTAATCCACCTTCACAACCTCGTGCACGGGGCGTACCTGATCGAGCACCTTGGGCACCACATCGTTGCCCACGGGAATTCCCACCACCGTGGTGGAGTTTTCCCGGTAAGCGCGGTCGAGCACGTCGTTCACGTTGAAAGCGTTACGCATGGCCGTGACATTGCCGGTCACCGCGCAATCGCCGAAGGAAACCAGAATCCGGGTCCGCTCGCGAACCTTCTGGATATGCTCCAGATGCTCTTCATTCGCCACCGCGCCTTCCACCAGCGTGATGTCCACTTCCGGAAAGTCCTTGTAGTCGGTGATCGGGGAAGCGCACAGCTCAACTCGCTGCGCGAGATCGAGCAAACGCTCGTCCATATCCAGAAACGACATGTGACATCCGGAACATCCGCCCAACCACACCGTGGCCAAGCGGGCCTTCTTACTTACCGCACCCATTGATGTTTCTCCCTGGCGGTGACAATGTACTTCAGGAAACCGCGATCTTTTCTCATTTCCGCTACCGATTTACCCTTGGCGAACAGCGCGCCCGTGGGACAGACCTGTACGCACTTGCCGCATCCGGTGCAGCTTTCGCTCTCACCCCACGGCTCGTCGAGGTCCGAAACCACATGGCTCTTGGAGCCGCGGCCGGCCACGTCCCAGGTGTGCGCACCTTCCACTTCGTCACAAACCCGCACGCAGCGCATGCACAGCACGCAGCGGTTCTGGTCCATGCCGAAGCGCTCGTGGCTGGTGTCCACTTTCAGCACCGGGAACTGGTAGCGCAGCCGCACATGGTCGATGCCTAGCTCGGAGGCCAGGTCCTGCAACTCGCAGGCGCCGTTCATGACGCAAACCGCGCAGACGTGGTTGCGCTCGGCAAACAGCAGCTCGACGATGAGCCGGCGGTACTTGCGTAGCCGTTCGCTGTCGGTATGCACGACCATGCCTTCCTCAACCTTGGTCATGCACGCGGCCTGCAGCTTGCGGCGGCCTTCCACCTCCACCATGCAGAGCCGGCAGGAGCCCACGTTGCTTACTCCACCCACATGGCACAACCGCGGAATGTGTATCCCGCTTTCCCAAGCCACGTCGAAGATGGTCTGCTCAGGCAGGCCGGTAACGGCTTTGCCGTCGATCTCGAAACTTCTGACGCTCATTTACCGCTCTCCTTGCTCCCCGCCGCAAGCGCCTGGCACTGGCCCGCGGGGCAACGGTGATCCTGAATGTGCGCGGCGTATTCTTCGCCAAAATACTTCAGCGTGCTCAACACCGGATTCGGCGCGGTTTGTCCCAAGCCGCACAGGCTGGTCTCTCTAAGCAGCTCGCACATTTCCTTGAGCAGCTCGATGTCGGCCTCGGTGGCCTCGCCTTTGGTGATGCGCACCAGCGTGTCGTGCATCTGCACGGTGCCGGCGCGGCAGGGAATGCACTTGCCGCAGCTTTCGTCCATGCAGAACTCCATGAAGAAGCGCGCCACGTCCACCATGCAACTGGTATCGTCCATGACGATCAGTCCGCCCGAGCCCATGATGGAGCCGATCTTGGCCAGCGATTCGTAGTCCACCGCCGTGTCCAAATGTTCGGCCGGAATGCAGCCGCCCGAAGGGCCGCCCGTCTGCGCGGCCTTGAACTTACGCCCGCCCGGGATGCCGCCGCCGATATCAAACAAGATGGTGCGCAGAGGAGTGCCCATGGGGACTTCGATAAGCCCCGTGTTGTTGATCTTTCCGGCCAGGGCGAACACCTTGGTGCCCTTGCTCGTCGCCGTTCCTACCGAGGAGAACCACTTGCTCCCGTTGTTGATGATCGGCGGGATGTTGGCGAAGGTCTCCACGTTGTTGATCAACGTCGGCCGTCCCCACAACCCGGCCTCGGGCGGGTACGGCGGACGCTGCCGCGGTTGTCCGCGCCGGCCCTCGATGGAGGCCAGCAACGCGGTTTCCTCGCCGCAGACGAACGCTCCGGCTCCGATGCGGATATCCAGGCGGAACTGGAGTCCGGACTCGAAGATGCGGTTGCCTAACAGACGCTCGCGCTCGGCCTGTTTGATGGCCGTCTGCAAACGCTGGATGGCCAACCCATACTCGCCGCGAACGTAGATGAATCCCTGCTGCGAGCCCACCGCGTAGGCCGCGATGGCCATGCCCTCAAGCACGCGGTGCGGATCGCCTTCGAGAACGCTGCGGTCCATGAACGCGCCCGGGTCACCCTCGTCGGCGTTGCAGACGATGTACTTGATGTCGGAGCGCTGCTTGGCCACCAGTTCCCACTTGAGACCCGTGGTGTAACCGGCGCCGCCGCGCCCGCGCAAGCCACTGGCTTTCACCTCTTCGATGACCTGCTGGGGTGTCATCTCGGCGATCACTTTCGCCAAGGCCTGGTAGCCACCCTCGGCGATGTAATCCACAATGCGCTCAGGGTCCACTTTGCCGCTGTTGGACAGCACAACCTTATGTTGCTTGGCGAAGAAGTCGGACTTTTCGTCCAGCCGTTTGTCGGCGAGTTTAGCCTTGTCCGCGGGCTTATCGCTCACCAGGGCCTCCGCGTCTTCGGGAGCCACGTTGCCGTACAGCGCCCCGTCCGTCGAAGTGCGCACCATGGGGCCCTTGCTACAAAGCCCCAGGCACCCTGTGCCGCAGACTTCCACTTTCCCTTCCTTGCCGGCCGCCTTCACAGCGTCGGTGAGCGCCTTCTTGACGGCTTCCGCGCCGGCCGAAATGCAACCGGCTGCCGTGCAGACGCAGATGCGGTTCTCCAGCCCGCGCTGGCGCTCCTGTTCCTGTTCCTGTTGTTCAGTCAGTTCCTCGATGGTCATTTCACACCGATCCGATCCAGTTCCTTATTCAACTGTTCTTGAGTGACGCGGCCCATGATGCGCCCATCGTAAATGACGGCGGGTGCGATGCCGCAAGCGCCGATGCAACGCGCCGCGCCCACACTCACCTTACCGTCGGGGCTGGTCGTGCCGGCCTTGGCGCAGCGGTGCTCGAGGGTGTTCATCAAGCCGAGCGATCCGGCCACGTAGCAGGCCGTCCCCAGGCAGACGGTCATGGAATGTTCGCCCTTGGGCGCGAGCGAGAAGAAATGGTAGAACGTTGCTACGCCCAGCACGCGGCTGGGAGGCAGCTTCAATTTGCGAGCGATGGTGTTCAGCAAGTCGGGTGACAGGAAACCGTACAACTCCTGAGCCGTATGCAGAACCTCGATGAGCGCGTCACCGGAATAATGGTAACGCGACATGGCCCGCTCCAACATCTTTTCGCGGTTGTCTCTTGCCGCCGCCACTGTGGCGGCCTGCGGTTTGGTTTCTACTGGCATGATTGTCTCAATAAATTACGTGCGCGCACGGGGGACCGATTTCACCTCTTGGTTTCCTTCCATGCGGCTTCCGGGGAAGGCCTTCGGCTGGTAAATACAGAATGGCTCTTCCGCCAGATAATTACCGGTCATCCCGTAAGCCCGGGCCCGGCATCCCATACAAACCTGTTTGAATTCGCAAGGGGAGCACTTGCCCTCGAGTCGTCCGGTGTCGCGCAAGGTGGCGAACAGTTCGGACTGCTCCCAAATTTGCCGAAGTGAAGTCTGCTTCAAGTCGCCCGCCGAAAGCGGCAGGTACCCGCAAGGTTGCACTTCACCTGTGTGCGAAATGAAACACACGCCCGAGCCGGCCAAGCAGCCGCGGGTCATGGCATTCATGCCTCGCGTCGGCAACTCGGGCACCTCCATGCCCAGGCGGCGCGCGTCGGCCCGCCGCTGGCGCACTATGCGATAGTAATGCGGCGCGCAGGTGGCCTTCAACTCCAGGCCGGAATCGAGCGAGCGTTCGTAAAACCAATTCAAGATGCGTTCGCTTTCGGCGCCTTGTATGGACTGGTCCTCCGCGATGGTCAGCCCACAGCCCACAGGCACCAGCAGGAACAAGTGGAAGGCGTCCACTCTGAGCGACTGCGCCAGACGCAATATGCCCGGAAGTTGGTGCGCATTGTGCTGCGAGGCCGTGGTGTTGATCTGGGTGGAAATCCCCAGTTCCTGTAAACACTTGATTCCATAGACGGCGGCGTCGAAAGCGCCCGCGTGCCCGCGGAAACTGTCGTGCGTCTGCCGGTCCGCGCCGTCCAGGCTTATGGCAACCCGCTGAATGCCGGCATCCTGGATCCGATGCGCCATGGCTTCGTCCACCAGGGTGCCGTTGGTAGCAAGCGCTACGCGAATGTTCTTCGAGGCGGCCCGCTGGGCGATGTCAAACACATCGCGCCGCCACAGCGGTTCTCCCCCGCTCAACACCAGGATCAGTGGGGCGTATTCCGCAATCTCATCGACGATCCGGGCGCACTGCTCATAGTTCAGATCCGACGGACTCATAAGCTCGGTCGCGTTGGCTCTGCAGTGTATGCACCTTAAATTACAACCAGTTGTGAGCTCCCAGAAGACAAGGCGGGGGCGGTCGGTGCCGGTTTGCCCGTGACCGTGCATACCGTTACCTTTGCAATTTGGAGGCCAAGATTGTACGTTGATATATAAGGCCTTACGCGTCAACCAGATTCATTAATGGGGCATATCCCCCAGTGGTGAGGGCGTATCCTGTCAAGTCGATCTGCGGATTGGGGCAAATGCCGCAGATGGAAGTCCTTAGCCCGTTGCCAGGTACAGGAATCGCAGGATGAACAACGCGGTGAGCACGTACACCAGCCAGCTCACCTTGCGTCCTTGGCCGGAGGCCAGCTTGAGCAGCGTGTAGCTGGTGAAGCCAAAGGCAAGTCCGTTGGCGATGCTGAACGTGAGGGGGATGGCGCTCATGGTAAGGAAAGCGCTGATGGCGATGACGGGATCGTTCCAATCTATCTCGCCGATGGCGGTCATCATCATGCAGCCGACCACGATGAGCGCAGGAGCCGTCGCCGCCGCGGGGATCACCCCTATCACCGGCGCGATGAACAACGCTGCGAGGAACAGCAGACCGGTGACGATTGCAGTGACGCCCGTACGCCCACCCGCAACGACGCCCGCGGCGCTCTCGATGTAGCTCACCACGGTCGAGGTGCCCGAAAGCGCGCCGGCGATGGTGGCCGTGGCATCGGAAACCAGAATGCGGTTCACGCGAGGGATCTGGTGCGTCTTGTTGAACAGGCCCGCTTTTTTGCCTACCGCCACCAGGGTACCCACGTTATCGAACAGGTCGACAAAGAGAAAAACAAAAATGATCTCCAGGGCCCCCAGCTTGAAGGTGGCGTTGAGGTCGAGCTTGAACGCGGTGCCCGTGATATCCGACAGCCGGTAGGCGTGCGGCTGCCAGTGGACCAGGCCCAAGGCAGCGCCCACGCCCGTGACTCCCAGGATTCCCAGGAGCATGGCGGCCCTGACGCGCCAAGCCATCAGTGCGCCGATGAGCACCAGTCCGAACATCGCGAGCAGTGTGTTTGGATCGCGCAGGTTGCCCAGCGTTACGGTGGTAGAAGCGCTGGGCACGATGATACCGGAGTTGCGGAATCCCACCAGGGCGATGAACAGGCCGATACCGGCGCCTACTGCCGAATAGAGTTCGGTCGGAATCGCCGACACGATGAGCTGCCGGACCCCAATGGCGGTGAGCAGCAGAAACGCCACTCCCGAAATGAACACCGCCCCCAGCGCCGCCTGCCAGCTCACTCCCATGCCCTTCACCACCGTATAGGTGAAGTAGGCATTGAGGCCCATGCCCGGCGCCAGCGCGATCGGGTAACGCGCCACGATGCCCATCATGAGGCTGCCGAAAGCCGACGCCAGGCAGGTGGCGGCCACCACAGCGGTGAGCGGCATGCCGGTCTCGGCCAGGATGGAGGGATTGACGAAGACGATGTATGCCATCGTCATGAAGGTCGTCACCCCGGCCAGAATTTCGGTTTTCCAGTTAGCGCCCAGCGCCTCGAACTCGAAATAGCGCTCAATGCAGGAAATTGTTGGAAGCTTCATAGCGGATTCTGCCGGAACCAAAACCGGAATGTTACCACGTATGATGCCGCCGCAAATTCCCTTACCATTGCTGGTGAACCGGCAGCAACGGTAGTCAGGATCACAACGAAACGAAGGACCAGCGGCTTACTGTACGGTGATGTAAGCCACAGGGGCGGTGACAGGATTCACGCTGTTCACACTTGCCTGCACAATGTGATCACCACTGCCAATCTTTGGGATGACGATATTGAACTGATACAAACCCGCAGCAGTCAAACCCGCGAATTGAAGTGTGGCGGGGACACCTCCGACGGTGAAGGTCACATTGGATGTTGCCCGCGCTGCGCCGATGAAGGCTTTGCCGGCTTCCACAGCCGGATTAGTGGGACCGAAGCCGACACCATATAACTGGAGGACCTCTCCCGGCTTGACGGGCCGCGTTTTGAAACTGAACCGGTCGGCAGGCCCGAGCAGATCGTACGTGCCGCCCCCATATACGCCAGAACCGTCTGGAGTTGGTATCACCGCGGCAACATATTTCTGGTCGAACAGGTTCAGCGATGGTCCGAACTCCGAGAGCACGACATTGGAACTGGCGGATCCGTTCGGAGTTGTGACAACAACGGGTACAATGCCACGTTTGGCGTCGTCAGGTACCTGTAAGTTGATCTGTTCTCCACTCACGTACCACAGATACGCCGGTTTGCCGTCGATACTCACGCTAACGCCTCCAAGCGAAGTAGGGAAATCGTTATTCCAGATCGCCGTTCCATTGGCCAGATTGCGCCCGTAGATGGAGATCCAAGAGCTTGGCTGCACAACCGGTACGGAACTGTATATGGGAACGACACGCTCGATCGATGGGGCTGGCGGTTCCGCCTGATCGGGATGCACGATATAGATCTGTTGCCCGGCTCGGAACGCCAGCCTGCCCTGGCCACACGGCACGAGGCGTGTCAACTCTGTCGATACCTCTCTGATCAGCCACGCCATGTCCGACGCCACCTTGATCAGGCGCGTAGATACCGGTTTCAGAGTAGAGACGTCGAACGAGCGTAGGGCAAGGCGCGGCTCAGTGGTGCTGGTGAAGCTGGGATCGAGCCAGTACACTCGATCTCCCACCACTGCTACCGGACCCTGGACGGGCAGGCTATCGATCACCACTTTCGCCTCCGGATCGATCACCAAGCCGGTGGTGGTGTAAATCCTGCCCCGGTTGAACAGCATTTGCATGTAATGGGCAGTGCGGCCTCCCGTGGGCAGAGGGAACGAGTCGACCAGCGAAACTCCAGTGTTGTCAACCGTCAGCCTCGAGAGACTGTTGTAGTACGCACAATAGAGCCGGTCCGCAGTGGCGCCGGGTTGGAGGCTGCTGCACTTGAACGAACCGGCCTGTAGAGAGCTTGGCCGCTGAGAACCGCTATCGTAAACGCGAAG
>JAJFUV010000335.1 GCA_021372245.1 Terriglobales bacterium
CATCGATCCGACCACGAAACAGCCGTTCTCGGGGAACATCATCCCCACCAACCGCCTCAGCGCAAACGGACAGGCGCTCGCGAAGATTTATCCGTTGCCCAACTTCACGGGTCCCGGTGGCAATTATTACACCGCCATCAGTTCGCCCACCGACAGGTCTTCCACCATCACACGTCTGGATTACGTGATCTCCTCAAAATGGAATCTAAGCCTGCGCAACATTTACGACAACCAGCTTGCCAGCGACCCGTTCGGGGTCTTCGGGGCCACCATTCCGATTCAGGGCACCACCGGCGAGAATCCGGCATACAACGGCCAGATTTCATTGATGACGATCATCAATCCCACTACGATCAACGAGGTCCTGATCGGCTTCTCGTCCTTTCGGAATCGTTCGTACCCATACCCGCAGTTCGTCTCCCGAAACCAATACGGCATCAACATCCCGGAGGTAGTACCCGGCAACGTTGGGAACATGATCCCCAATGTGACGGTATCGGGTCTGTCTTTCCTAGGAGTTTCCGCGGCGCCCACCGGGCTGGGGTCCCCCAGCTACCACTGGAGAGACAATTTCTCCAAGACCATCAACCGCCACACCCTCAAGTTCGGTATCTACATAGAACACGGCGGGCACCATCGTTTCAACCGTGCCAACGACAACGGTAGCTTTGGATTCAACGCGGCAACCTCCAATCCATTGAGCACGGGCAACGGGCTGGCCGATCTGCTGTTGGGGAACGCCGATTCCTACAGCGAAGCCGGGGTCGCACCGTACAACGATTACCGCTATCGCAATTACGAGTTTTACGCCCAGGATAGCTGGAAAGCGCGCTCGAACCTGACCATCGAGTACGGGATGCGTTATTCCATCTGGCCTCCCTACTATCACCAGTACAACGCCATGGCGGCCTGGAGCGCGGACTACTACGACCGGAGCAGAGCACCTCAGATGAACGCTAACGGCAGCATCGTGGTGGGCACAGGTGATCTCTACAATGGCGTCGTGCTGCCCGGCGATGGCTTCACCAGCGATGCCAAGGGTCGTGTTTCTCAGGTTGGAGACAAGGATGTTGAGCGTCTTTTTCGGGGTTTGCCGAGAGGTTTTTCCAAGACGCTCTACTGTGGCGTAGGGCCGCGCCTGGGGATCTCCTGGGATCCGTTCGGGAACGGAAGGATGGCGGTTCGCGCAGGCATCGGCCTAGTGCAGGGGCGGTCCGACATGGAGGCGATCACCGTCGGACTGGCGGATTACCCACCGTTCGCCACACCCACTGTCTCCATCACTAATGCGCCTGTGGACAATCCCAGCGGAGGGGTGCCCGTGCAAAGCCTGGTCTATCCTCAGAGCTTCAGGGTGGTGGATCTCGCTTACAAGAATCCCTCGGTTGTGAACTGGCACTTTTCTATCCAGAAGGAACTGCCCGGCCAGATCATCGCCGACGTCGGCTACGTAGGCAATCAGAGCAGCCACAACAGCCGTGGCCGGCAGATTAATGTGCTGACGCCGGCGCAGCAGCAGGCGCTGGCGGGGAAAGACACCCGGCCGTATCTCCCTTATCCCGGGCTCGGCGGCCTCCTCAGTGCCGAACCATCTTCGTCCTCCAGCTATGAGTCGCTGCAGGTGCGCGTGAGCCGCCGGTTCAGCCACGGCTTCCTTTTCAATACGTCGTACACGTTGGCCAAGGCTATCGGCGATGCACAGGATCGATGGGACCAAGCACAAGACCCGTTCAACCCGAAAGCCGATCGAGGCTATAACGAGGACGACCGGCGAAACGTGCTGGTGATCCACTCCATCTATGAATTGCCGTTCTTCAACAAGATACGCGGTCCCGCGGGCTATATCCTGAAGGGGTGGCAAATCAGCGCCACGGCCAACTTCAATTCCGGCCGGCATTTCACCCCCGGTCTGACCGGTGCCACCAACCAGATCGCCATCCGCCCCGATCTGATCGCCTCACCATTCCTTGCCACGGGTGAGAAGACGCTCCGCCGCTTCTTCAACACCCAGGCCTTTGCCCGCCCGGCCGCCTGGACATACGGCAATGCGGGCCGTAACATCCTGGTAGGTCCCGGGACCAACACCTGGGACGTCATGATCGCGAAGAACACGCGCATCTACGAACGGGTAAACGTGCAGTTCCGTTGCGAGTCGTTCAACTTCTTCAACCACCCCTCCTACACGGGGATCAACACGACGTTCGGATCGAGCGCGTTCGGCCAGGTGAACGGCGTGAACTCCGGTCGCACATTCCAGATGGGTCTGAAGTTCGTATTCTAGCGGTGCACTAACTTGTGAGAATATCGGTGTTCTGACACCATGATGATGCGCTGCATTCATGCGGCCACGTTTCTGCTGCTCTCCTACAGCGCCGTCAGTGCGGCCCCACATGCTGCAGGTCTGCGTTTGTACGGCGTCGAGATCGGCGGTCCCGAAGATGGATTTTCCCTAACCGACCGCTCCAAGTACGAGTCCGCGAAGCGGGTGGGCGCTCTCTCAATCGATCTGCGTCCTATCTGGTCCACGCTCGAACCCGCGCCGGGAAGGTACGACTGGAAGACGCTCGACGCCGCCTTAGTGAACGCCGCCTCGGTGAACCTGCCGGTTACCGTCACGCTGCGCTTTTTCGATCAGCATGTGCCGGCGTGGCTGGCTGCGGAGAATATGCTCGACCAGGACGGGAACACCCACTTCGGCTACAGCGGCTTCAAGTCGCGCAGTCCATCTTACTGGGGTCCGCGAGCCCGGTCCTCTTATCTGCGTCTGATAGAAGAACTGGTGAAGCGCTACCGCGCCAATCCCGCGATCCTCGCCTGGCAGTTCTTTTACGGCTACAACGACTCCTTCTACCTGGGGATGTGGCAGAACCGCCCCACCATTTACGACTATTCGAATTTCTCGCAGGAGAAGTACCGGCACTACCTATCGCAGGTAAGGAAGTTCTCGCTGGTCGAGGTTAACAGGCGGTACGGAACCAGCTATGGGAGTTGGGAAGAGGTGTCGCAACCCAAGCCAACTTTCGGGACGCTGAACATCTCCTCCGCCTGGCACGATTTCCAAGACTACCGTATGTGGTCGGTCGAGCGCATGTTCGACGACATGTTCTCCCTCGTGCGCCGGCTCGACAGCCGGCCGTTGATCATGTACTACGGCGGCTCGCTGCACCACTCGGCGCACCAGTTGAGCGTGTACGACATTGGTCTGAGACTGCTCAAGAGGTTCGGTGGCCTCCTGGATGTCACCTGCTTCGAGGATCCTGTACCTGCCGAGGTCGGCGCGGGTATTGTCCACAGCTATGACGTGCCGCTGATGGTGGAAGCTTGGCAGGTGCCGCCGCCGGCCCCGGACTTCCGCAGGCTGTTCTTCCACGTCTTCTCGCAAGGCGCGCGCGCCTACCAGTTGGTCGGCAGTTGGGAGCGGATGCGGCCGACGCCGGACGGAATCAACATGGGAGGCGCGAAGCCTGAGGCATCCGCCGTGGATTGGAAAAAACAGGCGCCCACGCAGAGTGAGTTTCTGCGTACCAGGCGCGTTTTCCTTGAGATGTCCGAGACCCAGCCAATCCGGATGCAAGCCGCCGGGCTGTTTTCCTACCGCTCGATCCTGTCCTACATCCCCGCCCGGCACTACATCAATCCGACGCTGGCTTTGATACCTGTGCTCCAGGAGCACCAGATCTCGCTGGACTGGCATTCGGACATGTCGACACTGGAGGATTTGGACCGGTACCCGGCGTTGCTCGACGCCAACTCGGAAGTGCTGGAGCACCGCGTGATCGAACGGCTGGCGGCCTACGTCGAGAAAGGTGGGCGCCTGGCGCTGTTAGCGCGCTCAGGACGCTATGCGCTGGAGGAAGGCCGCCCGGATTATCCGCTGCTCCAGCGGTTGGACCGGCCCAAGCAGACACTCGGACCTGTGGAGATATGGCCCTTCGGCAGTGGACATGTGATGCGCATCTCCGCGGAGCACGACTGGTCCTCTGCGGAGGGATCCGGGATCCTTGTCAAGCTGATGGAGTGGATGGGGGTGGATCGCCCGGTCATTGCCACGCCGGGCATCCTCTCCGCCGTCAGCCGGGGACCGAAAGAGCGAATCTACGTCACGCTGCTGCGGCAGAAATCCGATCCGGGAGAAGGAATGTTCCGCCTCCGCGCCGGTTTGCTGGACCAGAGGCGAAGCTACAGCATGGCCAACCTGTTCGATGATCGGCCGAAACCGCGAACGGTGGAAGCGTCGGCACTGGAAGCGGGCCTTCCTGTGATCTTCGCCCCGCACGAACTAAAGGTGCTCAGACTGACACCGCAATAGGCCTATCGCCGCCAGCGCGCCCTACTCGAACACCTTCTCGACGTCGATGATACGGACGTTCTCGGGCTTCAGGCCGACCTTCCAGGCTGAGACCGTCTTATCCTCTTCAAGCAATTCCTTTGGTTTCGGCGAGTTGTAGGCCATCGGCGAGGGCGCCTCCTCCAGGATCCTGCTCTTGAGCGATGCGCAGTTCCTGGCTACCGCAACGATAGTGACGTTGCCGCCTCCCAGGTGTTTCCTGATAGCGCGGTTGACATCCTCGCGCGTCAGCTTTTGCAGTCCCGCTTGCAAGTAAGATACATACTCAGGAATCCGGTAGAAGCGGCTGTCAATCGCGTAGCCCAGTTCGGCGCTCTTGGTCTTGGTGAGGAGTTTGGCGTACTTCATCACAAAATTGCGTGTGCGCTCGAAGCTCTCCTGATCGAGTCCCTCGCGCACCAGCTTGTCCATTTCGTAAAGCGCCAACCGCACCGCAAAGTGCGCCGTGGCCGGGTCCACGGGGCGTATCCAGATCTGGAAAATCTGCTGGGAGCGCGCCAGGTTCGGGTCGGGCTCGAACTGGAACATGCCGCGCGGGAAGTATTCGATGTAGGCGTAGTCGCCGTAGTTGAGGCCGCGCAATTCGCGCATGCGCTGGTAGAGCCTCCCGCCGCTCATGCGGTGCTGCCCCAGCCAGGAAGCGGCCACCAGCAGCGCCGGGTAATCCGGGTGGCCGCGCTTGACGATGATGGGGAAGCCGAGCGAATAAGCCACCGAGCGGGTGTCCTTATCCACGATGGTGAGGCGCGTGTGCCCGGCCGGAGTGGCCGGCGGCAGCGGTTTCGCGGCGAAGCCCTTGGCGGGCAACTGCCGGAAGTCCTTCTTCACCCGTTCGAGAAACTCCGGCGTGTAGCCGCCCGCCAGTCCGGCGATCAGGTGCACCTGGGTGTAGTGGGTGCGGTAGAACTCTTTGACGTCGTCGAGGGTGATCTTCTCCAGGCCCGCCACCGTGCCGGCGTTGTGGCGGCCGTAGGGATGGCCGGCGTAGATCTCGTTGTAGAGAACCTCCTTGCCCAGTTCTTCGTCGTTGTAGCCGCGGAGGGTCACGCGCAGGTAGTTGATGGTGTTTTCCCGGATGCGCTTGAAATCGTCCTCGCGCCAGCCGGGTTCGAGCAGCATGGCGCGGAAGAGCTTGTAGTAAGCCTCCAGGTTCTCCACGTGCGTGGCGCCTGAGAAGGTGGTCATCTGCTTATCCACCTGGCTCGATACGGACGCGGCCATGGGGAACATCGCGTCGAGGATCTGCTGGTAGGTCAGGTCGCGCGTGCCGCCGCCGGCAAGCATCTCCGCGGTGAGGTTGGCGAGGCCGGGCTTATCCGCGGGGTCGGCCGCCGAGCCGGCCGTGAAGACGATCCGGAACGTCACCAGCGGCGACTTGCCGCGCATATCGACGACGCGCATCTGGGCGAAAGCGCCGGAGGCAAGCAGAAACATGACGAGCGGGGTTTTCACTGGGCACCTCCCTTGGCCGGGCCGGCGAGCGTCACCATCGTCCGGTTGTTCTCGGAAAGGTATTTCACGGCCGCGTCGCGGAGGTCCTCCGGCGTCAGCCGCGCGTACATCTCATAAAACCGGTTGATGGTTTCCGGCGTGCGGCGCAGGGCCACGAACCGCGCCACTGCGCCGGCGATCGCTTCGCTGTTGTCCATGCCCAGGCTGAAGCTGTACCGCAGGTGGTTCTTCACCGCCTCCAGGCGTTGCTTCGAGACCGGCTTCTCGCGGAAGGATTTCACCGTTTCGAGCACTTGGGCGCGGACGTAATCCACGTCGGCGGGGTTCTTGACGCGAGCCAGGATGGTGAACAAGCCCGGTTCTACCCGGATCGGCGCGTCGCCGCCGAACACATCCACCTTGCGTTCCTGGACGACCAGCTTCTGGTAGAGCCCGGAATTGGGCGAAAAAGCCAGGAAGGCCAGCGCGTCCAGGGCCGCCGTATCCGCCGTGGTATCGGTGTAGGCGGGGCCTTTGTAGGCCACCATGAGGCAGGGGAGCGTTGGCGACGGCCAATCCACGCGCGTGGTGCGCGGCGCTTCCTGCGGCGGCTCCGGCGGAATTTCCGCCTTGTGATTGCCGCGTTTCCAATTGCCCCAATACTTCTCGACGAGCTGCCGCACCTGTTTGTGCCGCGCGTCGCCGGCCACCACGATGGTGGTGTACTCGGGGCGGTAGTAGCGGTCGAAGAACTTGAGGCTGTACTCGTACTGGTTGGGCATGTCCTCGATGTCCTTCAGGAAGCCCATGGTGGTGTGCTTGTAAGTATGGCGGTCGAAGGCGGCGTCCGCCAGAGTTTCGTAGAGCTTGCTGATGGGATCGGCGCTGTTTTTGTTGTACTCGCCGAGCACGGCCAGCGCCTCAGTCCGGAAGGCCGCTTCGGAATACTTCAAGTTCTGAAAACGGTCCGCTTCCATGGCGAGCATGCCTTCCAGGTCTTCCTTCGAGAAGGTCTTATGGTAGGCGGTGAGATCGGCGGAGGTGAAGGCGTTGGAAGCGGCGCCGGCGTTCTTCAGCGCCTGCTCGTACTTCTCCGTCGGGAACTTCTCCGTGCCCCGGAACATCATGTGCTCGAACAGGTGCGCAAAGCCGGTGTGTCCCGGCTCCACCTCGTTGCGCGAACCGGTCTGTACCACAATGTACAGAGCCACGATGTTGGGGTAGCCGGTGGGGACCGTCACCACGCGCAGGCCGTTGGGCAGGTCTTCCTGGGTGTAGGCGTAAGGAAAGATCTTGCGAGGGCCGGTATCGGCCGCCCAGGCTGCCCCGGCCAGTGCGAGCAGCATAAGGGATTTCGATAGCATTCCTTCTATTGTAACCAGCCGTACCGCGGCGCTCAGGCCGTGGCCGCGCGGGCGAGTACGTAGGGGCCTTCCGGGATGACGGCGATCTCGGCCCCGGGGGGCAGGGAAGCCGCCAACGCCGCGACCGCCGCCTCGATCTTCGGGTAGACCTTGCCCCACAGCGAGGCGTGGTAATCCGGGGGAAGCCCGGGCACGTACCAGAGCACGCCGGCTTTCGCGGTTACCAGCGCCAGCTTTTCCAGTTGCCACTGGTCCACGACCACCTCGTCCGCCGCCGCGATGTCATCCAGGAACTTCCGGTCGCTCGGGTTTTCGAGCAGCATGCGGCGGAACTCCGGGGCGCCGGCGCCCTCGGCGCATTCGGCGGCGAGTAGGATTTTTCCGCCCGGTTTCACGATGTGCGAAGCCGCGGTTACGCCCTTGATGGCCTGGTAGTAGGTGAGGTCGAGCGGATAGCCCGCCGAGGTGGTGATAACGGCATCCACGGGGCCGGCGAGCGTCTCGAGCATCACCTTGGAGACGAAGGCCACGCCCTTCCGGTGGGCTTCCACGGCGTCCCCGGCAAAGACGCCGGCAATGGCGCGGTTGCGCGCGAGCGCCACGTCCACGATGAAGTCGTGCCGGGCCATGCGCGCGATTTCGAGCAGCTCGCGGTGGAGCGGGTTGTCCTCGATCGACCCCTCCACGGCGCGCGGCTCGCGCATGAATCGCGGGCTGTGCAAGACCTTGATGGTCTCCTGCGCGGCCAGGCCGGGCACGATCAGCTTGCGTCCGCCCGAATAACCCAGCATCAGGTGGGGCTCGATGAACCCGAGGGTGATGTGCAGGTCCGCGCGAACGAAGCGCTCATCGATGTAAACCGGCGTCCCGGAAGCCGTCGCACCCAGGTGGCGATGCTCGGCGAGCGCGCGCGCGTGGTGGTTTTCCACCCGATACCGCGCGGCTACGGTTTCCCCGCAA
>JAJFUV010000339.1 GCA_021372245.1 Terriglobales bacterium
AGGAGATGTAGGTCTACTTTGCCGTTACCGAGCTCCGCTCTTGTAGGAACCGGTCCACATTGTCCTTGTCTATTAGGGTGGCCCCCGTGTCCACGAAAGTGGGAATCGGCGAGAAGGAGTCCCGCGACCAGACCTTCGTCAGGGACGAGAGCTGGTTGTGGTGCAGATCATCCAGCATCTTGAGACCAAAAAACGCCATCGTGAAAGGTTTCTGGGCGATGGTAGCGGAGATGGTGCCCTTCTGAGTCCCTTCCAGCGTCCTCGCGTCCGTGTCCATGGCTACAACTACTTTCCCCGACACGCGTTTCCTCTCGAGCACTTCGGAGACTTCCGGGCCTGCGATGGAAGCCAGGCAGATGAAGGCGTCCACTTTTACGTTCTTTTCGATAAGCTCGGTGGTCTTGTCGAAAACGATACGTGGATCGCCCTTGATATCGACCACCTCGGCAATCTTGATCTGGGGGTAGCCCTCAAACACGTCCTGGTAACCGCGCAGCCGCTCGTTCAAGTTGGTCTGCTGCGGCATGGTGTAGATCACGACGCTGCCCCTGAACTTGAGCAGGTTGGCTGCCCGGCGGGCTCCCATGGCGCCGGCCTTGTAGTTGTCCGTCCCGACAAACGCAAGGCGGCCGCTCTCAGGCGCATCCGAATCCATGGTGATGACCGGAACGCCCTTGGCGATCGCCGCTGCTATGTCGTCCTTCAAGACGGCAGGGTCGCTCGCAGACACCAGGATGCCGGAGGGCTTCTTCTTCAGCACGTCCTGAAAGTTTTCGTGTTCGGCCTTCGGATCGTAGGAATCCGGACCGACGGTCTCCGCCTTCACATGCAGTTGTGCTGCTGCTTTGTTGAGCCCTGCAGCGGCCTCCTGCCAATAGGGGACCTTAACGTTTGTCGCGATCAGGAAATACTTCTCGTCCGGAGCGTGCCGCGATCCCCCGCAGCTAAGCAGCGGCAGAATCAGCACAACGGGAAGAAAGAGCCACAGTAGTCTGGACATGTGTCCCTCCTGCGCAGAGTATAGCCGAGTTGTCCGGCGGTGGAAACCGTTTTTACTCCAACGGATACTCGCGAAGGAAAGGACATTAAAATCCGCTCATCAAGAGGCCGGGTCGTACCTTTTGTGTTGAAGATTGCGTCATTACAGTCGAGTGGCAACTAGAGGGCAGTTCCGAGGGCCCGAGAACATCTAGGGCATGACCGACTGGTTGCCAGAGGGATGACATAGTCGAACCTGGAAAGGAAAGAGGATATGAAGAAGAACATCACCACGACTCTTGGAGCGGCCTTGGGCATGGCCGTCCTCCTCACGCTGTTTGCGACAACATCCGCGTTCGGTGCGGATTACGTGATTAAAGCAAACATTCCGTTCGCGTTCAAAGCCAAATCCGAGACCTTGCCGGCTGGCGAGTACCAATTCTCGGTCGACCGCCAGACGGAGCTTGTAAACATCATCGGACCGAAGCACTGGGCCGGAGCCATCCCCATCATCACTTTGCTCGCGGGCGCGCCTCACAACGGCGGCAAGGACTGTCATCTCGTTTTCGATCGAGTGGGGGATACTTACACGCTTTCGGAGATCTGGCAGCTCGGAGGTGATGGCGTCCTGGTTTATGCGACGAAAGGGGAACACAAGCATCACGTCCTGCACGTGAAGTCGTAAGGATGGCCTCGTCCTTGAAAGCGGCGTGACAAGCGGTCCGGAAAGAGCCGGTTGGATGTACAATCGGTGGCGTGCAGGGAGGCTACCATGCAGCGAACGGTTTCGTTCACGCTCAACGGGAAGCCTGTGCGCGTCACGACGGACGACGAGCGCATGTTGTTGTGGGTCCTGCGCTGCGATCTCGGACTCACAGGCACGAAAGTCGGCTGTGGTGAGGGGCTTTGCGGTGCATGCACGGTCATTCTAGACCGTGAAGCAGTGAGGTCCTGCTCCACACCGCTCAAGGACGTCGCCGGCAGGCACGTGCTAGCGATTGAAGGCTTGGGCGAGCAGGGGCGGCTTCATCCGGTCCAGGAAGCCTTTGTCAGACAGCACGCATTTCAGTGCGGCTACTGCACGCCGGGAATGATCCTCAGCACGTACGCACTGCTGCTCAAGACGCCGCGGCCTACGCGCGCGCAGATCATCGGCCACCTGGAAGGTAACCTGTGCCGGTGCGGCTCGCATGTCCGGATCATCGCGGCCGTACAGGAAGC
The DNA here is from genome assembly GCA_021372245.1 of Terriglobales bacterium. Lineage (GTDB taxonomy): Bacteria > Acidobacteriota > Terriglobia > Bryobacterales > Bryobacteraceae > JAJFUV01. Next base: position 2,200 of record JAJFUV010000339.1, read on the forward strand.
CGCGGCCGCAATGAAGCGAGACTCGCGATGAGAACGGACGATCTCAGCCGCCGCGACGTCCTCTCACTGGCCCAGACCGGGCTGTTCGTGTTCTTTCCACCTGAGCCATTAGCTGCCTTCCAGGAGCCTACCCGGCTCCCGGCCCGGCAGGGCTATCCGACGGACTTCAATGCGTACCTTCGCATCGGCGCCGAAGGGCGAGTCACCTGCTTGGTGGGGAAGGTGGAGCTTGGCCAGGGATCGAAGACGGCGCTCGCGCAGATCCTCGCCGAGGAACTGGACGTTGCGCTCGACTCAGTGGATATGGTCATGGGCGACACTGACGTTTGTCCGTGGGACATGGGCACGTTCGGCTCGCTGAGCGTCCGCCAGTTCGGTCCCGTTTTGCGCCGAGCCGGAGCCGAGGCCCGCAGTGTACTTCTCCAGATGGCGGCGGAGCATCTCCAGGCGTCGCAAGGCCGGCTGCAGGTGAGGGACGGCGTCGTCACTGATCCTTCGAAGCCGGCGAAGCATGTCAGCTACGCGCAACTCGTGCAGGGCAAGCGCATCGAGCGGCGCATGGAGAAGGCACCGCTGAAGCCAGTGGCGGCGTACACGGTCGCGGGGCGCTCGCCTCGCCGCAAGGATGCCATGGAGAAAGTGACCGGCAAAGCCAAGTATGCCGGAGACATGATATTTCCGGGAATGCTCCACGCGCGGATCCTCCGGCCGCCGGCGCATGGGGCGACACTCAAGGGCTTAGATACGAGCGTCGCGGAGAAGACCTCCGGAGCCATGGTAGTGAAGGACGGAGACCTGCTAGCGGTACTCCACGCGCGGCGGGACCTTGCCGATCAAGCCCTGGGGATGATCACGGCTCAGTATGACCGCCGGCACGGGGACGTGGACGACAAATCGATCTTCGATCACTTACTAAAGGCCGCTCCCCAAGGACAGGTGCTGTTTGAAAGCGGCAGCGTTGCGGAAGGAGAGAAGCTGGCGGCGACCATCGTCGATGAGACGTACTTGAATAGCTACGTGGCGCATGCGGCTATGGAAACCCACTCCGCCACTGCAGTTGTTGAAGGCGGCAAGGCGACCGTGTGGGCGTCCACGCAAACGCCGTTCGGAGTCAAACAGCAGGTCGCGCAGGCGCTTGGCGTTGCTCCGCGGGACGTGCGTGTCATTACGCCTTATGTGGGTGGCGGCTTCGGAGGCAAGAGCGCCTCCCGCCAGGCTATCGAGGCCGCGCGACTGGCGAAACTGACATGCAAGCCGGTCCAGGTGGTTTGGGGCCGCGCCGAGGAGTTCTTCCATGACACGTTCCGGCCGGCCGCCGTGGTGAAGGTGCGCTCAGGCATGACGGGCGAGGGGAAGATCTCATTTTGGGACTACCACGTCTACTGCGCCGGAGATCGCGAGGCGAGGCAGTTCTACACGATCCCACACCAACGCACGATCTCGTCGGGAGGCTGGGGTGGGGGAAATCCTCCCGGGCTGCATCCGTTCAGCGTCGGTCCGTGGCGTGCGCCTTCGGTCAACACAAACACCTTCGCCCGCGAATCACAGATTGACATCATGGCGGCGAAGGCGTGCGCCGATCCTCTGGAGTTCCGTCTGAGCCACCTGACGGACGCACGCATGCGCCGCGTTCTGGAGGCTGCCGCAAAGCAGTTTGGCTGGAAGACCGGACGGGCTCCCAGCGGACGCGGTGTGGGCGTTGCCTGCGCCATCTATCTGGGGACTTACGTCGCCACGATGGCGGAGGTGGCGGTGGACAAAGGGACCGGTCGCGTTGTCGTGCGACGCGTGGTGTGCGCGCAGGACCAGGGCTTCATCGTCAACCCGGACGGCTCGCGGCAACAGATGGAAGGCAGCATCACCATGGGCCTGGGTTACGCGTTGACCGAAGAGGTGCGATTCAGCAACGGCGAGATCCTCGATCGCAATTTCGACACCTATCAGATCCCTCGCTTCTCCTGGCTGCCGAAGATTGAGACGATCCTGATCGAGAACCCGGAAATGCCGGCTTCCGGATGCGGTGAGCCTCCCATCGTCAACATGGGCGCCGTGATCGCGAACGCGATCTATGATTCTGTGGGAGCCAGGATGCTCCAGTTGCCGATGACTCCGGTCCGCATCCAGGAGGCGCTCAGGCGCGGGTAACCAGTTGGGATGGGAGCTTCAAAGCTCCAGTTTCCCCTGGTAGGTCATATCCTCAACGTAGAACGATTGCTCAAACTTGAACCGTCCTATTTGTCCGTCGAAATCCAGCCGTTTGTCCTGGCGCGTGATTTCAGTTGAGCGCGGGAACAGGTACACAATGACAGGCCCGTCGTCCCGCTGTAAAACCTGAACGCTGGAAGGCTTGAGATCTTTCTTCCCTTCGCGCTTGATGGCGGCCTGCTTCTTGAGTTCGTTGACCAGATCCTTTGAATCGCCTCGAACGATCCGGTTAGGAGCGCCGTAAACTGCTATGGCGTAATGATCGGCATCCACGGTAGGCGCGTTGGTTTCGCGGGCTTTCAGCTCCGCTTCACGGACCGGCAGCGCGCTTTCCCAGCGGAGTTTGAGAGACGGCGGTTCGCCGCGGCCCGCGCCCGTTCCATCGTCACCTCTCCGGCCCTGCCTGTCATCTGGGTAGCCTCCACCGCCGCCCGGATAGCCGCCGCCAGGCCCACCCATTCCGCCGCGCCGGCCCATGCCGCCCATGCCGGGCAGCCCGATTCCGATTCCGCCAATTCCAATGCCCCCGCCGCGCCCCATGCCTCCTCCGCGCCGGTGCTCGCCGTTGTTCGCGGATTTGGCCATGGTCGGCTGCACGGTTTTCACCCAGGGCGAATCTGTCAGGACCTGCTTGGCATCGTCTTCACTCCATTCGGCGACGCGTTTGTCCTTCCATGTTTGGTCTCCGGCTACCAGCAGAGCCAGGGAAAAAGGCAGGACTGAGAGTTGCCACTTGCTAAACATAGGTCTACCCCACTTGCGGTCCTTCTCTAAGTGTGAAACGCGGCGCGGGGCAGCTAAGTTACGCGTGGACCCTCTCACGAGCAGGAGTTAACTTAGCTTTTACAGACTCCCGTTTTGCGCGGGGGCAACGGTTCAAGACCGCGCGCGGAGGAAGTATAGCGCCAGTTTGCTTAGTACGCGCCGCTTGCGGCCGTCGAGAAACGCCCAAGTCAGCGCTTTGAGAACAAACGGCGGCCGGTACGCCAGGTTGTGTTGCCTGCGGCGTTCGATCATGCCGGTCAGCGTGCCGCGCGGATCCTCACGAAAAGCATCGAGCATCGCGGCCTGGTGGACGCAGGAAACAGTGCAGTACGGGGCGCAAGGCTTCGGGCGTGCGGCCTCCTGTTTCAAGTGCTCGATAGTGTAATGCCCGAGCGGGATCCCCGGACGGCCGCGCTGCTGCGAGCAGTAGTGGACCAGGCCATCCTCGCAGACGTAGAGAAAGCGACCGCCGGCGCGGCAGTGCCAGTCGTTGGGCAATCCTAGTGCGATGTTGCGCTGGAACCTGTCGTACTGTGCGAATGAGAACAGTGACTGTTCATACGTGAGAATCCGCTCGTAAATGGAGATTTGGCCGGGTGCGAGCGGCCGCAGATGCCCGCTGCCGTCGTGTAGGATGCCGACTGTGCTGGTCAGGCCGAGCGCCCGTGCCCGCTCGGCGATGGTGACCGCGTCGGCGGGATTGCGGAGAGGACCACCGAGGATGGAGTTGACGGTCACCACGAATGTGGCGTGCGCGGCCAGCAATTCGAGCTTGCGGCCGAGGACTTTCAGGCTTTTCTTCGAGGTTTCGTCGGGCGCGACGTTGTCGATGCTGATCTGGAGGTAATCGAGGCCGGCCTTGTTGAACCGCCGGATGCGCTCGCGCGTCAGGAAGTAGCCGTTGGTGATCAGCGTCGCAATAGCGCCGCGGCGGCGGATATGGCGAATGATATCGTCCAACTCCGGGTGGAGCATGGGTTCGCCGCCGCTGAGGGTGATGATAGTGGTCCCGAGCGCGGCGAGCAAATCGATACGGTGCAGCATCTCAGGAAGCGGCACGGGAAGCGAGGTGGCATCGAATTCGTTGCAGTATGTGCAGGCTAAGTTGCAGCGGCGGATCGGCACGATCTGGGCCACGATCGGATGGTCCCGCGAGTGCATAGCGCGGGCGAACATTCGCGCCTCGCGCAACCGCCTGCCAACCGCGGATGCTCGGCGTTGAAGCCTGGATCCCAGTGACCCGCGAACTGCGCCCTCCATCACCCACATTGTACTGGGCTGGCGGGAAGGCCTACCGGACGATGCATCCCGTGAGGTAAGATGCTCGGGGATGTCATAGGCACATCCTTTGGAGAAGACATGAACCGCGTAACGAAAACAGCATCCAGAATTCCGGTTTCGCGTCCGAGCCGGCGGAGCTTTGTGAAGAGCTTCTCGCTGGCGGCGGGCAGCACGTTTCCGGCGATTGTTCCCGCCTCGGTCTTTGGCGCCACAGCGCCGAGTAACCGCGTGAACTTGGCCGCATTCGGCGTAGGAGGCCGGGGGACGGCCGACACGGATGCCGTGAATACGCATCCGGATGCGCGGTTCCTGGCCGTCTGCGACTGCTATGAGAGCCGCCGGCTCGCGGCGAAACAGAAGTGGGACAAGTTGTATGGCGGCGACTACGTCAAGATGTACAGCAATCCCTGGGAAGTTCTTCAAAGGAAAGACATCGACGCGGTTGTGATCGCCACCCCGGATCACTGGCACACACCGTTGGCGATTGCGGCGGCCAGGGCAGGGAAGGACATATACGTGGAGAAGCCGCTCAGCGTAGCCATGAAGTGGTCCTGGCTGTTGCGGGACGAGGTAAAGAAGAACAACCGCATCGTGCAGTACGGCACGCAGCAGCGCTCCAACAAGGCATTCCGCTATGCCTGCGAACTGGTGCGCAACGGTTACATCGGCCAGGTGAAACGCGTCGACGCGTGGTGTGCTGACATCTCCACGCAGTACTCGGCGGCTTCAGTTTACAGGTACGGCTCGCTGCGGTCGATTCCAGTGCCGCGCGATCTGGACTTCGACCTGTGGTGCGGCCCCTCTCCAGTGCGGCAATACACCGCCGACCGCTGCACGCCGTACGGCGCCTATCATATTTACGACTACGCGCTGGGATTCATCGCCGGTTGGGGCGCGCATCCTTTGGACATCGCTCAATGGGGCCTCGATGCCGACCACACCGGCCCCATCTTCTATGAAGGCACAGGTTCGCTACCGAGATATGGGCTGTTCGACACCACGGAAACCTGGGACATCCACTGCTATTACGCCAACGGCGTAACGATGCGCTTCATGGACTTCCGCACGGCTCAGCCTGCAGTCACCAAATACCTGCCGCGCTGGAATGATCACGGCACTACATTCTTCGGCAGCGATGGGTGGGTGAGCGTCGACCGCCGGGGAGTGCAGGCCAGCCGGGAGTCGCTGAAAGAAGTCGTATTCGGAGGCAAGGACAAGCGGCTGTACGAAAGCTATCATCACCAGAGGAACTTTGTGGATTGCGTGAAGAGCCGCGAGCAGGCCATCAGCCCGCTGGAAGCGGCTATCCGTTCGGACACCATCAGCCACCTGAGCGACATCGTAGTGCGAACCCGGCGCCCGATTCAGTGGGATCCCGAGCGGGAAGTCGTTGTCGGCGACGAAGCCGCCTCGAAGATGCTGGATCGCCCGATGCGCCCTAAGTGGGCGGTGTAATCGGGCAGAATGGCACTCTGAACATGAGAGAAGTCCACCGCGTCGGTTTGATCGGGTGCGGTTGGATGGCACCGTTTCACGTAGCGGCTTTGCAGAGCCTCGGTGATCGTGCCCGTATTGTCTGGGCGGCGGATCCGGTGCGAGAGCGTGCGGAGGCGGTAGCCCTTCCGGCCGGAGCACGAAGCCTGACGGACTACCACAAAGGTTTGGGTGAGGTGGATTGCGTATTCGTAATGGTGCCCCACCACCTGCACCATCCGATTACTCTGGATTGCTTCCGTGCCGGTTGCCATGTGCTGTTGGAGAAGCCCATCGCCACGTCTGTGGAGCAGGCAGACGAAATGATCGCGGCAGCCGAACGTGCCGGCAAGGCATTCATGGTGGGGTACCAGCACCGATACAAGAATTGCGTGCAGCAGTTCAAGAAGATCCTCGACAGCGGCCGCTATGGCAAGCCCTTTCTGTTGGAGGGCGTCATGGACTCCTCAATGAAAGGCTACGCGCTGGGGTGGATCGCGAGAAAAGAAACCCTGGGAGGCGGTGTATTCTTCTCCTCCTCGCCACACCTGCTGGACGTGATGCTTTTCGTGGGTGGAGAAGTGCAGTCCCTGCGGATGGTGGGCACGCGGGGCGGTGTCGCCATGGAAGGCGAAGACACGGCTGCCTGCGTGATGAAGTTCCGGAGCGGCATGATTGGCGTGGCTCGCGATACTTGGGCCTCACCCCGGTGCCGTACATGGTATACCCTGCATGCCGCCTGCGAGAAAGCTCACGTGACGCTGACCACAACTCCTTTGGGCGACCTGGCTCGCGACGCGCATCGCTGTGCTTGGGTAACGCGCATCGTGGCCGATGGCGGGACCGAGGAAGTGCTTCTGGAGAGCGGCGAGGGCCTGGATGTCCTACCCGAGATCCAGCACTTCTTCAATTGCGTCGACTCGGGCTGCAGGCCTCAGACCGACGGGCACATGGCGCGGAAGCTGATCGCTCTGATCCTGCAGGCGTACCGGGACGCGGAAGCGGACGGCGCGAACTGAACCGGCCTTGAGCCAGTAAGGACGCGGCAAGCGTCATCCCACTCGACTAAGTCTTGCGCAAGACGGGTAGGGCACCTGCGGGCGTGGTTTCCACGTGCCGGTTCATGGTGTCGATCCAAGCGTTGTGCACTTCGGGTGGAAAAGTCGGGAGCGCAGCTTCGACCTTTGCGCGAATGTCGGCGACGATGTCCGGGCGATCAGGCGCCAGATCGTAATCTTCGCCGGGATCGGAAACCACGTTGTAGAGCTCCGGCGCGGGCAAAGGAAGGTTGAGACAGCCGTCGGGCGGGTCCGGCGCCCACGCGTAGCCGTTCTTGCGAGATATGTGCAACTTCCACGGCCCCAGCCGGGCACACTGGAGATCCCATCCCTGGAAGTAGAAGAACGGCGGGCGATCCACAGTTTCAACTTGACCGGAGAGGAGAGTGGCAACGTCCACCCCGTCGAGTAGAGCGGATGGCAGGGCAGCTCCGGCCAAGCGGGCCACGGTGGGCAGAATATCCATGGCGGTGGCGACTACCTGGGTTGTGCGGCGCGCCGGAAAGATGCCAGGCCAGCGCGCCAGTAGCGGCATCCTCAACCCGCCCTCGTAGGTCTCACCTTTGCGACCCCTCAGCTGGCCGGGGCTGCCCAGATACCAGGGCCCATTGTCACTAGTGAAGAGGACCACCGTATCCTGGTCGATGCCTTTGTCGGTAAGCGCGCGGAGCACCTGTCCAACACTCCAGTCCAGTTCCTGCACGCAGTCTGCGTATGGGCCCAGACCGGACTTACCACGGAAACGAGTTGAAATACCGAGGGGGAGGTGCGGAGCGGTATACGCGAGGTACAGGAAAAATGGCGAGCCGGCCATCGCGTGGATGTAGTTCACGGCCTGTTCGGTGAACAACGTGGTCAGCAGGTCGTTGCGGGGTGCAGGATCAATAATGTCGCAGTCACGCATCAACGGCGGGTACATGTCGTTGCTGTAGGGGACGCCAAAGAAGCGGTCGAACCCGCGGCGAGTTGGTAGGTAATCAAGCTGCGAGCCGAGATGCCACTTGCCGATGCACATGGAGCCGTAGTTCCTCGTCTTCAGCACTTGTGGCATGGTGGTCTGCGCAAGCGATAGGCCTTTCGTGTCCGTTGGAAACAACACACCCGGTACGCCTACACGCGTGGGGTAACACCCTGTCAGGAGGCCGGCGCGAGCCGGCGAACATACCGCACTTGTCGAATAATAGTGCTCGAAGCGGACACCCTCCGCGGCGAGACTATCCAGATTCGGCGTCGGGATGGCCGATCCGTAACAGCTCAGGTCGCCGTATCCAAGGTCGTCGGCAAGAATGAGGATGATATTGGGGGGTGCGGCGGCTTGCAGTTGACGCGCACGCCGATGCAATGTGGTCGCCAAGCCGGCATTCAGGAACATACGCCGTTGCATTTCACCTCCTGCAAAAGCCGATACCGGCCAGCGTTTCCATTCCCACATATAGCCCAAAGCTGCTCGATCCGCAAATTATGGAACATAGAGACTTTGCATCCGGAAACTCCGGTAGACCGGAGTCTGATCCTGTATCTCATAGGCGATGTCCCCTGAAGGCGTCACCTCGACGGCTCGGCTGGCGCTGGGCGTGCCGCCCAGGCCGTTGAGCCAGCCCAGTTCGAAATGGTAATTACCGTTGGGAAGCAGCGCAGCCGAACCCAGGGCAAGTGAGTACGCTCCCAGGTCGGCGTTCAACAGGAGCGTTGCCACGTGGTTCTGTTCATCGAGCTGAATGGCCTGACCACGGCTGTGCGCGTTGGAATCGGTGGCATAGCGGGTATTCCCATTGTCGAAGACGAGCAGCTTCGTAGGATCGGCGTCATCGAAGTTCGCGTCATGCTGATGCGAGAACCAGGGATATGGATCGCCGGAGTTGTAGGTGAAATCACCATCCTTACCAAACCGCCAGAGGACGCGTCCGGATCCGGTGCCGTTGTTATAGAGGATCTTGATCAGCCAATCCTGGTGCCGGGAGGAATAGAGAAGATTACCATCCGGCGTGAGTTGCACAGAGTTGCCATGGAGCCAGTCGTTGGCCGTCGTCGCGAGGTAGAACGGCGGGCAGCCGCCTCCCCCCGCCGTGCACGTCTCTTTCTGTACGGCCAGGCGCGTAGTGTCCAGGTGATCGAATGCGTCCCAGGCCCAGACGACTTTGAGGTTCCGGTCCAGCACTACTATCATGTCGCCCAACACGTCCACTAAGCCCGCGCCTTGCACGTTGTTCAGAATCTGTTCGATATTGGCGAGCACGATCAGGTTGCCGTCCGGCAGCCGCCGGGCGTCGTGATGGAAAGCGGTAATGGGGCGGTGGCCCATACTCACCAGTTGTTCGCTCACGCGCGCGGCGTTAGTTTCCTGAATGGTATTGCCGGCGAGATCGAATTCCCGCACGATCTGGTGCGAAGAATCCGCGCTGGTGTCTTGCAGAATTCCCAGGAAACGCCCCCACGGTTCCGGATACGTGATAAAGGAGATGTTGCCGGTGTAATACCACAGCAGATTCCCGCTCAGATCCGTGGCCATGTTCGGAACTGCCAAAGTACTCTGCAACAACACGCCGTTAGCGGCCGGCGATACCAGCGGCTTAAGGACGCTGGAAGCGGGCGCGGAAATCGTGGCTAGCCCCGTCGTGAAGCTGAGCGTGGGGCCATCCACTCGCTCCGGCCCGGTGTCGACCGTGTGATGCACCGAATACTGTGTGTTGGGCTGCATGCCTGCAAGGTAGAAGTTGTTGCTGACCCAATTGCGGCAACCTTTATAGGGGGTGTACTGAACATTGCCGCTGGGATCCTGGAACTGCACTCTAATGCTGGCGCCGGCGGGACATGCGGGTGCGCTGTAAAGGAAGACCAACGGATGAGCTGTTGGCGAGACAACCGGCTGTCCCCCAGTCACACGTGAAACTACTTTGAAGGTGAAGCTGTCAGTGGCGGTTTCGCCCGTCACCTTATTCTGAGCTGTGACTTCAACTTCGTATGTTCCTTCTACTCCGCTTTCGGCCCAGTACAGCCACGTCTCAGGGCCAAAGTCCCGGATCACTTTCCAACCTGTGCCCGGCTTGCGAACCTGGTAGCGGTACCACAGTGTGCCGGCGTCGGCGTTGCTGACGTTAGGGTAAAACGACGCTACGGCGCCCACTGGGACGGGATCCCACGCTGACGTTGCTAACGAGACAGACATGCTTGCGGCCAGCGGAGTGATGCTTGCCACGAAAAGACACAACGAGGCAATCGACCCAGCTTTCATTTTGGGGCTCCTCTGTTCGGTCCTAAGTTCTAGCAGCTATGCTGCTCCCAGAGACCGAATCGTCCTCACATACAGCTATGAGATGACTCCAACTCACCAGACGATACATCTGGTTATCAACACAAACGCGCGAAAGGTCTGCCGGGCAAGTCTCCGTTTTGTGGTGACTTGCACCAGCGCCTGTCGCAAAACAACCATTACTGACCGAAGGCCAGGCATTGTTACTCGTAACGCAGGGCAATAATCGGATCGCGCCTCGCCGCTCTGCGGGCGGGATAAAAGCCGAAGAAGACACCAACCAGTGCGGAGAAGGCAAAAGCCAGCAGGATGGAGCCTGGGCTCACGAGCGTGGACCAGTCGGCGAAGTATGAAATCAGAGACGATGCCGCGAGGCCCGTCATGATGCCAACGATCCCGCCGGCCACCGAAAGCGCGACCGCCTGCACCAGAAACTGCGTGAGGATGTCATTCATCTTGGCGCCGATCGCCTTGCGGATTCCGATTTCGCGCGTCCGCTCCGTGACTGACACCATTGGGAGCAAGCCCCCCCGCAGCGGCTACGGCAGCTATCGCCAGGTATTGAACTCTCCGATTCTCCATTTCAATCCCCTCACTTCGAATGGGAGGACGACGATGGGCCGGACACCGTTACGACTTAACATAGATTTGACTTTGCGCCTGGCATAGCGTGCCGGCAGCTTACGCCGAAACGCTGCGGGAGAAGATCGAGGAGGAGGTTCGTGAGGACTTGCGCTATCCTTCACGATTATGACCCGTTGCTTGTGCGCTCTACTCCTGGGCAGTTGCTGCATGACCGCGCAGCCGAGCTCAGTTGACAGATTAAAGCCTTTACACTTTCTGCTCGGCGAGTGGGCAGGCGCTGGACAAGGGCAGCCGGGAACCGGGAGCGGTGGATTCAAATTCGAGAAGGATCTCGACGGAAAGATTCTCATCCGTCGCGGCCGGCTCGACTTTCCCGCCACGAAGGATCGGCCGGGGTTCGTACACACCGACCTTACCGTCGTGTATTCGTCCCCGGCTGGACTCAGCGCTTCGTACTTCGATAATGAAGGGCATTACATCCGGTACCGGGTTGATGCCGGGGCAGATCAGAACATCGTCACATTCCTGAGCGATAACGTACCAGGAACGCCGCGGTATCGCCTGATCTACCGCAAGGAAACCGATGGCGTCCGGATGACGTTTGAGATCGCCCCGCCCGGGCAACCTGAGGCGTTCAAGACGTACGTGGAGGGCCGCCTGACTCGCTCTGATAGTAGAGGCAAGTGAAGCGGGACTCCCGCGGTTTGTACAGTTAGTCAAGGTAGTCCGCGAAGCTCCAGCACGACTGCGCACCCTCATCTACTTCTGGCCTGCGGTGGTTGAGGGTAGCTATATCATCGAAGCCAGCAACTTCATCCCATCATCGAACGTCATATCCTAGTAGGGAGTTCCAGTCGCCATTCTGGAAGGTCCTCCGCAGCCGGCGTTCTGGGCGGCATCGCAGTCCGCGGGCGACCTTTTCTGGGCAGAAGTCCGGAATTGTGACGGCCATGACGCAACTGTCAGACGCCGCGACAAAACGGGCAAGCGCGGCAGCCGACCGGAGGGGGGCGGCTCATGTTCCTTCTCTGCGTCCGGTAACCTTCCAGTCATTCACCGCTCTGCCACTTACACACCATCAACATCGAGGACATGCGCCATGCGACGTACCGTGCTTGTACTTGCGGCTATCTGGGGTATTCCGGCATCACTGCCCGCTCAGGACAACGCTGAGCTTCTGAACCGCTTGAAATCGATGGAGGAACGCATCCGTGCCTTGGAGGCCGAGGTGCAAACTCTCAAGGGCCAAAAGGCTGTGGCACCGGCTCCGGCGCCCGAAATTGCGCCAACTCCACCTCCTGAAGTTGCACCCGTACAAGCGCCGGCCAGCGCGTCAAAGGTCTTCAACCCCGATATGGCCGTGATTGGGGACTTCCTGGGAGCGGCAGGACAAAGCGCGGGCCGGGGCACTCCCAGCCTCGAGATGCACGAGAGCGAGGCGAGCTTCCAGGCTGTCGTCGATCCTTATGCCCGGGCGGATTTCTTTCTCAGTTTCGGCGAGCAGGGCGTCAACCTGGAAGAGGGATATCTCACTTTCACGGCGTTGCCGGCCGGACTGCAACTGCGGACCGGGAAGATGCGCGCTGCCTTCGGCCGGGTGAACACAATGCACAACCACGTTCTCAGTTGGGTGGACCGGCCACTGGTCACCGGGAACCTGCTCGGCGGAGAAGACGGGATCAACGACGCCGGGCTCTCGCTCAGCCGCATTCTTCCGGCTCCCAAGAACATTTTCCTGGAGGCGACAGGGCAGGTGTTCCGAGGTGATTCGGAAGGCGTGTTCCGATCCTGGCGCAGGAGCGACGTTTCGACCGTCGGCCATCTGCGTGGCTATGGGGATATCAACGAATCTACGAACCTGGACCTCGGCTTCTCTTACGCCCGGGGCCACAGCCCGCAGGCAGCGAGCCTGATCAATCAGTTCTTTGGACTGGATGCGACTCTGCGGTGGAAGCCGTTGCGCCGTTCCATCTACCACTCCTTCACGACGCGCAGCGAATTTGTCTGGGGCCGGGCACAGCAACCTTCTAGGGTCACCACTCCCTTTGGCTACTACATATCCACCGATTACCAGTTCGCCCGCAGATGGTTTGTCGGAGGGCGGTTCGACCGTTCCGGCCGCCTCACCGACTCCAGTCTGTTGGACACCGGCGGTTCGTTGATACTGACGTTCTGGCCGAGCGAGTTCAGCCAGATCCGCGGGCAACTCCGGCGCACTCACTATGGTGAGGGCCAGATTGCCGACGAATTGCTGTTCCAATTCCAATTCTCCATCGGCGCCCACGGCGCCCATCCGTTCTGAGGAGCCAGATATGCATGGAAACACGACCCGATTCCTGAGTCTTCTGCTTACGCTGTTGGTCACCGTCTTCTCGGCCTACGGCAAATCGAAGCTGAATGTAGTCACGGCCACCGAGGATCTGGCGGCACTGGCGCGCGAAGCCGGCGGCGACCGGATTGCGGTGGAGGCGATCGCGCGGGGCTACCAGGAC
>JAJFUV010000343.1 GCA_021372245.1 Terriglobales bacterium
CCGTTCGCGGGCGTTCCGTCGCGCAACGTGGAGGCGACGGGCGTATCGTAGTTGCTGCCGTCGACGGGCGCTGGCTGTTGCTCTGCCAGTGGACCTTCGATCTTAAGCTTGATCTTTCCGGTGGCATCGGGGCGCAGTATACCGCTGATCGATTGCAGTAGGCCGCGGACGATCTCAGATGCTGAGCGGCGCTCGCGCAAAGCGACTGCGGACGTGAAGCGCGGCTGCTGATCAATTACTCCGTCCTTATCGGTGAACTGAATCAGTGGGTCGCAGATCATGGAGGCCGCAACAAAGGATTGCGGGTCCACTTCGGCATAGTCTACTCGCGACCACCAGAGGGCGCGCATCAGCACCCAGGGCGTCGAAGCGCCGCCGAGGCTTCCGGCGGCCAAACCGTCGCCCGCGACCCACGCAGCCCCGTTGAAGCACATCAGGTCTTGCGGTGTGCCGAGGATCTTAACTTCAGGAGTGCTGCCCGGCGCGAAAACGGCATGAGGCGCGAGAACCTGAATTACCGTGCAGTTGCCGTATACGTCGCCGTTTTCGTAGCCCGTATCCGAGTTATGGAAGCCGTCCCGGTTGCCCTGATTGACGTAGTGCCAGCGGTAATCGCCCTCCATGCCCTGCGTCAACTCGACGCCATTCACCACAACCTTTTCGATGGCGATATTACCGAAGCCGACCGCCACTTCCGTGCGGCTGTAGTTGCCGTCCGCCCAGGGCGCGAGCGGAATGCCCATGACCCATGCCTTGCCGCCAAGCCACAGCGGCCAGGCCTCCCGGTATTTACCAGAGGTGTCCGGGTTCTGCCAGGAGATGCGATTCCCCGAGACATACTCGCGCCCACTACCTTCCTTCGACACCTGCCACGTGGAGCCGGCATACCGGGCGAGCTGAGTACAGGTCTGCTTGTTGTACTCGCACGGCGGCGCCGCCACTAGGTCGCGCGTCTCGCCGCAGAAGTAAAACTTCGAGGTGGGGTCCGCGGCTTCGATGCGCTGCGCCGCTGTTGCCGGATTGATGGCCGGGCAGCGGAGCTGCATCGGCATCACCGGCAGCGAGTACCGCGAGAGGTTGAGCCGCGAAACGGCGGAGACCGTCAGGTACTTTTCATCGAGCGATGGCTGATCGCACAACCCTAGGAACGGAATCAGCGAATCAGTGGAGAATTCCCCCGTGTTCGGTTCCAGAAGGGCGAAGCGCAGTTGCAACGTCGCGCCACGGAAACCCTTGCCCGCCGGGCGCTCGTAGTTCGTCCACAGGTAGGCGTCGGGGTCTGCGAGCCGGATCTTCACCGAAGGCACAAGGCTTACGCCCTGCTCGCTTAGCGATGCCAGCCGGTCGATGTCCTGCTCATCCACGCGGGCTTCATAGGTCTCACCTTCGAACACACAGCCCAACGTGGCCACGCGGAGCACGGTACCGTCAGAGAACGTAAACGTCCCGAGTAGTATCGGCTTCCTGGCCTGCGCGAGTTCTTTGCCCTCGTTGATGGTCACGCCGGGATCTCCTGAATCTGCACCGTGATCGCGTTTTCATCCGGCCCTGAGTACCGCCACTCCAGAACATCCGAGGCGAACCGGCAGGATTCGTAATGCACATCGCTGTCGGGATCGGTAAAGTGGATCAGACCCCACCGCCCGCGCGTCCGCTTGAACAGGTTGAAGATCGCGCCCGCGTCGGCATTGGAGAGCAACGACCCACCGGCAGACCAGGTGCGCAATGCAGCGGCACGATTCGAGTAGCGGAACCGGCCGCCCTCAGTCTTCACGACCACCGTGTCAAATCCCGCTTGCAGCGTGTACGGCAATTGCATTTTGTGGCCCGTTGCCAGCGCCGGGAAGTCGGCGTCGTACGGGTCGTTGTCGATGGCCGCCGGAAGCTGCCGCAGCGTGACTCCAACGGAGCAGCGTCCCTGCGTCGATTCCACCGATTGAAAGGAATCCGCGTCGAAGTAGCAGTTATAGAACGTCTCCGAGCCAAAGGGAAAATCGAGATCCTGCGCATACGCTCCCTTGGCCGCGACGAACGCGGTCAGCAGCGAGTCGCGCTCTGCAAGGGTAATGTTCGGGTAGGTGATGGTGAATGACTCCTGCCCGAGCGCCAGCGGCCACCGCTGCTCGGTGCCGTTTGTTCCGGTCACAATACGGGTCTGGAATTCGAGCCGGCGCACGACCGGATACGAGAACTGCGGGCTTGCAGGATAGGCCGGCATCAGAGCGCCATCGACTGCTTCATCGTGCCTACGAGATCATCACCGTTGCCGTCGTTCACGGCGCGGGCAACTGCGCCGCTGAATTCGGTGGCGTTGTTCTGCACAAACTCGTGGAGGTTGGTGGCATCCCAAGTCTGCACGTTGTACGTGTTGTTCACCACCATTGGCCGCATGTTCCCGCGCATGTCGTAATCGAGGCCGCGCCCATAGAGGTCGGTTGAGTAGGACGCGCCCACGGGATCGCTGAACCGCCTTGCCTCGGCTTCGCGCTGGAGTTCTTCCGCACGCATCTTTTTGGGATCTCCA
>JAJFUV010000013.1 GCA_021372245.1 Terriglobales bacterium
AATCGAAGGTGCGGGCGTTCGCCTGCATCGAGCTTTCGGCTTTGGAAACACGTCTGATTTCGATCCATTTCTGCTTCTCGATGATTTCCGCAACGACAATCCCGAGGACTACCTGGCCGGCTTCCCCTGGCATCCCCACCGCGGCATTGAGACCGTCACGTATCTCCTGGCAGGCACGGTAGAGCATGGCGATAGCTTGGGGAACAGCGGCGTGATCGGCGCCGGCGACGTACAGTGGATGACTGCTGGAAGCGGCATCATCCACCAGGAGATGCCCAAAGGCGATGAAGCGGGACGGATGCATGGCTTCCAACTGTGGGTCAACCTCCCGGCCTCTCTCAAGATGACTCCGCCTCGGTATCAGGGTGTGACAGCGGCGGACATTCCGGAGGTGACAGATGACGATGGCACTCAGGTGCGCATCGTTTGCGGAAGCTATCGGGGGAAGACGGGCCCCGTGGAGGGCGTGTCAGCGGCTCCCATCTATCTCGATGTCTCGGTCCCCTCAGGCAAGCGGAAGGCGCTGCCTGTGGAGAAGACGCGCAACGCGTTCGCGTACGTCCTTGCCGGCGGCGGAAAGTTCTGCAAAACCTCCGGTCCCCTGGCGGTTCCGACTGAACCGGCCGGATGGTTCGACACCAAGCCTCCAGTCCAGGCGGAAGACCGATCGCTGATCCTCTTCGATCACGGTGACGAAGTCCAGGTACAGGCAGGCGAGAACGGTATCCGGTTTCTTCTCGTGTCAGGACACCCCCTTCACGAGCCGGTGGCGTGGTACGGGCCGATCGTCATGAACACGCAGGATCAGCTCCGCCAGGCTTTTGACGAACTCGAACAGGGAACATTTCTCCGGCACACGAAAACTCCCGGGTGACGGCGCCGGCGCGCCCTTTCTGTCGTTGAATCTTTTCGGTGTGAGGAACATCTGATATAATAGGCTCCTTTTGTACAGATGGGCCGGCAATAAGTCAATGGGAGACGAACAACAAAACACAGCGGCGGGACAGGCGGCAACGGGCTCAATCCCGGTCGCGTTCATTTCGCACGGATCTCCGATGGTCGCCATCGAAACCGGACCTTACCAGAATGCCCTGGAACGGTTCGGCCGCGCACATCGTCCCAAGGCCGTTGTTGTGATCTCCGCCCATTGGGAATCGCACGACGAGATCCGCATCACGTCCGCCGCCAAGCCCTCGCTGATATACGACTTCGGCGGCTTTCCCGGCAAACTCTACGAGTTGAAATACGGGGCACCGGGAGCTTCTGATTTGGCACAGCGCATTAGCGGGATGCTGCGGGATGGCGGTATCTCCTCCGCTGTGGACGCAATTCGGGGTTTCGACCATGGCGTTTGGGTCCCGCTCCGGCTGATGTACGCCGATGCCGGCGTGCCCGTTGTGGAGCTATCCATCCCCATCACGCGGAGCCCGGCCGAGTTGTTCCGAATCGGCACCCTGCTGTCTCCTCTT
Source organism: Terriglobales bacterium (assembly GCA_021372245.1). GTDB lineage: Bacteria > Acidobacteriota > Terriglobia > Bryobacterales > Bryobacteraceae > JAJFUV01. The sequence goes on from JAJFUV010000013.1 coordinate 1,470, forward strand.
CGCTCGGAAGGGTTTCTCGTTCTGGGCAGTGGTGGCATCGTTCATAATCTGCGGCGGCTGGACTGGCAGCATAATGACGCGCCTCCGCAAACATGGGCGCTGGACTTTGACCGCTGGGTCGCCGCAAAGCTCGATGCTTGGGACGTCGAAGGACTGTTCCGGTACAAGACGGCCGCGCCGTCCGCGGCTCTGGCCGTCCCCACCAACGAGCATTTCCATCCGATTTTCGTTGTGCTCGGCGCGGCGCGCCCGCGGGGCCGGATCGAATATATCCACGAAGGCTTCGAGTACGGAACGCTATCGATGCGCTGCTTCGCGATTTGAGGACCTCTGACTCATTTAGTGGCCCATCTGGGTCAGATCCCATATTGGTCGCACACCAGTAATATTACTGACCCCTTTGGAAGGACAGGAATGTCGCTCCATAGGGCGCCAGCGAAATCTGACACCCTTTCCGGCTGCATCGCGCCTTATCGACCACCCCAGTGCCAACGTCCCATGCTTTTGGCTTCCCGCTTGCACGCACGCGAACCATCTCCGTCACGGGGCGCGGAGAATCGTTGATGAGGAAGTACATCTGCCGGCCCGCCTTCTCGAAATGCCGGTACCGGATCGGCGATTGCAAGCCGGCACGCAAGTCGGGATCCACGGCTTTGTCAAGCAACTCCGGAAGACTTTTCACTTGATCTTCGGGAAGCACCTCCACCTTGGCTGTCAGGGAGCCGGCAACATCGTATGGTCGGTCGCCGATCGCAATGACTCTCCCCCCGCGCTTCGCAAAGTCGTCGATTTTGCGAATCGCATCGGCCGGGAGCACACTGACCGCGGGCAGCACCAGGACGCGGTAGGTCTCGTCGCGAATCTTGAGGGCGCTACCGGCGCCGGAGGCTCCAACCAGTGCCCGTGAATCGACGATGTCGAAATCTCTCTGGTTCTCGAACAGCGTCTGCATCGTTTCGCGATAGATACGGTCGATGCGGACCACCCCTGGAGGCCGGGCCTGAAAGCGTTGCGGGGTGAATCGGGCCCACACGCTTTCGAGCGGGTAAAGCACGGCCACATCGCAACGATGCCGTCCCCCTTCGAGCAGCGTGCCCATGCGGCCGGTCCGCTCATTCAAGGAACGCACGGTCTGGTCGTCCAGGCCGGCCCACCGGTAGTAGGAGGTGGTCGTGTTGATTCCCGACACGTACAGTTTGTTCATGGTGCCTTGGATCTGTTCGGCAGTCACCTGGATCTTCTTCTGCGCCTGGACGTGATCGGATGTTTCACTCATTGTTTTTGCAGCACCGGTGACGCAGCTGATCGAACCCAGCAGCTTGGCAATAAACCATGGAACCCGGGCAGGGTCGGAGGTCAGGCAGTCGATGCCGGGAATGTCCAGCTTCGAAGCGCATTCATAGAAGTTTCCATATAGCGCCACGTGATGGCCGAGGTCCTCCTCGTACAGCAGATGGCATGTCGACGCGATCCCGTGATTCCGGCACCACTTCTGGATCTGTCCGAAGTAGTTCTCTGAAACCAGCCGCCCGATCAAGTCCCAGAAATCGCAGCGTACGCGGGAACTTTCCGCGCCAAAGTCGGCGACGAGCGAGGGTAGCCGCGCAACAATGTCGTAGCCGAACGCCTCGCGAAACTTGCGCGGAATCTCGTCGCTCCAGGGCAACGGCGGATAGGGAGCGCCTTGCCGCAGGTAGAGGCTCATCAGCGAAGGCTCATCGGTGAAAACCGCGTCGAAATACGAACCGATGGGGGCAAATCGGCGTGCGTAAGCCTCATGCGTTAGCTCAAGAAAGCGCCCCACCGGTTCCTTCATCAGGATATTGGGATAGTGCAGCGTGTCGGAGAGATTTGCCGTTGCGTGGGTGCGTTCATACAGGATCGTCCGGACGAAAGCGAAGAGCAATAGCTTCGCCGGATCGCCGGATCTGAGCTTTCGAAACCGGCGGACAGAGGCGGTGATATCGACGCCCTCGTCAAAACGCAACCCTTCGGCTCTTGCCGGAAATGCCATTGCGCTGACCACCTCGCCATCCGGCAAGTCTTCGCTCACCGCGTCCTTGGCATTGGGATCTCTGATGATGCAGTGGAGACCTGAGGCTTCCCATTCGGGATGACCCTGCAGGGTAAGTCCGCCCGCCGTGACACTGGGGTACCCGCGTTCGTCGTAAAGCCACAGTGTCATCCCCCGCGAGCGCGCAGCCTGGACCCCGGCGCGGAACTCTTTCCACCTCTGCTCGCTGGTGAGGTAGTCCGCGCGGCCGCCGACGTTCACCACGAAGCCGCCGAAACCCCGGCGCGAGAACTCCTCGATCCGTGCATTCAAAGCACTCTCTTCCGAGGGAAAACTGTGAGTAATCTGAAGCGTTCTCCAGTTCGCTGGTGGGTTGCGGAATCGGGCCGCCAGGTCGGCTTCGGATTCTCCGAGCAGGATGCCAACCGCTGTTACCGCTAAGAGGATCGCTCGCTTCATCATGCGCTCCTAGTCTTGTTTGAGAGTCGCCATGCCCCTCATCGATCCGGAGAGGTCAATCGCCTGAAGGAATCTTCAGCAACAGCGTGAGTCCCGCGCTCACCACGTACAGCGTGGCGAAGATCCACATCACACCGCTCACGCCCAGCGGTGCCAGATAGAGGCCGACGATTGCCGGCCCCACCCATGTACTCGCACCCGCCCCAAGGTTCAGCATCGACATGGCCGCGCCTTTGTGCCGAGGTGTGAGTGACGGCATCAGCGCTGAGAGCGGGACATAGCCCGCCAGCGTGGCTCCATAGAGAATCCCGGCCAAAATGCACAGCGGGTAGTTCGCACCGAACAACTGGGGAACGTAGTAAAGCAGCAGAGTCGTGATCGCGGACCCCACGCCGCCGCACAAGGCCACCGTCCGGCGCCAGCCAAACTTGTCGCCGATGATGCCGAAAAGCAGGTTCCAGACGATATTGCTGAGGAAAATGGAACTGAGCAGTCTCAGCCACGCGGTCAGGCTGAATCCGACAACGCTGGTGAAGAAGATCGGCAGAAACACCAGGAACCCGAACTGCGGCGCCGTATTGATGATGCGGACAACACAGCCGATTGCGGTCTTGGGCTCCCTCCAGGCAATGGTCACGCTGGAGAGCAGGGTCTTCAGCGGATTCTCCCCCTCGGGCGCGAGCCGGCGCCGGCCCGTGGGTTCACGGGTCCCGATCAGTGCGGTCAACCCACCCGCCGCCACCAGCGCCAGCGAGACCCACATGGTGCTGTACGCGCCGAGGATCGGCACCGTGAAACTGGCAAGCAGGGACCCCAGCGTGGGTAGCCCGCCCGTGAACGCGAACCAGAACCAGCCCACCGCGGTGCCCAGCCTTCGGGCGGGTGTCGCGGCCGTGATCCAGACAAGGAATCCATAGGCGAACAAGGGGTAGCCGAAGCCGCGCGCCGCGTATGCGGACATCAAGGTGAAATATCCGGCTCCGGAGGAAAGCACGCATAGAAAAACCACCTGGAAGGCGATCCAGATGACGAGCCCCAGCCACATGACACGATGTGGTCCCCACAGGTCGGAGAGCGCGCCGGAGAACCACGCTGCGACCGCGGCCGTCACACCGTAAACGGTGAACACGGCCGCCACGTCGGCTTGCGACAATCCCCGGTCCATCAGGAAAGGCGACAGGTAGCCGGATTCCACACCAACCCCGATCATGAACACCAGGAGTCCGAGGTATCCCCAGGCCAATGGGGGAAAGATTCCGAATCGGTCAAGTAGGCCTGCACGCGGGGCGGTTTCAGCGTCGGAGGTCGGCATGGAAGTCCTCTATCTTATCAACGAAACCGGGGACAGAGATGACGCCGGCGCCCGGCCGATCCTGAAGCCGTACTGCACCGCAGCCCTCTCCATCCTCCGCAGCAGGATCAACATGAACAAGATTCGCTTCGCTTGAGAAAACCGCGCAGGCGTGGACGCCTGCGCCACTGGCTGTCTTTCTCCCACCGGCTCCTGCTATCCCTCTCTGCACCCGCAAGCAAACCCGCAGGCAAAGACAGCCCTGTGCTCCCGCTACCACCGCGCAAAAACGGGGACTGGCTCGAATTTCGCCGCAGTTGCGAAACTTCGTTGCCTGTCCCCGCTTTTGCCCTTGCGCAAATGCTGAATCCCGCCGCCAGGACAGCCTGCACCACCCCTGCCGCTTCCGCCCTGCGCAACCCCCGCAGGCGTGGCCGCCCGCGCCACCGCCTATCCTGCTCACCCCAACACCCTCTTCTGCCCTTCCAGCCCTTGCTGCCCCCACAGGTAAGCTCCGTGGAGCAGGTCGCCAGACCTGCAACGCCGGCAGTCCTGCCGGCGCCATCTCCGCGAAATAATCCTGTTCTGCCGGTTTCCGTGAAGACGCTTGCGACTGATGTCCCGGTCGGGGAAATGCAGTCCGAAGCCTGGCGACGAGTTGTTGCACAAGATGCAAGTACTTGCTCGGCAGTGTCAATCCACGCCCCCGCGCGGCCGGAGCGCCCGGAAGGGGGCCGAGGCGGTTGGTGGCTGACCAGTCGCCAGGGTTATCAGGCCGCTTCGAGATCGACCCGCACACGGCACCCCAGCGCAGTGGAGATGTTAACCAGCGCGTCCAGCGAGAACCGCGAAATCCGGCCGCGGAGCAGATCGTTGATGCGTGGCTGCGTCACTCCGCAGTGCTGCGCAGCCTCCACTTGCGTCCAGCCCTGCCGTTTCACGAAGGCCGCAATCTGCTGCATCAGTTCGGCCCGCGCCCGCAGGTTGGCCGCCTGCCCGGGCGTGTCGGCTATCGCGTCCCAAACGCTGGCGTAGCTCTCGGGTTTCCTCATATTCCACCTCTTGACAGTTGCTCGAATCTTCTCTTGGCCGTCTCCATATCGCGCCTCGAAGTCGCTGTGTCTTCTTCTGGAATGCGTGCAGCACATAGACGGCGTCGGCGAAGGCGCCCGAGCTGCTCGCTTCAATGGGGCCGCGCTCAGATGAGCGCGGAAATGCCACTGCGGCCGGCACCACCGAAGTAACGCTCGAGGCTTCAATGGGGCCGCGCTCAGATGAGCGCGGAAATAGCATCCAAACCCGTACAGGGCCAGGTGGCACGATGCTTCAATGGGGCCGCGCTCAGATGAGCGCGGAAATGGCAGTAACCGCGCGTCAGATAGCAGTAGCTAGGCGGCTTCAATGGGGCCGCGCTCAGATGAGCGCGGAAATGGCACGTTACCGTCGTTCGCGGCCAACACTCAACTGGGCTTCAATGGGGCCGCGCTCAGATGAGCGCGGAAATGCGCTACATCTA
>JAJFUV010000055.1 GCA_021372245.1 Terriglobales bacterium
CGGACGAGATAGCGGGCCGGAGCCGGTGCCTGACCACGATTTTGCTCAAATCCGAGCGGAATGCCGGCCACCTTCTGAACGATAGCGGCTGATTCAACCAGGGCGGGGAAGAAAAGAAAGCCCGCGATAATCGATGAAAGGCGGGGCAACATATGGCCATGATACTCCGCTGTCCGAAAACGGGCAACGGCGTCGAGGGTGCGCATCACGCTCGGCGAGGCCTCCCAGGCGATGGGGTAAGTGCCAAGGATTTGCCGCGTGGCAATTATGCGCCGCCGTTCTTCTCCTGCATCAGCCTGGCCACCAGGGCATGGAGCACGGCGTCGGAACGGGGCCGAGCCGCCGCCAGGTTCTGCTCCTTCACCAACTGCATTTCCTTGGTGGTGATGGCAAACTGGCGTGGAGCTTTCACTCCCAGTTTCACTTTGGAACGGCGAATATCCAGAATGGAAATCTCGATTTCCTCGCCGATCAGGATGGATTCGCCTTCACGCCGGAAGGTCACGAGCATTGGACTGCCTCTCGGGGTGCATCCAGCGAATGCCGGTGAGAGTAGTCCGATTCGACCATAATCGGCTGGCGGCCTCGCCCGGTCTGGATGTTGATGACCAGCGGCGCCAGCAGATTGGCGGTTACCGAAGCGTCTTCGGCGACCGAAATGATTGTCAGGCACAGTACATCCCGGCCGATGTCCGGTTGCCGCCCAGCCGGAAGCCCAAGCGCCACAAGGTCTTCGGAGGGGATGGCTAAACGGTAGTCCGGACAAGCTGCCCGCACAGGCACGGTTGTGAAACACAGTTCCGGCTTAGTGAGGCTTTGCAGAAACACAAGCGGTTTCGTGGCCGGCTGCTGCACTATTACAAAACCGTGCTGATCTTCAAAGCCCGGGATGCCGTCCGGGAATTCGACGGCCGAATCCTCCGTGTAGGTGATCTGGCCGAAGTATTTCGTTGCGATCTGGTTCATGATCCTCTCTCGGGCGCGTGTCGTACTCGCGCCTATACACATGGGCGGAAGAGCAATCCGATGTCCAAATCGCGGCGGTCCGCCTCTCGGTCCCTCTCAGCCTTCCACGGACCATGTCCGCCGTGGGTGCGGTGTGGCCAGATAGGGACAGCGCCGCGGCAGGGTGCGGCGGCCGTTTTCCATTCGGGAACGGGCGGCGAGCGTCATCCGACGGGCCCACTCGAACAGATCCTTGGCCTCCCTGGCGAGCCCGGCTGCTTCGGCGCTTTGCGGCTGCAGCTTGTTGAGCGCGGCCTCCAGTTCTTCCCGGCACGCCTGGAGAAGGGCGGCGGCCTCGGCATGCGAGCCGGCGGCGACCGCTTGCCGGAATTTCTCGACGGTTGGCGTCATTCTAGAGAATTTGTCGCGGTGTCCATCGCGCTGAACAAGCCCTGGATATACAGCACTTGTTGTTCCAACCCGGCAATCAAGGCGTCGGCGGCCGCCATCTGCGTGTTGAGCGAAAGCTCGAGCTGAGTGATGCGGTCCTCCATGTTGCCGATGGCCGTACTCTGCCGCGTGATCTGGTCGTTGACGTTGTCGATTGTCTTCGTCAGGATTCCAGTGTCACCGTCGGACACCATATCCAGCGCGTCCGTCGCCGATTTCAGAAACCCGCCCCCTGTGTTGCTGCCGAGGAAATCGGATAGAGCCGAGTAGTCGTCCCCCGTTGCCGCGGTGAACGCCGACGAATCGAATGAGAGCCGGCCGCTCTTGTCGAACGAGAATCCCAGTGCAGTGAGCGAAGAGACGCCGTCGTTTCCCGTCGAATAGCCCGCGATGCCGCGCAGAGTCTGTTGTAGCGTGGAGACAATGCTGTCGCCAGCCAGGGCCCCGTCGGCCGAGCCGCGGTGCTTGTCCAATTCCGTCATGGCGGCGTTATAGGCGGTCGCGAAACCTGATAACGCGTTCTGCATCGACAGGGTACTGCGACTGACGGTAATTGTGGTGGCCTTGCCGCTCTCACTGGCTCCCATCAGGTCGACCGTCAGGCCTGGCGCTAGCGTGACGGTGCGCGAGTCGCTCGAGACCACCGTGCTCGAACCATTCACTTTGTAGCTGGCAGCGGCGCCGGTTGCCAGCGTGTCCATCAGCACATTGGACTCGCTGTCTGCAAGTTGAATGGATGTGGACCCCAGCTTCTTGCTTTGCAGGGACAGACGGTAATCCGGAGTCGAGGTGGAGCCCAAGTTGACAATGGTGGCCTGCACGTTGGCGTCCGTATCGGCATTAATGGCCGCAGTGAGGCCGCTGAGCGTGGTGAAGCCAGTGAGTTCGTGGTCCACGCCATCGACGGTAAGCGTGAACGTGTTCCCTGAGGCGATGTTTCCGGTTGCCGGATCGGAAACTTGCGTCAACCCGTCCTTGCTCATCGAGTTTGAATAGGAGCCCAGGTTCGTAACTTCAATCTGGTACGTGCCTTCCATGGCGCCGTCGCCCACGGTGGCCCTTACCACGCCTGCTGTAGACGTCGTCGAGGTGTAGGAACTGGTCCCCGTACTGCTTTGGAGTGTCTGGATGGCGGAGGAGAGGTTGGAGAAGACGCTGTCCAAAGAGCTCAGGGCGCTGGACCTGTCCGAGAGAGTGCTCTTGACGTTCTCGAGCTGCGTCAAGGGGAGCGAGGCGATTTTCACCGCGCGCGTGATGACTGACTGAAAATCCGATGCGTACCTGCTCGAACCGCTGAAGATCGTGGAATTGTTACTCATGTTCGTCCTCGCCACCCAAAACTTGCACCGGGCGCCCCTGGGGACTCCCGGTGCAAGTCAATCAGACTACGGCCGGTTAGCCGCGGAGCAGAGCGAGCACGGCTTGCGGGGCGGAATTGGCTTGCGCCATGGCCGCCAGCGAGGCCTGCTGCATCACCTGCGCCTTGGTGAGGTTGGCCGCTTCGGCCGCCACGTCGGCATCGCGGATGCGCGACTCGGCCGAAGAGTAGGAGGAGATCTGCGACTGGGCCAGCAGGATCGAGTACTGCAGCTTGTTCTGTGCCGTACCGACCTTGCCCTGTACCGATCCGAGGTAGGTCACCGCGGCGGTCAGTTTGCTTAGCGCGTCCAAGGCTCCGGCGGTTGTGGAAGAGCCGCTCGTGGGCGCCGAGGCAGCGGCTGACCCATCGGTAGCGAACACGCCTTCCGCTTGGGCGCCACCACCGCCTAGGAGGGAGTCGACCGAGAAACTGGACGAACTCTGGAAGTCGATGCCCGTGCCGGCCGCGTTCTTCATCGCATAGATACCGCTGCTATTCAGAGCTGCGTTGGCCTGAGCCAGCACTGAGGTGATGGTCGAGGCATCGGTGACCGAGACGGTTCCCACTGTGCTGCCGCTGGAGTCCTTGAACGTCAATGTCTCCGTGTGGCCGGCGGCCGGGGTGGCGAAAGTCGCCTGCCCGTGAACACGATAGAGCGTGTTGTTCTCCGCCGTGCCGGCCGCGGACACTACGCCCGTGCCTGCCGAAGCGGCTGCCACGCTGACCGTGAAGGCCTTCGTGCCGCCGGAGAACTGGAGCTTGCCGGCGTCGGTGCCCGTGCCGGCGTCGCCTGCGTACATGGAAGCCGACACACCGTAACCGGCCAACTGAGAATTCAGGGAGTCAAGCACCTGCTGGCCGGTCATGGCGGCCCCGGCATTGCCCACGGTCACGGTTACGCTGTTGCCGGAGAAGTTGAACGTAAAAGCTTCTGTCCCGGCAGCCAGGAACGTACCGGAACGCAGGTCCACCGCGTTTGTGACCAGGTTTTTGCCACCGCCGGAGATCGAAGTCGTACCGATGCCCAACGACGACGAATCCACCTTGTTGGAGGAACTGCTTAAGTCGATGGTGACCTTCGAATTCGCCTGTACGCCGCTGTCACCGCCGCCACCGACGTACACGTCGATGCTCGTGTTGAACCGCGCGCCGTCGCCGCTTGCGCCCAAACCGATGTTGGCCGCCTGGCGGTCGATTTCCGTCAGCAGCGAGCTGTACTCCGATTGCAGAGTAGACCGGTTGCCGGAGAACGTCGCCGAAGCCGACTGGGTGGCGAGCGTCTTGAGGCGATCCAGCATCTGGGAAATATTGTTCAGACCGCCATCGACGATCTGCAGCGTACTCAACCCGTCATTGGCGTTGCGGACGCCCTGGGTCAGCTCGGCGATCTGCGACCGGAACTTGTTGGCCACGGCCAGGCCCGCCGCGTCGTCGCCCGAGGAGTTGATACGGTAGCCGGACGTCAACCGCTGAATGGTCTGGCTCTGGAAGTTGTTGTTCACACGCAGGTTTTCCTGGGCGATCAACGAACTCACGTTGGTAACAATAGACATTGACATAAGCTCAATCCTTTGCTGTTGGTTGGTATTACCCGGCTTCATGCCAGGGGAACTCTTGAGTTCCTGTTGCTTACTTCAATTCCCTTATCGGGGCCGGCGCGGCGGCCGTCAGGAAATCTCGCCGGGAAAGTTGCCCTACTACTGAAGGGCTAGGGTTGCGGGTCCGCCCGTTTGGTGTACATTGGACGGTTGACGTTTACACTCGTCGCAGAGGAGCCGCTGTCATGAACCGAAGATCTTTCGTGAAGGACTCTGCCGCCGCGGCCGCCGGATTGGCCGCCGGGCGCGCGCTGGCCGCCAACGACCGCCTTCAGCTTGGCTTTGTCGGCGTCGGCGGGCGCGGCCAATGGTTGGCCCGCGCTTTCGACGCCATCGGCCGGGAAAAAGGCTTGTGCCGCATCGTCGCCGTGTGCGACGTCTGGGAGAAGCGGCGCCGGGAAGTGTCCGAGCGTTACCAGTGCCAGGGCTACGCGGACTACCGGGAGGTAGTGAACCGCAGCGACGTGGACGCCGTGGTTGTCGCCACCCCGGACCACTGGCACGCCACCGTGGCCCTCGCCGCCATGAACAACGGCAAGGA
>JAJFUV010000062.1 GCA_021372245.1 Terriglobales bacterium
AGTAGACCGAGCGAGTAAAGCGCGACGGCCACCCGCAGCCAGATGACGCTCATCTCGGCCATAGCGGGCTAACTCTCAGTATAACGTGCTTTAGGTGACAGACGGCGGCCCGTAATCCTTCGATAATGACGGGGCGGTGACCGAGAAGCCTGGTGGTTTGCCGCCCGAGGACGTATTGCCCGGGAAACCGGCGGCGGCTTGGCATCAATGGGGGTCCGCTACGCCTGTGAGTGACCGTCCCTCCGACGGCGGCGACCACTTTGGCGACACTGCGCCCGTAGCTCGCCGAAATGCAGTCTGGAAATCCTTCGATAAGCCTGCGGAGATCAAGTCGCTGCGGGTAGCGGCAGCACTCCAAACGCCCGCCGCCAAGCGCCGAAACGATTGGCGGTTTGTGTCAACCGCAGCAGGGTTCGGCGTGCGTGGTGAATCAGCTTTCCGGGCGTATTCAGAATCAAGAATCGCAGCCGCTTTGGTCGGGCCGTCAGCAACTCGGCGGGTAATGCCAGTCGCTTGAGCGCCGTGAAGATGTTGTGGGTCAGCACCGCCATTCGGAACCATGCGGCATTGGCTCCAAAGCGGCCGCACGGCATCACGCCTCCCCCTAACTCATTCTTGAGGACGTCATGCACAGCTTCAATCGAGCCCGCCTTCTCCCGATGCCACACCAACAGCTTCTTCGGCGCCCAGTCCCACAGGTTCGTGGCAACCGCGAAATATTTGGCTTCGTTGCCGTCTCCGAATAACTCCCCTTGTCGCCGCCGCACGCGGATGGCAACGTAGCGCAACGGCTCCCGGTATTCGTTCTCTCGCTGCTCCTCGGGATAGTACGGCACGTTGGCGCACTGCAGTTCCACCCCAGTCTCTTCGCGGTAGGGCTGCCACGCTTGTGCATCCAAGGCCAGAATTTCGTCCCTGAGCGGTTTCATCATCGGCACACTCACGGCGAAGCCGATGAATCCTGCGGGGCCTTGCTCGCGCTGCTCATTGCGCAGCCAGCTCAACAACTCGTGTTCGTAGCAGGCCGCATCCCCTCGAAAGTAGCGTTCCACAACCGTATTCGGCAGGGCCGCGAATGCTCGCCGCGTCGCACTGAGCGGATCCTGAATCGCGGGCACGTTGCCGTCCCGAAACTGATCCGCTAATACGACGTCCATCTCTGCCCACAGCGCCAGCATCGGCTGATAGCCGTTGCCTCCCTGATAAGTGCCCTTGGCCTCCCGCTTCCAACTCTCGATCACCGTGGCATCCAGATCCACCGTCGCGATCTTCTGATCTGGCGAGCGTCGTCCGAGTTCTTGCACCACGTCCTGATTCACCTGCGCCAAAGCGCGCAGAGGTTCATTTTCCGCAGGAATATAACTCACCTGTCCCACCGGCAGTTCCTGCTGCGCTTCCTCCATTACCGCTTCATCGTGAAACCGGTACAGGAATTTCAACGCTGCCGCCGGACTCGGCACATCGTGCCCCAGCATCTCGGCCAGGCCGGGGTCCTCTTGCAGACGTTCGAAATCCTCCACGCAATCGCCGCCCACCGCATTCAATACCAGAAAACTCTCAACGTAGGTTGCTTCATCGAAGCCTCGCTCCCGCTGCTTCACATGGAGATGCCGCTTCACGCTGCCGGGCACATCCAGGCTCCGCACGGCCCGCACGAACAGCGGCACACCGCCCAACGCGGTGACGGTCTCCTCCAACGGTTGCTCGTCGAACTCAAAGAGAAATTCGCCTTCGGCGGGCGACTTCCTCGGTTTCAATGCCATCGCCGAAGCTCTATGCAATTTTGCACCCGTCGGGTGCGCAGACTCACACCTGCCATATCCCGCGCGCCGCCCGGCCCGTCGGCCTCAAACCCGGCTTCCCCCCAAACCTACGGAAGGATCACGGTCGGCCCTGAGGTGAATTCTTCATCCACCTGGCGTATGATCGTGCTTGCTGTCCTATGCCTGCCCAACCGCAGTGGCTGCTGCACCTGCCCGAGATCGTTGAGGAATTGTCCGCCATGGGGGCGCCTATCTTAGACCGAGCCACCATTGAACGGGTTTTCGGTTTGAGGCGCCGCCAGGCCATCTACTTGATGCGTGCGTTTGGAGGTTACCAGCTGGGCAAAACCGCGCTGCTTGATCGGTGCCTCTTGATCGAGCGGCTGCGCGAGATCAATGGAAGTGAAAAGTTCCAGTTCGAGCACCGACGGCGCGAGCGGCTGACAGAGCAGCTTGAGCGAGTGCGGAAGCAGAGGCGAGGCACACGTGTCGCCATTACCGTTCAACCCTCACCG
>JAJFUV010000063.1 GCA_021372245.1 Terriglobales bacterium
TGAAGGGCGCCATCCTGGAGAAGGTTCTGCCCCCGGATGGCACCGACCGGCTGCCCTACCACCTGCGCGACCTCGGTACTATCTTTTTCGTGCAGGCCGCTTCACGGTTCATCCTGGAGAACATCCCCTCATGAGAGTCGCGCGAACAATGCCGGGGAATGATAGAGCGCAATACGCTGCCTCTTGCGGGCAGATTCTGGCATTGGTATTTGGCGCCGTCTGTCTGGCTGGCTCCACGCCGGGAGCCATGGGCGTTGCATACGACGGCGGTAGCACCGGCTGGACCAAGGGCGTCAACCCCCACGAACCATGCGCCATTTTCGGCGAACAACTGCGGGAGGTGCCGATCCCGGGTTCCCACGGAGCGGTTTCGGCGCCCGGAGTGAAGCCTATGGGGATCGAGAACTCGAAGGAGGTTCGCCAGTGAGTCAAAGAGGCTGCTTTGCGTCCTCCTTCTGCTGTGACGACGGCGACGGCATAGGTGAGGTCGCCGGTCACTTTGAGGAAGGTGGGGCGCCCCCTCCCCCCTTCCTCATGGTTATTGGCCCGACCGAACGCTACCGCATCGTCACCCAGGCGAAACCTTGCGAGAGCAGGATGATGAGCGCGGTCTTTGGCGCGCATCTCGACAGCCAGCCGCGAGAACCATTTACAACTTGCGAGGAGCCTGGCCGACGGTCGTCCAACCCACTTTGGACGGGGGAAGGGAGAGGATTCCCAGGCTTTGTGGCGTTCCTTCACCCCACCCAGCTATCGCGGGGTGCTGGTCCCGGAAAAGTGAACGACGGAAGGGACGGTGTTCGATCTGAAGACGTTTTGTCTGCGGAGCAGCGCACCAGCAAAAGCTGGTCGAGATTGCATTTGAACATAAGTGTTGTTCCTAATCGTTGAGTCATTTTAGGTTGTTGCGCAAGGGTGAGTAACGGGTGATATCCCTTCGGGGAGGGTGAGATGAGAGATTGGTGTGCTGCATTTGCGGCATTGCTGTGTTTTGCCGTCGTAGTACCGGGACAAGAGTTTCGCGGTAGTTTGGGCGGCCGCGTCCTGGATCAACAGGGGGCTGTAGTGCCAGGGGTGAAGATCCAGGTTACCGGTTCGCAAACCGGCGCAAGGTTTCAGACAACCGGCGGATCGGACGGCAGCTACTTAGTGCCATTTCTGCCGCCCGGCCCCTATCGTCTTTCGGCTGAAGCCGCCGGCTTCAAGCGATACATCAATAATGCGGTCCAAGTGACTACCAATGAACGCCAGCAGTTGGACATCACGCTGGAAGTAGGGCCACTGGAGCAGTCCGTCACAATCACGACTGAAGCCGAAATGCTCGAGACCGCAACGGCCTCCACGGGGCAGGTGATTACGATCCGGCAGATCGAGAACATGCCCATGAATGGTCGCACAGCACTCGTGCTGGCACAATTGGCATACGGTGTGACGCCGAACAGCGACCCGAAGTTCAGCCGGCCGTTCGACAACTCCGGGCCGTCAGATTTTTCGATGGGAGGCGCGCCGAACCGGAGCAATGAGCTGCTGATCGACGGAACGCCCGATACCACAGCCAATAATCGGGTGGCTTATAACCCGCCGATAGACGCCGTGCAGGAGGTCAAAGTCGAGGTCTTCCAAGCCGACGCGGCGTATGGTCACAGCGGTGGGGGCACCGTGAATGTAGTCATGCGCGGCGGTACGAACACCTTTCACGGCACCGCGTACGACTTCAACCAGGTTTCCGCCCTGGCGGCAACGCCATGGTTCACCAACCGCTCCAGCCAGAAAAAGCCGCCAGGTACGTATAACCAGTACGGAGTGAATGCCGGCGCGCCGCTTTACATTCCCAGATGGTTCAACGGCAAGAACAAGGTCTTCTGGTATTTCGCCTATGAGGGCATCCGTGACGCCTTTCCCGAGCCGCTGAATTCGACCGTGCCAACCGCCGCTGAGCGGACAGGAGACTTCTCAGCACTGCTGGGTTTGGGATCGAACTACCAACTCTACGACCCATTAACGGGCGTTAAAGAAGGCTCACGCGTTCGGAGGCAGCCATTCTCCGGCAACACGCTGCCCGCTGATCGCCTGAGTTCAATCGCCAAGGCCATGCTCCCCTTCTGGCCATTGCCGAATCAGGCCGGACGCCCAAACGGGCAGGATAACTACCTGTCTAACTCGGTCCGCCGCGATACGTTCGGCAGCGAGTTGGGCCGCCTCGATTTCAATCTTAGCGAGCGTCACAAATTCTTCTTCAATATCCGTTTTAACGACCGCCTGGAAAACCGCAGTAATCGATTCAACAACATTGCCACGGGCAATTTCCTGGGCCGGAAGAACTGGGGCACCATGATCGACGATGTGTATACCATCGGTTCCACCACGGTGTTGAATACTCGCCTCGGGTGGACGCGGTTTGTGGATAGCAACACTCGCCCAAGTTCCGGCTACGATTTCACTAAGCTCGGATTCCCGAAGTACCTCGCGGCAGCCTCTAGCAAACTTGTGCTGCCGACAATCGATCTGGATCAGTTCACCGATATCGGCAACAGCGGCGGGGACGTGACCCCGTTTGACATTTTCCAGGCTTTTATCAGCCTGACCAAAATCCACGGCCATCATGCTCTAAAATTCGGCATCGATCTGCGCGAATACCGTGAAAGCCGGGCCAGCTATGGCAACTCGTCAGGCAGCTATCAATTCCGTCCGGACCTGTTGCGGGGACCGTTGGATAATTCGACCAGCGCACCATTGGGACAGGATCTGGCGTCGTTCCTACTCGGCTATCCCACGGGCGGAAGTTTCGACATCAATACCTTCCGCACCAATCAGGCGAAGTATCTGGCCCTGTTCATTCAGGACGACATCCGCGCCAGCGCCAACCTGACGTTCAACATCGGGCTTCGCCTCGAGCGGGATTTCGGCACAACCGAACGTTTCAACAGGACGCTCAACGGATGGGACTACACCAGCGCGAGCCCCATCGCGCAGCAGGCGGCGGCTAACCTCGCTGCAAAGCCTGTTGCGAATCTCCCATCCGGGTGGAAGCTGGTGGGTGGTCCGGTCTTCGCCAGCAGCAGCAACCGGGAGGTTTACAAGCCCAAGGAAGCGTATTTCAGCCCGCGCTTCGGTTTCGCATGGAGACCAGCGGGCACGTCAGGGAAGACCGTGATTCGCGGCGGCACTGGAGTATTCATTTTCGGACTGGGGACCACGGGCGTTTACCAGAATGGCTTCAGCCAGTCCACCCCAATACTCGGTGCCGGCTACACCGGTGGTCTGCGGCCCACATCCACGCTTGAGAACCCATTCCCCCTCGGACTGCAATATCCGACCGGATCGTCTCTTGGCTTGGCCACATATCTGGGGCGCAACATCGATTTCTACAATCCCACGCCGAACAACCCCTATTCGATCCGATGGACGCTCAACGTTCAACGGCAGGTTACACCGAACACGGTGCTCGAAGTCGGCTACACGGGAAACCACGCTGTGCATCTGGGGGAGGAGCATCAATTCAACTTCGTCCCCATGCAATACTACAGTTCCCTTCCGTATCGCGACCAGCCGACCATCGACCGCATGACAGCCAACGTGTCGAATCCGATGGTAGACCTGTTACCGGGCACGAACAGCAACGGCGCAACCATTCAATTCCAGCAACTGCTCAAAACTTTCCCGCACTTCGGAGAGGTGTCGCGCCAGAGCACGAGCGATGGTAGTTCCTTCTTCCATGGTTTGCAGTCACGGCTCGAAAGACGGTTCTCCCAAGGCTTGCAGGCGTTGATCAGCTACCAATTCGGCCGCACGCTTGAGCGCCTCAACCGGCTGAACGACTTCGGCCCGCTGCAGAAGAGGCCCGCCGACATCGACCGGCCTCACATGTTCACGGCGAGCTTCAACTATGACCTCCCCTTCGGCAGAGGCCGGGCAATCGCCGCAGATTTGCCTTCGGTTTTGAATCACGCCATCGGTGGCTGGATGGTGACTGGAATCTATATGTATGAAAGCGGCCGCGTCGCTGGAGATTGGGGCAACCTGATCTACTACGGCGGCCCGCTCAACTGGAATCCGCGAAATATTGATCGTGTCTTCGACGTGACGCAGTTCAACCGCAACTCCACTCAGCAACTCTCGTGGAATGTGCGTACCTTCCCGCAGCGCTTTGGCAGCCTGCGCCGGGACGCCGGAAACAACGTCAACTGCTCGATCCTGAAGAATTTCCAGATTTACGAACGTGTAAAGCTTCAATTTAGGACGGAGTTCTTCAACGCCTTTAACCACGCCACTTTCGGCAATCCCAACGTTGGCACCGCATCCGCCGCCAATTTCGGGACCATCAACGACGTAGTGAATCTGGAGCGGCATATCCAGATGGCGTTGAGACTCAGTTGGTAGAAGCGGTATGCCGTCCGCGTGGAAAGGCAGTAATGCACTTAAGTGCAGGAGAAATTTGAAAGCCATGCAACTACTACATGCAAAACCGAGTTGTGCCCTCATCGTGGCACTTGTCTTTTTCTGTTTTCTGACCGGCAACGCCTGGAGCCAGGAGGCACGTGCCAACATTGAGGGAAAGGTGACCGACGCGCAAGGTGCCAGTGTTCCCGGCGCACGAGTCAGCGTAGTCTCCGAGAGCACCAACGTGAAGCAGGATACGGTCACCAATGAGCTGGGCGCCTGGACAGTAAGGTTCCTCAACCCAGGAAGCTACCGCATCACGGTGAGTTCCCCCGGTTTCATGACGCTCGAGCGGTCAGGCATCGTCCTCCAGACAGCCGACATGAAACAAGTGGACCTGGTGCTCGAAATCGGACAAGTGTCCGACAAGATCATCGTAGTCGCGGAGGCGGCACTCGTTGACACGACCGTGGCCACATCGGGCACGGTAATCGAGCCGGAAGTAGTAACGGAAATGCCGGTGATGTCCCGCATTCCTTTCCAACTCGCCACCATGTCGCCTGGCGTACAGGCCGTGGACCAGAACAACAACGTCGCGATGATGTGGTCCAAGAACGCGGCGTCGGAAATTCGCGTCAACGGCGGCCGCGACAATCGTTCGAACGAGTTTCTGCTGGACGGCATGCCGAACCAAAACAGGGACAAGGTGGCGTTTATTCCGCCGACCGATGCCGTCGCCGAATTCCGCATCATGTCAAACGCGTACGATGCGCAGTATGGCCGTCAGGCGGGCGGTACGCTGAACGTTTCAGTGAAAGCCGGATCGAACGAGTATCACGGAAACGTTTATGAGTTCAATCGCAATGACGCGTACTCGGCGAACACCTTCCAGGCTAACCGTTCGGGGATGCCCAAATCGATGACCAGGTATAACTTGTGGGGCGGCACGTTCGGGGGACCGGTCTGGCTGCCGAAGCTTTACAAAGGTGCAAACAGGACCTTCTTCTTCGTTTCGTATGAGGGCATCCGGAATCAGGATCCTCGAGCCGGAACGCGTAGCGTACCCACCGCGGAGGAGCGGGTGGGGGACTTCACCAAGTCCTGGACCACGCAGACTGTCGGAGGCGTCACCACCGTGGTCCCGATCACGGTCTATGACCCGAAGACGATCGACAGCAAAGGCTACCGCCAGCCTTTTCCTGAAAACAAGATTCCAAGAGAACGGCTGAGTCCGATCGCGCTCAATGTGTTGAAGTTCGTCCCGGCCCCAAACACGCCGAACCTGCCGAACAGCAGTACGGCGAACAACTTCACGCCGAATTCGACCCGACAAAACAAGATGGCGACCTTCTTGACGCGAGGGGACCACAACTGGAACAACTCTCACAAAACCTTCGTGAGTGTCCGCTGGAGCAACATGGACGAGTTCAAGAGCGACGACTTCCATAACGTAAGTACCGGTGATGGGTTGACCCGAATGGCCCAGGGCGTCGGGCTTGATCACGTGTACGTTATCAGTCCGAGCAAGATTCTGAACCTCCGCTTCAACATCACGCGGTACGCAGAGCCGGATTTTGACAACGGCGCCGGTTTTGATCCGACTTTGCTCGGTTTCAGCAAAAGCTACGTATCACAGATGGACAGGCTTTCTTTCCCCCGCATCACAGGTTTGTTCGGCAATGTCGGCGGGAGCGCGGGCGGATACACCAATACGACGTACTACAACTGGAACGCAAACCTCACGCAGGTGAAGGGGAACATGACCCTGCACTATGGCGGCGAGTACCGTGTGCTTCAGGATGCGACGGGCGATTGGGGTAACCAGAGTGGCCAATTCGACTTTAACTCCAACTGGACGCGGCAGCGCTACGACACCAGCGCGACCGGAAAGGGATCCACAACCGCGTCGTTTCTGCTCGGCCTTCCGAATGCAGGCAGCTTTCCAAGGAACGCGAATCGAATCGATTCACAACGCTATCTCGGGCTTTACTTTCAGGACGACTGGCGCGTTACGTCGCATCTGACGGTAAACGTCGGCCTTCGCTGGGACTTCCAACGACCGGCGATTGAGCGTTTCAATCGCACGGTTAGCGGCTTCGATCCGACGGTAGTGAATCCGATCAGCGATGCGGCGGCGGCGGCCTACTCCTCAATCATGGGAACCGTGCTCGCGAATCCTGGTAAGTACCCGTTCGGGCCACAATTAGCGCAAGTGGTCCCTGTAAGTTCGTTCAAGGTGTATGGCGTACAAAAATTCGCGGGAGTGGACGGACAGCCGTTGACAGCGACCGACAGTGTATACAACCAGTGGCAACCGCGTGTG
Source organism: Terriglobales bacterium (assembly GCA_021372245.1). Lineage (GTDB taxonomy): Bacteria > Acidobacteriota > Terriglobia > Bryobacterales > Bryobacteraceae > JAJFUV01. The sequence continues at coordinate 6,704 of JAJFUV010000063.1, forward strand.
GGCGCAGCGTACCGGCTGGGCGACAAGACCGTCATCCGCGGCGGCTTCGGCAAGTTTTACCAGGGCACTGGATCTACGCAGGGGCAGAACGGCTTCAGCCGGTCCACCAGCTTTGTGTCTTCGCGCGATAGCGGCATGACTCCTTTCGACACACTGGAGAATCCGTTCCAGGACGGCATTCTGGCTCCTACGGGAGACGCGCTCGGGGCAATGACGAATCTTGGTAGTGGGGTAAACTGGCTCAACCGGGACGGCCACCTGCCGTACTCTTGGGAGTACAGCCTGCACGTCCAGCGGGAATTGGGGAGCTGGCTTTTCGAGATCGGCTATACGCACAACAAGACGTACGACATTTTCCAGGACCGCCAACAGAACGATATCGGCCTCCAGAACTGGCTGACGCTGCGCACGCCGCGTTTCGATTCGACGGGCAAGCCGTTGGCCAAGCCGTACATCACGGACGAACAGATCCCGAACCCGTTCTACAAGCTGCCTGGCGTGACCGGAAGTCGCGGCAATAGTTCTCTGATCAGTGTTTACGACCTGATGCGTCCCATCAAGATCTTTGGCGGCCAGAATCGAACCGGCAATCCCGCCGGCAAGAACCAGTACGATTCCATGCAGGCCAAAGTCGAGCGGCGGTTCCGGAATGGTTTCAGCCTGCTGTTTTCATACACATTCTCTAAGCTGTTTGAAGATACTTCTTTCTGGGGCAACGAAATCGGGGGTGTAATCGAGCACAAACTCGGTGGTGAGGACCGCCCGCATAAGGTCTCAATCGCTCCGATCGTACAAATCCCCGTCGGACGCGGCAAAGCGCTCGGCCACGATATGCCGAAGTTCCTGGATGTGTTCGCCGGCGGCTGGCAGGTCAGCGGACAATACATCATCCAATCCGGCAGTCCAGTGGTCTTCAGTACGGATTCGTTCTTCGACGGGCAGGATTTCCACATTGATCGCACGGCACGCACGCTGGACAAATGGTTCGACACAGCCCACTTTGCCAAATTCCCGAACAGCGGAGACGATATCTCAAAATGGCCGGCCTGGACCGGCGTTCAGAATATGCCTGGTGCGAACTACGTTCCGCAAACCTCAAGCGACCCAAAGAATGGCGTCTATGCCGATTTCGGCAATTACCTCCGCCGCTACCCGACACGGTGGGCGAACGTCCGTGAGAGCCGGGTGAATGAGTTGAATTTCGGCCTCTTCAAGAACTTCAGGATTGGGGAACGAGTGAAGGTTCAGCTTCGATGTGAATTCTTCAATTTGTTCAACCATCCCCGGTTCGACTCGCCGGAGACCAATCCGGGCAACTCGAATTTCGGAGTTGTCTCGCCTTCCCAAGTGAACATGCCCCGAGTGGGCCAGATGGCTTTGAAGATATCTTTCTAGCGCGGACTTCTCACCGGGAAGGGCGCTCGGATGAGATGCTGTCGAAATCGGTCGTTCGCGCCTGACTGAAGATCGGCGGTCGTTAGTGTCGAAGCGCTCTGTCAAGTAGGCGCCTTCCCGCGCCGGATGCATGCCAAGGTTCTGCATCCGGCGCAGAAGGGCGTTTTCGGTCAAATTCCCCCGGTGGGCCGGATTGCCAGTCTGCTTCCACTCGCCTCCGGCATACAGCCACAGGGCGGTGAGAAATCGGGGTTAGTCCAGGCGCTTGTGGAATCGCAGCGCGCTGAAGATGAGGATCGCGAACCCGTACACGAACAGCGCCAGCATCTGCGGCCACAGCACGGCGACGCCAGTGCCCTTCAGGAAGAGTCCCCGGACGATCTCCATGAAGTACCGCAGCGGGTCCAGATAGCTGATCCATTGCACCAGCAGCGGCATGTTGCGGATGGGGAACGCGAAACCGCACAGCATGAAGGCGGGCATGAAGAAGCAGAACGATGCCATCATGGCCTGCTGCTGGGTGTGCGAAATTGTGGAAATCAACAGTCCCACCCCGAGGGTGCTCATCAGGAAGAAGACGGCGCAGAGGACCAGCACCAGCAGGTTGCCCCGCAAGGGAATGTGAAATACCAGCAGGGCCATCGAGGTGATGAAGAACAACTGCACCATGCCCACGAGGGCGAAAGGAACCGTCTTGCCGATCATGAGTTCCAGCGGCTGAATCGGGGTTACCATCAACTGTTCCATGGTGCCGATTTCTTTCTCGCGCACGATGGCCATGGCGGTGAGCATCAACGTGACGATGGTGATGATGTTCACGATTACCCCGGGAACGTAGTAATTGCGGCTGCGCAGGTCCGGATTGAACCAGACGCGGGTCTGGGCACGGAGGACCGGCGCGCGGGGCACGACGGCGGTCGCCACAATACGCGGCGCACGAGCGGCGGCCACACGAGCGGCGAACGCGGTGACGACCTTGACGGCGTAGTTGGACACGATGGACGCGGTGTTCGAGTTGGAGCCGTCCACCAGGATCTGCACCTGCGTGGCGGTACCGCGGTCGAGATCGCGCGCAAAGCCCGGCAGCACACGCACTACGGCCTGCACCTCGCCACGGTCCAGCAGAGCCCGGACCTCGTCCTCGCTCGCAGGCGCGGCGACCATGCGAAAATTCGGCGAACCCTCGAAGCCGGCGCGCAGCTCGCGGCTATACGGCGTGGCGTCCTGATCCATCCAGGCGATGCGCGCGTGCTCTACGTCCAGGTTTACGGCGAAGCCGAAAATGACCAATTGAATCAGGGGCGGAAAGAACAGAATGCCGCGCATCCTCGGTTCCCGCAGCGTCTGCCGGAACTCCTTGCGAATGATCTCGCGAATTCTTCGCCTCATATCTTTCATGCCACCTTGTCTCCCACCTTGCGCGTCGCGGCGACGAAAACCAGGAGAGCATAGGCCACCAGGAAGACCACTTCGCCCCAAAGGATTTCGGGACCCACGCCCTTCAAGAACACACCCTTGAGCAGCTTCACGAAATACCGCGCCGGAAAGATGAGCGTCACCACCTGCACGACCGCGGGCATGCTCTCGATGGCGTAAACGAAACCGGAGAGAAGAAAAGCGGGCAGGAAGCTGGTCAGGATCCCTGCCTGGAACGCCAGCAGCTGCGAGCGCGTCACGGCGGAAAGGAAGACCCCCCAACACAGGGCGCCGAACAGGAACAAGCAACTCGACAGGAACAGGAACAGCGCGCTGCCGCGCAGCGGCACGCCGAATACCGCGACGCCTGTCACGATCGCGATCAGCGTGTCCACAAGGCCTACGACGAAGAACGCCGAGAGCTTCCCCAGTACCAGTTCGGCAGGGCGAAGCGGCGTGGAGAGCAGTTGCTCCATGGTGCCCATCTCCCATTCGCGGGCGATGGTAAGGGAGGTGATCAACGCGGCGATAATCATGAGGATCACGGCGATGAGCCCCGGCACGATGAAGTTCTTGCTCTTCAGTTCGCTGTTGTACCAGACGCGCACGCGCGGCTCCAGCGGCAGGGCCTTGCGGTGCTGCAGTTCAAGCGCGTGCGTCATGGCCACCGTTTCGACGTAGCCCAACGCGATGGATGCCGTGTTGCTGTCGCTCCCGTCGAGCAGGGCCTGGATGGCCACTTCGCGGCCCGAGACGGCGTCGTGCGCGTAGCCACGCGGGATGACCACACCCAGCAGGCACTCGGACGTATCGATCTTCGATTGGATCTCGGCATAGCCACCCGTGAAACCGAGGATCTGGAAGTAGCGCGAGCCTTCGAGTCGCGCGATCAGTTCGCGGCTCTCGGGTGTACCGTCCTGATCGTAAACGATGGTGGGAATACGATCGACGTCGAGCGACAGCGCGTAACCGAACAGCATCAGCAGGATGAAGGGCAGTGCCAATGCCATGATCAGGCTGCGCGTGTCCCGCAGAATGTGCAGGAATTCCTTGCGCGCCACCGCGCGCGTGCGCCGGAAACTCATGCGCTCCTCCGCTCTTCGCGTTCGATCACCGACACGAACACATCTTCCATGGAACCGAGCCCCATCTCCGCCTTGAGTTGGGCGGGCGCGCCGAGCGCCGCAATGCGGCCCCGGTACATGAGCGCAAGGCGGTGGCAGTACTCGGCTTCATCCATGTAGTGCGTGGTGACGAAGACGGTCTGTCCCGCCGCCGAGAACTGGTAGATCAGGTCCCAGAATTTCCGGCGCGCAATCGGATCGACGCCGGAGGTAGGCTCGTCCAGAAACAGCACCGGCGGCGAGTGCAGGATGGCGCAGGCCAGCGCCAGGCGCTGCTTGTAACCGCCGGCAAGCAGGCGCGTCATGGTGGTGCGCTGCTCCTCCAGATCCGCCATGCGCAGCGCGTAGGCTTTCCGTCCCGCCCGTAGTTCGTCGGCGACGCCGTAGATGCCGCTGAAAAAATCTATGTTCTCCTCCACCGTCAGGTCGTCGTAGAGCGAGAACTTCTGCGACATGTAGCCGATGTTGCGGCGAATAGACTCCGGATCGGTCGAGACATCGAAGCCGCCTACGTGTCCCGTGCCGGAGGTGGGCCGCAGCAACCCGCACAGGATGCGGATGGTAGTGGACTTGCCCGCCCCGTTGGGCCCGAGGAAGCCGAAGACTTCGCCGCGGCGCACATTGAATGACACGTTGTCCACGGCCACGAAATCGCCGAAGCGTTTCACCAGGTTGTCGACTTC
>JAJFUV010000065.1 GCA_021372245.1 Terriglobales bacterium
AGAGATAGCGGCCGCTGGGATCGGCGTCCATGCTGGCGGTGTAGGTCTCCTTGCCGGCGGCGCCGAAGCCAAGCTGCTCCAATCTGCCGCTCTTCACGTGGAAAGCCCACAGGTTGCATTCGAGCGCGCAGGTCCCGTAGACGATCCCTTGCGGCGTTTCCGCGGTGACCGAGCGCACGAACTCCGGCGCCTCGCTGGGCGTAATCTCGTTCGTGCCGGGTTCGTACATTTGGCCGTCCCAATACACACGGCCGGTGGAATCCGAGAAGATGGCGTTGCGCATGAAGCCACCGTCGGCGACTTTCAGGATCTTGCGATTCAGGAGATCGAAAGCCAGGAATTGGCCCTTCTGGTTTGCCGCGTCGAGACCCGGCGAGGTGCCCCCGTAAAAGATCATGCGCTTTGGGTCGATGAAGCCCGCCGGGATGGAATGCTTCGCCACGGGTTGCGCGGCGATGAACTCCGTCTTCCCGCTCTGCGGGTGGGTGCGCAGGATCCAGTCGCCCTGGTAACCGTGCTTGTCGTCGCACGTCTCCTCCCTGCCCCGGTGCGTGCCGTAATACAGCCAGCCGTCCCGGCCGATCATGAGGCGCGTGTGGATCTTGCCGGGCACGTAATTCATGCCGGCCGGGATCGCGCCCTGCGAGACAAGAAACTTGCCGATATCCGCCAGTTCGCGCAGTTTCTTCGAAGGCGGATCGTACCGGTAGATCTTGGCCGTGCCGCGCGGGCCCAGATGATCGCCGATGGCGGAATAGTAAACTCCGTCAACGACGGAACCTTTGCCCCACACCGTCCAGGGGCCGCCGGGATGATCCTGCCCGGGATAGAACATGAAATCGATGGTGGGCGGCGTGCGTGCGACCGCAATGCCCGGACGCAGATCAGGCGGGGCTTTCAAAAACGCCGGCGAAGTGTCCGTCACCATGTCCTTGCCGCCCGGGAGAACCGGAGGGTACGGCAGTGGGTCTTGCCCACTTGCCGCGGATGCCAACAGAAGCGCTGCCGGAACCAGTAACTTCATCTTTGGCGCGTCCTATAGCGCGCGGCGGCTCAGACTTGGATGAAACCGGCAATCCCATCATAATCTGGGAAGGAGGATTTGGGGATGATGAAACGCAGGCAGTTCTTCTGCTGCACTGGCGTGGGTGCGACGGCCGGTTTCGCGCAATCGTGCAAGAAGAAGCAGACCCTTCCGCCCAGCCTGCCGCAGGTCGCTCTAGCGCCGCGGCTCACCGCCGCTCCGGTCACCTATGTGATCGACTACGCCACCACGCACCTGGGCAATCCGGAGTACATTCGCAAGCTCGCCGAAGCGCCGCCGGAGTTCCTCCATGTGGGTCACGACGCTCCGTTCCTGAGCGCCGCCGGCCCTTGCTCGCTCGCCAACGATAGGGACCTCTTCGGCAGCTTGCCGCTTCTCGATCCGGCGGCCGCCGCCGCACGCGCCCAAACCATCACGAAATTCGTCGCCGATGTACACGCGGCACGAGTCGCGAAGACGTTTCCGTACATCTGCAATCAGACCATCGGTGGCGATCCGGACAAGCGGCTCGGATTCTGGGCATTTTACGACCGCTGGAATCAGTACAAAGACTTCGGCATCCCGCCCAAGCCGGCGGCCGATCCGGTCAAGTGGATGCAGCGGGACCCGTTCGGCAACATCCATTTCGATTACCGCAAGGGTCACGCGCGCTTCGCCCCGCAATTCCGCTGGATGCCCTGCCCCAATAACGAGCATTGGCGGCGCTACTTGGAATTCGTCGTCGAGCAGATTGCCAAGTGCGGCTACGACGGCGTTTTCGTCGACAACAACATCCTGCACTGCTACTGCGAATACTGCCAGCGCAACTTCCAGCGCTATCTGATGGGCCGCTATCAGCCCGAGCAAATGGATCGCACCTTCGGCACCGGCTCGGTAGAGGAATTGAAACTCTATTACGGGGCAGATAAGACGGCGTGGGCGAAGACGCGACCCGATTTCGCGGCCTGGCTCTTGAAGCGGCTCAAGCCCGGCGAACTGGAGAAAGAATTCCGGCTCAGCGGGCTCAAGAACGTTACCGACATCAACGCCATGGGTTACGGCTTCCTGCAAGGACGCGCGCGCGAATACATTGAGGAGCTTCAGCGCAAACTCCCACCGGCGGAACTGAAGCGGCGCTTCGGCACCGAGGACTTGCAGCAACTCGGCCTGGCGACTCCGCAACTACGAGCCCTGTGGTTCGAAACGCAGCGATTCTGGGCCTGGAGCATTGCGGAAAACCTTCTGCACCTGACCCGTGCGGGCTTGAAGCACAAGCCCGGCTTCCTGGTGCTGCCGAACTGGGGCGCCATGGCCACCATACGGCATCTGGAAGGCCGGAGGACCGCCGCAAAGGTGGTCGCCGAATGGAAGCGCGGCACGAACTGGATGATGTTCGAGGAAGACGGCATGCCCGGACGCACCGGGCCGGGCGTATATCACGACTACCAGCTTGAGTACAAGCTGGCGCTCGCGAACGGCGTGCGCCCGGCCGTGCTGCCTTACGGCGACAAGAGTCCGGCAATTTCCGAGCTGGCGTTCGCCGAATCGGCGGCCTATGGTGGCGGAGCTTACGTGCAGGCCGGCTACGACGTGCCGGAGATCCGCAGGCGTTATCGCGAACTCGGAACCAGGCACAAGGAACTCTTCGATGGTTTGGAGCCGGTAGTGCACGTGGGCCTCGGCTTCTTGTTCAATCAGTCGCTGCTCGAAAATCCCGCGCACATGCAGCAGTTCTATCCGCTGAAACTGGCGCTCTCCAACAGCCACTACTTGTGGGACACCGTGACGGAGGAGGACCTGACCGTCGAGAAACTGTCCCGCTATCGTGTGGTGGTAATGCCCGACGAGCGCTACCTACCGCCGGAAGCCGAGACGGCGCTTCGGGATTGGGCCGGGCGGGGCGGGACGATACTCCGGGTGGCGGGAATTGTGCCTCCGGAAAGCGCCGTGGCGCGGCTCGCCGGGCGGAACATCGAGTGGACCACGCGCCGGGATCTCACGGGCCTGCGCGCCGCGGTGTACAAGAAACAGCAGGGCAAGAAGACTCGCTTCGTCATCCACCTGCTCAACTACGAGATGACGCCGCAGCAGGACCCAGTGCCGGTCAGCGGATTGCCGGTATCTATCGCAGCGCCTCCGGGCAACTGGAAAATTGAAAGCGCGCGGTCGCTGATCCCCGGCGCCGAACAGATGACTCCGGTGGACGCCCGGTTTGAAGAAGGCTGTTTACGATTCGTGGCGCCGGAATTCCGGATTTACCAGATCGTCGAAGTCGCCGCGGCGGAACAATAGCAGGGGCGGTGGACTTCCTCTCCTATTCCGCGACGGCGTAACGCTTCACCGCGTCCTCGTCCAGTTCGATTCCGAGGCCCGGTTCGTGCGTCACGATAGCGTAGCTGTCGCGAATCTCGATGGGCTTCACCAGCAGGTCGTCCACCCGCTGATAGCTCAAAATGTCGCTCGGCAGAGTGCAGTTGGCCGCCGCCGCGCAGGAGTGCAGGTAGCTGGCATCCAGGATACCCATGTCATGGCCCGACCCGTGCCACACCGGCATCCCGGCGGCGCCCGCCAGATAACAATTCGACACGAAGCTGGCCATGCTGGGACTCGGCCCGGTGTTGAATGCCGACACCGCGCCGGCACGGATCGATTCCATCATGGCGCGCGGGTCTCCCAGGTGCTGCGCCACCAGCGATTTCATCTGCTCGCGCAGCTTGCGGTAGCCTGCCAGATCCGACTTCTCGAACGGGTCCTCCATCACGATCACGTTGCCGATCTTGTCCAGTTCCTTCGCCACCGGCAGCCACTCGGCATACGTATACCAGCGCGTGTTCGGGTCGATGATCACCTTCAGACCGGCGTTGACATCCTTGATCGCCGTGATGGCCTCCACCACAGGATCGCCCTTCTTGGCTTTTATCTTGATGGAGGTGAACTTGCCGGCCACGGCGCGCTCGGCCACCCTGCGCATGTCCTTCGCGTTCTTGCGCCCGCACCAGTAGCCCACCAGCACCTTGGGCTGCGCGAGGGCGCCCAGCAGCTTGTAGACCGGCCAGCCGAACGCCTTGCCTACGATGTCATAGAAGGCCGTCTCGAATGCGCCGTATCCCGCACCGTTGGGCATCGAAAGCTTCGCCAGGTCCATGTCCAGAATGTTCTTGCCCTGGAAGGCGGCGGCGTTCTCCCGCAGCCTCGCGCCGTTCTCACCGCGGTACGTTTCGCCCACGCCCACGATCCCCGTGTCCGTGTGGACTTTCAGGATGTACTTCGGCACCATGGCGAAATCCGGCTCCGCGATCTCCGCGCTGTGTATGATGTCCGGCTGCATCGGCACGGCCACCCGGAACAGCTCCGTCTTGGCGATCCGCAGCCGCTCCTTCTTTCCCGCCGTGCATCCTGATAGCGCTGCGAGCCCCGCCAGGCAACCCGCTCCGGCGACCACGTTGCGTCTCGATACCTCGTTCTGTTTCATGGCGTCCTCCCCGCGTCAGCCCTTGCGCAGCTCGTTCACCGCCATGTCGTGCAGCGCGCGGATGTACCCGATGCTGAAAGCCGTTCCGGTGCGGTTGTCCCCCACCATCCGCGGCACGTGGTCCGCAATCAGGATGCCGCGGAAATCCGACTCGACGATGGTGCGCATCAGCTTCTTCATGTCCACGTAACCGTCGTCGATGTAAGTCTCGACGAAATCCGGCAGCGGTCCCGTGACGTTACGCAGGTGGATCTTCCACAGCTTGCCTATCTTCGCGAAGGCGCGGACGGCCTCGAAGACGTCCTTGCCCATCATCTTGCCGCCCTCCATCCAGGTGCCGCAGCACAGGCACACCCCCAGGTTCGGGCTATTGGCAATCTTGAACGCGCGCTCGAAGCCGGCGAAATTGCCGAACACACAGCGCGGCACGCCGCCCAGGTTCGGCACCGGGGGATCGTCCGGGTGTACGCCGATGCGGACGCCGCACTCTTCGGCCACCGGGATCACCTGGCGGATGAAGTAGGTGTAGTTCTCCCAGATTTCATCCTCGGTGTATTGCCGTCCGTGCGTGAAAGGCGGACGAAAGATCTGGCCGCGCCAGTGACCAGTTGCGGTGTTCATGTGGAACGCGCGGGCCGTGGCGCCGCCGCGCGTCTTCTCGGCCGGCGAACTCCACACGCCGCTGGCGGCGGGACCGTACGTGGTGTAGTAGATGCCGGCCCGCGAAAGGTCGCGCAGGTACTGCTTGTACGACTCGATCTTGCGGTCGCGGCCCGGCAGGTTCAGCACCACTTCGGGCATGTTGTGCACGCTGGCGTTGCCGATGTTCCCTACTTTCAGGCCACCGGCCTCTACACGCTGCTTGATGGAGGCGAAATCCTCGTAGGTGCCGCTATCGGTGCCGATCGACACGTGACCAACGCCCATCTGTTTGGCGAAGGCCAGATCATCGTCGGTGAAATTCGCCGGAATCTGCAGGCTGATCTTTACGCCGGGGCTGAGCGGTTCAAGCGGGCGCTTGGCTGAAGCGCGCATTCTAAGAGCGGTCGCCGCGCCCAGCGCGGCCTGACCGAAGCCACGGCGGGTAGCAAAGGTGTTCATCCCGGAGGCCCCTCCTAGGGCGATGGGTTCGATTCTACATGAACCACGCGCTGCCGGCGATCTCTTTGAGGTCCCAGCCGCGGCGGTATTCGCGGTAAAGATACTGGTTGGCCGCGCGGCAATTGGTCACCCGGAAGGCCAGCGGATCCCATTCGACGCGGTGCCCCACACGCAGGGCGACGTTGCCCAACTGGTACGCCTCGGTAAACGGACCGGCGTAGCCGAAATGGCACGGGGCCTGTTTCCCGCTCTTTATGGCGCGCGCCCAATCCGCCTGGACGTCCTCGCGTCCCCAGTCCCGCACCGGCGGCGGCACCGGCGGCTCGGCCTTCGTACCTTGAAACGGTCCGAGACCGGCCGGAAGGCTCCCTTTCGTGCCGATCCAGACCATGTTCCCCACCCCGTGCCGCAGCAGCGGCGCCCCAGGTTGAACCGGCACTGCCGGCCGCCTTCGTGGCCCCAGGAATTCCGGCAGAGGAGTGGCCCCGTCGTACCAGTGGATTGAGAGCGGCGGATGAACTCCGCGCTGCGCAAAGTCAAAGCGGATGTGCGTCCAGTCGGGCCACATTTCGCGCCGCATTCCGGAAGTCTCCACAACTTCCACCGCGGAGGGCGCACCCAGATCCAGAGCCATGAAGATCACGTTCATGCTGTGCGGCGCGATGTCGCCCAATGCGCCGCTGCCGAAATCCGTCCAACCACGCCAAGTCAGCGGATGGTACACGCAGGGTCCGGACCGGAACTGCCGCTTCCTCGCTGGGCTGTAAACGGCACTTCCTTCCGGCCACCTGTCACGGAACGGCCGTGCGGGCGCGGTGCCGAGCCACAGGTCCCAATCCAATTCCGGGGGCACCGCATCCTCACCCTCCGGCCGGTCCAGACCTTGAGGCCAAATGGGGCGATCCGTGGTCATGTAGATCTCGGTGATCTCGCCCAGCGCGCCGGACTGGATCAGTTCCACGGTCCGCAGCGTGCGCGGTTCCGAGCTGGTCTGCGTTCCCATCTGCGTGACCACTTTCGTCTCCGCCGCCACGCGAGCCATGATGCGCGCCTCGTGAACAGAAGGCGTGAGCGGCTTCTGACAGTAGACGTGCAGGCCGTGCTTCATGGCCCAGACGCTAATGTAGGCGTGGTTGTGATCCGGCACGGCGACGATGACGCCGTCGAGCTTTTCCTTCTCGATCATCTTCCGGAAATCGGTGTACTTCCTCGCCGCCGGATACTCCGCGCCGCGCTTATCCAGTACACGTGAATCGACGTCGCACAAGGCCGCGATGTTTTCGCCCAGCGTGTGGAACGCTTTCGCGTTGACCCCACCAATGCCGGCGAGACCGATGATCCCGAGATTCAGTTTCTCGTTCGCCGCGTAACCCCGCGCAAGGCCGGTGGGGAGAATTGTGAAGGCGGCGGATCTGATGGCATAGCGGCGCGTGACGCCGGTAGTCGGTTGAATCAAAACGGCCTCCTAACCGGCGTCAAACGGCGCCGGAGCTTAGATTGTGCAGTAACTGTCCATTTTGGTCAAGAAGAACCTGAAGGGGGCCGTTCTTCTTTAGTGCGCCACTGGCGCCACGCTGTTCAGCGACTTCGCCTTGCTGAACTTGGGCCAGTTATAACCATAGAAGGCCACGAACGCAAAGCAGAACATCGGCACGATGAACCCGCGCGACATGTTGTAGACGTCGGCGACGTGCCCCATCAACTTCGGCAGGACGGCGCCGCCCATGATGGCCATCACGATGAACGAGGATGCTCTCTTCGCGCGGGCGCCGAGGCCGAAGATACCCAGCGCGAAAATGGTCGGGAACATGATCGACATGAAGAAATAGCTCAGGAACACGCAGGCCACCGAGATCCAGCCGATCTTGAGGAAAACCACGAACGTCATGATGACGTTCATCACGCCATACAAGCCGAGCACCTTGTGGGCGGAGAATTTTCTCAGAATCGCTGCGCCGCTGAAACGGCCGATGAGGAAACAGACAAAACCTAGCGATGCCAGGTTGGATGCGCCTTTGTTGCTGATCGCCAGCACTCCGTCCTTGTTCGTTTCAAACCAGCCCCGCAGCCAGTTGCTCAGGAACCCTGCGTTTGAAGACAGATTGGTCAGCGCCGCGTCCCATCGCGCCGGAATCGCCGGTACCTCGGCCGTCATGTAGTTGATGAAGAAACTGAAAATGCCGGCTTGAGCTGCGACGTAGAGAAACTGCGCCACCACCGCCAGCACAAAGTGCGGGTGCGACCAGATGGAATGCGAAGCGCCTGAAGTGGAGTTGTCCAGGTGGTAATCGTCCTTGCTCTTGATGTCCGGAACATTGGCGAAGTAGAAGATGACGGCGATCCCGATGACGGCGAATGCCACGCCCATGTACGGTATGTAAAGCGTCTGGCTGCCGGTGTTGTTGCCCATGGCATCCTTGGAGTAGAAGAACATGCTGCCGACGATGGGACCGAAGATCCAGCCGATGCCATTGCACGATTGGGCCAGGTTGATGCGCGTGGCCGCGAATTGCTTGTCGCCCAGCACGGTCGTGTAAGGGTTAGCGATGGTCTCGAGGAAAGTGAGGCCCGTCGCGATTACACAGACGCCTATCAGGAACATCACAAACGCCGTCGCCGGGCTGACCGAGCCCAGTTTCACCATTTCATGGATGCGCGTAGCCGGGATAAACCAGAAGCCCCCCAATGCGACGATCAGCAGCCCTACAATGATTCCGCCCTTGTAACCAAGCTTGACGGCCAGCCATCCGGCGGGTATGGACATCAGGAAGTAGCCCAGATAGTGGGCGAACTGCACCCAGGCGGATTGCGACTTCGTGAGCCCCAGTTCGTCCTGGAAGTGTTTGTCCATCACGTCGATCATCCCGTTGCAGAAGCCCCAGAGGAGGAATAGCGAGCTGACCAGGATGAAAGTGAAGACGAGATTCTGACCGTCCTCGGTCGTGAACATGCTTTTCTTGTTGCTACTCATGACGATTCGGATCCGGTCGATTCCATCCGGCTTCCTGTAAGTGGAAGGCAGGCGAATCGACCCCGGAAACTACAACCTTACCATTTACCGCGGGCCGGAAGATGTCCGGATCTCCTCTATCGCGGCGTTGTAGCCACTGAGCTGAGCCAAGCCGGGAGAATTATTCCATCCGGTGTGGATGCGAAAGCAACCGCCTTCCATACCCGCCCCATGCTATCCTGAGGGATCATTCCACTCCTTCCCAGGATTCGTCATGCGCAAGTTCCGCTTTTCCACACCCAGCGGGATTGAGGTCACGCGGAGCATCTCCAAGGTCCCTTACAAGAAGGGTTTGCGGAGTATGCTGGAGCAGCTCGACCAGTACCGCGGCTTCTATCTCTCTTCCGGTTACGAGTACCCGGGGCGTTACTCGCGCTGGGATATCGCTTCGGTTTGCCCGCCGCTGGAAATCGTGTCGCGGGAGCGCCGCGTCGAGTTCCGTCCGCTCAACGCGCGCGGCCAGGTGCTGCTCGATATCCTGCTGCCCGTCATCGAGCCGCATCCTCACTGGGAGTCGGTCGGGTTCGAGCACGGCGCGCTGGCCGGCACGTTGAAGCCCCTGCCGGCGCTTTTCCCCGAAGAACAGCGCAGCAAGCAGCCATCGGTGTTCTCCATTCTGCGCGCGCTGATCGACGAATTCCGCGCCGGCGGCGATTCGCGCCTGCCGCTGGTGGGCGCTTTCGGATACGACCTGCTTTTCCGCTTCGATCCCATACACACGCGCCTGGAGCGCAACAAACAGAAAGACCTTCACCTGTTCTTCTGCGACGACATCTACTACATGGACCGCAAGAAGGAACAGATCGAGCGCTACCAGTACGACTTCGACCGTGCGGAGTTCTCCACGCTAGCCCTGGCGGGCGGCGGGGACCCGGTCCCCGCTCCGGCGGCTGCGCCCGAAGGAGCGGAAACAGCGCCCATCGAAAGCGACCACACGCCGGAAGAGTACATGGCCATGGTGGAGACCGTGCGCGAGGGGATGCGCCGCGGCGAGTATTACGAGGTCGTGCTGCGGCAGACTTTCCGCTCGCCTTACACGGCCAGCCCCAGCCGGCTCTTCGAACGCATACAGCACGCCAGCCCCAGCCCGTACCAGTTTCTGCTTCAATTGGGCGACGAACAATTGGTGGGCGCCTCGCCGGAGATGTTCGTGCGCGTCGAGGGCGACCGCGTAGAGACCTGCCCCATCTCGGGCACCGCGCGCCGCACTGGCGATCCACTGCGCGACGCCGAGAACATCCGCGCGCTGCTCAACTCGCCCAAGGAAGAATCCGAGCTGACCATGTGTACCGATGTCGACCGCAACGACAAGTCGCGCGTCTCGGTGCCCGGTTCGGTGCGCGTGATCGGGAGGCGCCTCATCGAGGCTTATGCGGGTATCTTCCACACGGTGGACCACGTGGAAGGCCGATTGGACGAAGGCTTCGATTCGCTCGACGCGTTCCTCACCCACATGTGGGCCGTCACCGTGATCGGCGCGCCCAAGAAGGCCGCCGCGCAAGCGATCGAAGACCTGGAAAAGGACGCCCGCGGCTGGTACGGCGGTGCGGTGGGCATGATTTCGCTCAATGGCGACATGAACACCGGCATCATGATCCGCACCGTGCATTTGCAGGACGGTGTCGCCACTTACCCGGCAGGGGCCACGCTGTTGTACGATTCCGTCCCGGCCATGGAAGAGAAAGAAACGCGCTTGAAGGCCACGGCATTCTTCCGCGCTCTCAAAGGCGAAGGGGCGCCGGCTGCTTCTCCGGCCGGCCCCGCCGCCGCGCCGGCGCCAGCTCGCCGCGTCCGTATGATGCTGGTGGATAACGACGACTGTTTCATCCACACTCTGGCCAATTACACCCGCCAGACGGGCGCCGAAGTGGTCACTTACCGCTCCGGCTTCCCGCTGGAGCTGATTGGGCAGGTCAAGCCGGACATGATCCTGATTTCCCCCGGCCCGGGCCGTCCCGGCGATTTCGGCGTGCCAGGACTGGTCCTTCACGCGGCCCAACTCGGGGTGCCCGTTTTCGGGGTGTGCCTGGGATTGCAGGGCGTCGTCGAAGCCTTTGGCGGCGAATTGGGTGTGCTGGACTACCCCATGCACGGGAAGCCGTCGGTGATCCATCACTTCGGCCGCGGCATTTTCGCGGGGCTGCCGGAACGCTTTACCGTGGGCCGGTATCATTCTCTGTTCGCCAAGCGTGAAAAGCTCCCGGAATGCCTGGAGATCACCGCCGAGACGGAAGATGGCGTCATCATGGGCGTGCGGCACCGCGATCTGCCGATTGAGGCCGTTCAGTTCCATCCCGAGTCGATGCTCACCCTGGAAGGCGACTGCGGTTTTCGCTTGATTGAGAACGTAGTGAAACTATACGGAGCGGTCCGGAAACCAGCTTGAAGTACCGGGACTCCTAGTCATTGGTGAATCAGCGATTGGGTCCGATAATCAAATAGGCATGCCGAATTTCGGAGACATACTCTACGTCCTGTTCCTGGCGGCTTTCGTGTGGATCGCCATGCAGTTGCTGGATAGTGGAGGCGGAGGCGGCAAGCGTGCCCGCGTGCCCGTGGCCTAGATGAGCGATGTGATCATCGCCGGCGGCGGGCTGGCGGGCCTGGCGGCAGCCGTTCGGCTGGCGGACGCCGGCTTTCAGGTCCACTTATTTGAAGAGCGCGGATTCCTGGGCGGACGCGCAACTTCCTATCCTTACCCTCACAGCGAAACCGAGGTGATCGACAACTGCCAGCACATCCTGCTTGGGTGTTGCGAACAGCTGCTCGATTTCTATGAGCGGCTGGGTGTCGCCGGCAAGGTGCGCTTCCACGATCGCTACTACTTTCTGGAGCCGGGCGGCAGGCTGTCGACGCTTAAGTCCGGCCTCCTTCCGGCGCCTCTGCATTTCGCCGGTTCTTTCGCATCCCTGAAGTTCCTTACCGCCGGTGAGAAGTTCGCCCTGGCGTGCGCGCTGGCCCGCATGCGGCGGGACAGGCGTACCCGGGACGAACTCGACCAGATCACCATGCGCGAATGGCTGGACTCTCAGCGCCAGCCGGGCCGTCTGATCGAGCGATTCTGGAAGCCCGTGCTGGTCAGCGCCGTGAACGAAGACCTGGATCGCATGGCTGCCTCGCACGGCTTTCAGGTTCTCAAGACCGGCATGCTGGGAGGACCTCGCGATAGCGCCATGGGCGTGCCGTCCGTGCCGCTCGGCGAACTGTACGGCGCCGGCGCTTGGCGGCGCTACAGTAACGTCACAATCCATTTGCAGACATCGGTATCCGAAGTGCTTTTGGATGAGAACGAGGTGCGGGGCGTGCGCATCGGAGACCGCGTCGAACGTGCGGACTACTATGTTTCCGCGCTGCCTGTGGACCGCGCCTCGGCGCTGCTCGCGCCGCTCCGGATCCCCGCCGCTGAGTTCGGCCAATCACCCATCACCGGTATCCACTTGTGGTTCGACCGCCCGGTGACGGACCTGCCGCACGCCGTGCTGCTCGATGGCACGCTGCACTGGATGTTCAACAAACGCGAAGGCCGCTACCTGCTGGTGGTGGTGAGCGCCTCGCGCGGCCTGGTGGACAAGAGCCGCGCGGAGGTGATCGAAACAGCCCTGCGCGAGTTAGGCGCTTATCTACCCGCGGTTCGGGAAGCGCGCCTGGAAAAGGCTCACGTCGTCAAGGAAACGAAAGCCACTTTTTCGGCCCGGCCCGGCCTGGACGCCTTGCGCCCCGGCACGCAAACGCGCTACCGGAACCTGTTTCTGGCGGGCGACTGGACCCGCACCGGCTGGCCCGCCACCATGGAGGGCGCCGTGCGCAGCGGTTACTCGGCGGCGGAGGCCATCTCCCACGCCGCCAGCCTTTGAGATAATGATGGATTATGTGGACGCGAACGTCGTTTCTGGCTATTCTCTTCGCCGCGGCTTTTCCGCTCCTGGCCGACCCGCCCATGACCAAGCTCCGCATCGAGGTGCGCAGCCCGGGCGATAAGCCCGTCGACCGCGCCAGCGTGATCGTGCGTTTCGTCGAGGGACGCTCGGTCGCCAAGTTCGGCAAGAAGGTCCGGACGCACTGGGAATTGCGTACCAATCAGGAAGGCGTCGCAAGCATTCCCCCGATCCCGCAAGGCAAAATCCTCATCCAGGTGATTGCCAAGGGTTACCAGACCTTCGGTCAAATGGTGGAAGTGAGCGAGGAAGAGAAAACCGTCCCCATCAAGCTGAACTCGCCGCAACCGCAGTATTCGGCGCACTGAGGCCGGCCCTTAGCCGGCCACGGCGATAACCTCGATCTCCACGCTCACGTCGCGGGGAAGGCGGGCCACCTGCACGGTCGACCGCGCGGGAGCGTTCGCTGGGAAATAACGGCCATAGACCTCGTTCATGCGCGGGAAGTCCGCCATGTCCCTCAAAAACACGGTCGTTTTCACGACGTTGCCGAGCGAAGAACCGCACGCCTGGAGCACCGCTTTGAGGTTCTCCAATACGCGTTCGGCCTGCACCGCGACATCGCCCTCCACAATCTGGTTGGTCGCCGGATCCAGCGGGATCTGCCCGCTCAGGAATACGAAGCCATTGGCAACTACGGCCTGTGAGTAAGGGCCGATGGCCCGGGGGGCATTCTCAGTAGCGATGATTTGGCTCATATTCGCACTCCTGCGTCCGATATAGAAATTCAAGGCAGTATCCAGTGTCGCGCTGTTCTCCGGGAACTGGATCAGGCGGGAACCCCTCCCGGCCCGTTTCAGTTTATCAGAGATGTGCCCTAGGCACTGCTAAGGTGTTCTACCAATGGGGGCTGATCGCAAAAGAAGCGACGATAGATGACAGGAGCATCCCAAGAACATAGCGTGGCCCACTTGCCGCTAAACCGGTCGCTGGCGACGAAGTTCTCTGTCTTCACCGCCCTACTTGTGTTCTGGGTGGCGGTGATCGTGTTGGCGTACGCCATCGGGCACGGCAGCTTCGATCTGGTGGAGTGCATCCTGGTCACGGGAGTGGTGGTGCTGGCGGCCGGCGCCATCGCTTGCTTCACGATCCTGCTGATGGTGAGACCTCTGGCCCTGCTGCAGAGAGGGCTGACGGCGGTTGGTGAAGGACGGCTGGAGCCGTTGCAGATCAGCCGGACCGGCGACGAGATCGAGTTGGTGGGCCAGAGCTTCAATCGCATGATCGAAGCGCTGAAAGCCTCGCGTGAGGAGATTCGGAGCCACCACGAGATGCTCGAGGAGCGCATCCGGCGGCGCACGGAAGATCTCCAGGAAGCGACGCGGCGCGCGGAGACAGCCAGCGAGGTGAAAGGCGAGTTCCTGGCCAACATGTCGCACGAGCTGCGCACGCCCATGACCGGTGTGATGGGCATGATCGATATGGTGCTGGACGGGCCGCTGACCGTGGAACAGCGCGAGCAGCTCGAAACGGCGCAGCGTTGCGCGAACCTTCTTCTGGCGCTGCTCAATGACGTCCTGGACCTTTCCAAGATCGAGTCCGGCAAGATGGTGATCGAGCACATCCCCTTCGATCTGCGCTTGGTGGTGGCCGATTGCGTCCATGCGCAGGAGCCACGGGCGCGCGACAAAGGCATCCGGGTGTCGGTCGAGATTCCTCCGGAATTCCCCGGCCGGTTCACGGGCGACCCCCTCCGTATGCGGCAGATCCTGCACAACCTGCTCAGCAATGCCGTGAAATTCACGGAGCTTGGCCACGTGACGGTCCGCCTGAACGGCACACCGGATCCCGGGCAAGACCGCTTCAACCTCGATTTGGAGGTCGCCGACACGGGCTGCGGCATTCCACCCGAAAAACTGCCGTTGATCTTCGAAAAGTTCTCCCAGGCCGACGGCAGCATCAGCCGCAAGTACGGCGGCACGGGATTGGGGCTGGCCATCACCAGCCGGTTGGTCGAGGCCCTCGGCGGAGATATCCGCGTGAAGAGCGAGGTCGGTAGCGGCACTACGTTCACCGTGAACTTGCGCCTCGTCCTGGCTTCCCAGGATCAGGCGTTGGCGAGTGTCTTGCCGGCCTTGGCAGCGGACCGCACCCGGCGCGCGCAGACCCGAGATATGTCGGTCCTGTTCATGCAGCTTTCGCCTGTGCGGTTGGATAAGCTCCGCGAGGCGGCCTGTCGCGAGGACGAAGCCGGGACCATGGCCGAGGCTCAGAAGCTACAGGATGCCGCGGACCGCCTGGCGGCCTCGGATCTCTCCGAATGCGCCCGCCGAATCCTCCGTGCCACGGCCTGCAGGGACTTCGGTGCTGTCCAGACAGACTTGGCGCGCCTGGAAGAGGAAGTTCGCCGCTTGGATAGTCGCCCTGCCTCGATGCACGCCGGGGTAGCGGCTAACTGATCCCGCCGCCCGGACCGCGCTAAATAGCCGCTTTGACCAGGTTCCAGGCCTGTTCCACGTCGGCCCAAGTGGTACCGATGTTTCCGATGGCAAGGCGGATCGTGTACTTACCCTTGAGTACGGTTCCCGAGAGGAACACCTTCCCCGATGCGTTCACCTTGTCGATAAGACGGTGGTTCGCCTCATCCGTGGACCGCAACCGGAAGCAGACGACCGAAAGCGGCGCCGGAGCCATGATCTCGAAGCGCGAATCCGCGCGGATCTGAGCAGCCAGATCTTGCGCCCATTGGACATGGTTGCGCAGGATTTGCTGGAGGCCCTGGTGGCCGAAGTAGCGCATCACGAACCAGAGCTTCAGCGAGCGGAAACGGCGCCCGAGTTGCAGGCCGTAATCCATCAGGTTGACGGCGCGCGGGTGATCCTTGGTCCGCAAGTATTCCGGGATGAGCGAGAACGCCTCGCGCAGCATGTCGGGCCGGCGCGTGTAGAAAACGCTGCAATCGGAAGGCGTGAACAGCCACTTGTGCGGGTTCGTCACCACAGATTGCGCCCGATCCACTCCCTTGAAGATGTGGTGGAGCTCCGGCACGATCGCCGCCGCGCCGCCGTAAGCCGAGTCAACGTGGAGCCAAAGCCCATGCTGTTCGGCGATGTCGGCGATTTCGGGCACGGGATCGATGCTGGTTGTCGATGTGGTGCCCACTGTGGCGGTGACAAAGAAGGGCTTGCGTCCCGCCGCAAGATCCTGCTCGATGGCGGAGGCGAGCAGATCGGGTCTCATCCGATACTCGTCGTCCACCTCCAATTTGCGGACGTTCTCCTGCCCGATGCCGAGAGCAATGGCCGCTTTCTCGATCGAGGAGTGAGTCTGCGTCGAAATATAAGCGGTGAGGCCGCTGCGTGTGCCTCGCTGCCGGCATTCCGGATCGGCCAGTTGGCGCGCCGCCGCCATGGCGTGCGTACTGCTCATCGACGCGGTGTCGTAAATGACGCCGAAGAAATCTTCCGGTAGCCCCAGCCACTGCCGGTACCATCCCAATACGGTCTGCTCAAGTTCGGTCGAGGCAGGCCCGGACTTCCAGACCATGGCGTTCGTATTGAGGGCGGCGCAGAGCATTTCGCCCAGCACGCCCGGCCCGGAAGCCGAGGAGCCGAAGAAAGCCATGAAACCGGGGTGGTTCCAGTGGGTCGTAGCCGGAAGGATGAGTTTTTGAAAATCTTCGAGGGAACGCTCGATCGGTTCTCCGGTTTCCGGCCCCGATTGCGGAAGGCGGTCCGTCAACTCACCCGGCTGGACGGCGGGGAGCACCGGATATTCTCTCGGGTCTGCCAGGTAATCGGCAATCCAATCGACAGCTTGATGAGCGGCGCGGCGAAAATCCTCCGCGACTTGTGTGGAATCCAGTCGGGAACTATCGGACATCAACTACTAGGCTACCTCTTTCTGTATCTGCGGCAGCCAGCCCTTGAACCACTCCCGGAACTCCTCGAGCTTGCGCTGCCGCGCCGGGCTGAGCGCAATTGCATGCGGGCCGACCTTCAAACCACGCATGGCCGTTGTTTCCTTCACCCCCAGCGGGGTGGGGAACTCGTTGAGCCATTTGATGTATTCCTGCAGACGCGCTTCGAGCTGCGCCACCTTCGCCGTGTCTTTCGCGCTGATGGCGCGGTCCAATCCGACCATCAACTCGGGAACGCCGCAGGCCACGCCGGAGATGACGCCGTTCGCCCCATCCGTACGAGCGCGGGTGAAGATCGCATCGTTTCCGATCAGCAATGTGAACGGTTTGCTGGCGCGCAGGTCGCGCAGCCGGGTGTAATACTCCCACTTGCCGCTGGAGTCCTTGATGCCGGCAAACTGGCCGGTCGACATCAGATCGATCGCCGTATCGCACGCTATCTCGTTGGTAAAAAATGGGATGTTGTAGAGGAAGATGGGAGCCGCGCCGTTGATGGCGTCGGCAAACCGCAGATAGAACTCACGGATTTCTTCCTGCTGGTAACGGAAAAAGTACGGCGGCATCACCAGCAGGGCGGCCGCGCCGGCGGCAGCGGCTCCGCGGCCGAGGGATATCGAGCCATCCAGCGTCGAATGCGTCACACCGGCTATCACGGGCAGTTTAGAGCGCTTTACTGCCAGGGGAATCACCTTGCTGCGCTCCTCGAAATCCAGGTGCACGAACTCAGCCGTGGTTCCCATGACCGCGATGCCCTTCACCCCGGTCGAATTGTGAAAATCGATCAACTCAAGCGTGGCCGCCAGGTCCATCTCATGTCCACTGGGACGACGGGGACCAACCATCACAACGTTCACACCTTCGATTGCAGGCATTGTGCTCTCCTCACTCGGCCGATGGGCCAAAATAACATTGTCTCGCAGGGCCTTCCGCGGATCCAGACATCGGCCAGCCAGGCTGAACACGAATATAAGTCGCACCGCTGTAAACCAAAAGCCGGTTGGTTGTAAAATGGTCCCGACCGAGGCATTGATCCATAGGAGCAACCTTTGAATAACTTATCGAGACGATCTTTTTTGAGGAATTCCGGTACGGCTGGCGTGGGAGCTTCCGCTTTCACCATTCTGCGGCCCGAACTTGTGCGCGGCGCAGGCAAGGAGAGACTGAAGGCCGGCTTGATCGGCTGCGGCGGCCGCGGTACGCAGGCCGTCATCGACCTGATGACCGGCTCCCAGAACGTGGAACTGGTCGCCATGGGCGACATTTTCGAGGACAAACTCGAGAAGTCGCTTGCGAGACTCCGCGACGTAGAGAAGAATCCGAAGCTGAAGGATCGCATCAAGGTCGACCAGGAACACCACTTCGTGGGCTTTGACGCTTACAAGAAGGTGCTTGCCAGCGACATCGACGTGGTCCTGCTGGCCACGCCGCCGGGCTATCGGCCGATGCACTTCGAGGCCGCCATCGACGCCAAGAAGAACGTGTTCTGCGAAAAGCCGTTCGGTACCGATCCGGTGGGTGTGCGCCGTTTCATGGCCGCGGCGAAGAAATCGGAAGAGTTGAAACTGACGGTGGTCAGCGGCGCCCAGCGGCGCTTCGCGCGCGACTACCAGGAAACCGTCAAGAAGATCCACGATGGAGCGATCGGCAACGTCGTCGCGGCTTACGCGAACTGGATCGGTGGCCCCGTGGTCTTCCAGAAGGAACGCGACCCCAAGTGGGGCGACATGACCTGGGAGCACCGCCAGTGGTACTCCTTCGTCTGGATCTGCGGCGACCAGGTGGTGGAGCAGCACCTGCACAACATCGATGTTTGCAACTGGGTGATGGGCACGCATCCGGTGAAGGTGGTGGCGAGCGGCGGCGCAGTGTGGCGTCCCAGGAACGAAATCTACGGCAACATCTACGACCACCTGACAGCGGATTTCGTATACGCGAACGGCGAGCACATGTCCAGCCACTGCCGGCAGTACCCCAAGGGTTGCTACCAGGATGTCAGCGAACTCGCCATCGGCACCAAGGGCCGCAGCAATTGCCATGACATGGGTTCCGGCACGAAGCAGGATGTCCGCAAGGGCTTCCATGATCCATTGGAGAACCCCTACGTTCGCGAGCACATGGCCCTGGTAGCCTCCATCCGCGGCGACGGGCCGTACATCAACCACGCCATGACGGTGGCCGAGAGCACCATGACCTGCATCATGGCGCGCGAAGCAGCCTACTCGGGGCTGGAAATCACTTGGGACATGATCATGAACAGCAAGCTGGATCTGATGCCCAAGACTTTCGGTTACGACGAAAAGATGACAGTTCCGCCTCTGCCGGTTCCTGGCGAGTACAAGTTCATCTAGACAGGACATTCTCATGCAAGCTCGAAAGCTCAAGGCAGGGCTTATTGGGTGCGGTGGCCGCGGAACGGGCGCGGCCACCCAGTTCTTACAGGGTAACGACGAAGTGGAAGTAACCGCGCTTGCCGACGTCTTCGAAGACAAGCTGCTCAATTGCCTGGACAGGCTGCGGCAGGACCCGCGCAACACTGCCATCGCCTCGAAGGTCAATGTCCCGGCTGAGAACCGTTTCGTCGGGTTCGACGCGTACCAGAAGCTGATCGCGAGCGACGTCGACATCGTGCTGCTGTGCACGCCGCCGGGATACCGCCCGATGCATTTCGAGGCGGCCATCAACGCCGGCAAGCACGTTTTTGCCGAAAAGCCTATTGCGACCGACGCGACCGGTGTGCGGCGCTTTATGGCCGCGGCGCTCAAGGCCAAAGAGAAGAAACTCACCGTTGTGAGCGGAGCCCAGAACCGCTCGAACAGCGCCATCCGGCAGACTCGGGCGAAGGTGCAAGCCGGCGCGATCGGCGACATCGCGGCCGCCTATGTGGGCTACTATTCCGGTCCGGTGATGCACGCCAAGGAGCGGGATCCCAAGTGGGGCGACATGGAGTGGCAGCATCGCGACTGGTACAGCTACCTGTGGCTCTGCGGCGACCAGATCGTCGAGCAGCATTTCCACAACATCGACCTGATCAACTGGTTCGTCGGCATGCACCCGGTTAAGGTGGTGGCGAGCGGCGGCGCGGCCTGGAGGCCTCGCACGGAACTGTACGGCAACATTTACGATCATCTGCGCTCGGAGTTTACCTATCCGAACGGATTGAAGCTGATCAGCGAATGCCGCCAGTATCCCAAAGGCTGCTACTACAAGGTGTACGAGCTTCTGGTGGGCAGTAGGGGCCGATCTGACTGCCGCGACATGGGCGGGAAGCCCGCTGTCAATCCGCAGATCCAGGAACACGTGGACCTGGTATACAGTGTTCGTGGCACTGGCCCGTACATCAATCACGGCCAAGAGGTTGCCGAGAGCACCTTGACCTGTATCATGGCGAGGGAAGCCGCGTACTCGGGCCTCGAAATCACCTGGGACATGATTCTGAATTCGAAGCAGGACCTCATGCCCAAGACCTTCGGCTACGACGTGAAGATGACGGCACCGCCGCTGCCTGTGCCGGGCGAGTACAAATTCATCTGAAAGTAGCGCTTGCCACGCGGATGGAGTTGATGGCATATGAATGGTATGCCATCAACTTCCAGCGTCCGTCCGTACCACTGGCTGGCCGTCTACTATGACCTGTTCTGCGCCGGCCTCATCCCCTGGATGGCCGGTGCGCGGGAACACATGCTTGGCGGGCTCACGGAAAGAATCGAGTCCGCCTGCGACCTCGCTTGCGGAACAGGTACCCTGGCCGTCGAGTTTGCGCAAAAAGGGATCAAAACGTACGCCGTAGATCTTTCTCCCGACTTCTGCAGGCTGGCCCGAGCGAAAGCCCGCAAGGCAGGGGTAAAAGTGCGGGTTGTGCGCGCCGACATGCGCAGTTTTGAGCTGCCCGAGCAGGTGGATTTGGTGACATGCCAGTTTGACGCACTGAACCATGTCCCGAGTAAGGCGGGGCTGGTCCAAGTGGCGGACTCTGTGGCACGCGCGCTGCGGCCGGGCGGTTGTTTCTGGTTCGACGTGAACACCCGGCTGGCGTTCAAGGAGACCTGGGTCCACACGTGGTGGCGAGAATGGCCCGGCGTCGTGCTCGCCATGCGCAACGGCAACGACAGCGCGCACGATCGCGCCTGGAGCGACGTCGAATGGTTCATCCGCGAGGGCCGGCTCTGGCGGCGTTACCACGAGCGTGTCGAGGAAGTTTGCTGGAGCGGCGCGGAGATCCGACGCGCGCTTCGCACCGCGGGTTTCGATCGCATCCGCGCCTGGGACGTGGGCCAGTTCTTGAAACACGACCCGTTCGTCAGGCCCGGCCACCGTACCTTCTACCTGGCCCGCCAAACGAATCGCTCAGTTTCCCGCGGCTAGGTCAACGGCACCGGACGCTTGATCAGGTGCAGCACGTTGCCTTCGGGGTCCTGGAAGAAGACGACCTGGTTGCCGCCGCGTGTGCCGGGCTCGCTCAGGAAATTGACGCCGGATGCTTTGATGTTCTGGTAATCGGCATCGAAGTCGTCCGTGATGAGCGCCAGGTGGCGCAGGCCGGAATCCTTCATTTTGATCGGCTGCAGGCCGCTCTCGGCGAGGATGATCTCGATGCGCGAATGGTTCTTGGCCACGATGAAATAGTTGCGCGTGGCCGGGTTGTGATCTTCCACCGTGAAGCCCAGATACTTCACGTACCATGCCGCCAGACTATCGGGGTCCGGAGACGCTATCGCCGAATGCTCTATCCCTTGGATCATACCCAAGGATTCTATCAGTATTTCGCAAAGTCGAAGTCCTCGAGCTTGCCTTCGAAGAAGATGAGCTTGCCGTGGATGGAGGCCGCCTCGCCCGGCGCGAGGTCCTTGAATTTCGGATCGGCGTGTACGCAGGGGTGATTCGGGTTGGCCACCATCGAGATCGTGTCGGTTTCCCAGGTCATGGCCATCAGGCGCGGCGCCTGGCGGGAGACCACCACAGCTACGGGAAGGTCCGCCACCGGCCGCCCCGAAGTCCTCCATCCGACCCGATAGGGTCCTGCCGCGCCTTCCGGAATCGGAGCCGCAAGCGGTAGCCACCCGGTTTTGGCGAGATGTACGTATTTGTTCGAGTTGGTGTAGTCGGCAAACTCGCGGATGGCGCGGAGGAAAGCGCAGGTCTGCAGCGTGATGTCCTTCAGCGGTTCTCTCGTGCCGTTGCCGAGGTGCAATTCAAGCGCCGCCACCGAGTCACTCTTCTTCTTGACGCTGCCGCCGAAACTTATGCCATTGGGCAGCTTGCGCTCGTAAGAAATACCATCCGCTGCTCGCTGCCACGCGACCGGCGGAAGGTCATGGAAGACGGTCGGGAAAGGCGGATTGACGTGGCTTAAGAACAGCAGCCCCTGGTTCGTAAAGATCGCCTCCGGGAAGTCCAGCCAGATGTAGTCCTGGCTCGGCCAGGGTGGGCTGATCCAGGCGATGTGCTCCCAGGGGTAATGCGGGCGCCAGGCCCCGGGCAGAATGCGAATTCCCTTGGCGTGGGTCTCGTAAGAGTCTTGCGGCGACCCGCGGGCCGCCGCAAGCGAAGCTGTAAGGTGCAGAAACCCACGCCGCGAGGTTCTGTACATATTGAAACGCCGGCCGATGCGTTTACAAATACTACTTCTTCTTCTCCTGGACCTTGAGGCCCTTCAGAGTCTTCTTTTCCTTGTAGTACTTACCGTTGTCGTTCAAATCCTTCTGTCCCGCCTTCACATGGCAGAACGTGCAGGGTTTGTTCTCCTTCTTGGAGTACTCAGGCTTGGCGTAGGAAGTTGCGGTTAACGCCAGAAAACCGGCGGCAAGCACCGCTGCCGGTAGAACCAGCTTCAGCATCCTCATAGTCTCTCCTTCAGAAAGTGACAACCGCGTACCTAGACTATAACAACAGCCGTCACATGCCGCGCAACTGCTTATTGCTCGAGTTTATATCTCTACACAGCGGTTTCACAAAAGGGGACAGTGGAGACACATTTTCCCGTCTCACTGTGCAAACAGGCAGATCTGACGGGCGTTCTCCTCCGGCGCCGGAGAGTTCCCCCTGGGCCGTCCTCGCGCCAAGACGCGCAATCTCCTGCCCGCCCGGTGTTCCAACTCGGCCACGAATTCCCGCGATCCCAGCGGCTCCCCCGTTCTCGTTGCACGCCGCACGGTCTCCCACTCCGCGCCGGAACCTCCTTCCCGCGGCCCTTCC